>CBFHVV010000009.1:0-60986 GCA_965658965.1 Croceimicrobium sp.
TTTGGGACTTCAACTTAAGCATGGGTAATTTTGATTTTGGTTGTAGCCCCGATCCTAATGGTTGGATTTACCCATGTACTTCGCGGGCTTTTTGGTTAGATAAAATAGTGGGCATTCCGTCCGTTCAAAATAAAATGTATTGCCGCTGGCAAGAACTTCGTCAGCAAACTCTCAGTACTCCCTATCTTATGTCTAGTATAGATAATATGGTTTTAGAGCTGGGCCCGGCGGTCGATCGGAACTTTGATAAATTCCCCATATTAGGTGTTAATATTTGGCCCAATGATTTTGTGGGAAATACCCATTTAGAGGAAGTTAACTTTATTAAAACTTGGCTAACACAGCGCTTAAGTTGGATGGACAATAATATGTTTGGAGATCCAAGTATAAATTGCAGCGATTTGTTTAGTCTGCCCGAAGGTGAAATGGAAAGCCCACTAAGCGTTTACCCCAATCCTTTTAAAGATGAAGTAATTTTTAATAGTTCGGAAAAGGATGCAAGTGCTGCAGAAGTTTCCATTCATGATTTGCATGGAAATTTAATCAGACGGTTTAAGCCAGCGCAAGAGCCAGTGCTAGACTTAAGTAAATTGCCGAAGGGTATCTATTATTATATCTACCGTAAGGGGCAGAAGAGAGTACAATCGGGAAAATTAATTAAGCACTAGTTTTTACCGGCTTTAGGCAGATGTGCTTCGGTAAACTCAACCTTATGTAGAACTAGTCCCGAAGATGGGGCGATATGTTTAATTGGGGCCAAATCGTAATTGATTAAAGACTCCTTGATATCCTCGGGTGACCAATTACTTCGTCCAACTTCAATTAATGCTCCCATCATTAAGCGCACTTGATAGCGTAAAAAACCTGCTGCTCTTACCTTAAAAACAAAGGTATTTTGAGGGGCGAAGCTGCCACTAAACTTATGGTCTTCTTCTATTTTAGCCGAAAGAATTTCTCGTCTTAGTTCTGTGTCATTTGAGGGTTTGCTCGCGTAGCGTTTGAAATTATGGCTTCCTTCAAAATACTGGGCCGCTTTGCGCATTTCTTCGATATTTAGACGCTCATTAAAACCTCGGATAAAAGGCGCAATAAAGGGATGAGGTTTCTCTCCAAAAGAAAAGTGATAGTGATATTCTTTGGTGCGTGCGCTGCGAATAATATTAAAACTAGAATCAACCGCTTTAACAGACTTAGCTCTAATGTCTGCTGGTAGGTTGCGATTGAGGCTTGAAAGCAAGTCTGCAGCTACCATTTCGTTCATTACAAAAAGCTCAAATGCATAATCATCGGCAGAGACCTTTGCATCGGTTCGGCCACAGCCTAGAGTACGATAATTGCTATGCTGAAAGATGTAATCAAAGGTTTTGTCAACCATGGCGTGCACCGACTTATACTTCGCTTGTTTTTGCCAACCATGATACCGAAAGCCGAGAAACTCGATGCGAATGAGATAGAAGTGCTGCCAGTTTGCCAATGCCGATTTCCCTTTAGTTAAATTGGCTTCGAAATTAAGGCATTAATTTGTAGAGCAGTCTTTCTAGTTCATAACAAAATGATGGGCCAAGATTAATTAGCGCAGTAGAGTGAGGGTACCTGACTTTTCTTCGGTATAGCCACGGTCTAAATCAGACCACTCGTAAACGATTCTATAAAAGTAAGTCCCTTGTGGAGCAGTCTCTCCTTTTTTTCTCCCGTCCCAATGGTCCTCTTTTTCAATTGATTTAAAAACAGACTCGCCCCATCGGTTAAAGATTTCTATTTGATAAGCAGTTAGCTCACAATCGCCGATAGCTCCAAAATAATCGTTCTTTCCATCTCCATTAGGGCTAAAGGCATTAGGAAGAAATAGTGGACAAATACAAAGCTTTGTTTCTATCTGGAAGTTAAGTGGGTATGCCTCGCAGTAGTCTTCAAAAAGTAAGGTGTAATCGCCCGCATTATAAAAATATCTTTCATTTAGGGCACTGCCATCCTCCCAGTAAATAGAGTAGTTATCAAAATTGAATTCACTACTATCTAAAATGTCAGAAACACGTAGTAGCAGTGAATCTTCTTGGCAAAAGAGAAAACTTTGATCCTTAAACTGAGGTACTGGCTTTAGCAATACTTTGATGGTGTCACTAAAGGATCCACAAGCATTAGTGCTACTTGCGATATAGGTTCCTTCTTCAGAAATACTGCGACTAGAGCCAATAAAGCCATCATTCCATCTAACTTCATGCGCATTAATTTCGGTATCAAGAAAAATACTATCGCCTACACAGATGGTACGGTCTGGACCAAGGTCAATATCTAGTGGGAAGTGCCCATCAACAATAATAGTATCGCTAAAAGTGTAATTGCAAAAATCGGTGGTAGTTAAAATATAGGTGCCAGATTGACTAATGCTTATACTATCTGTGGTTGCGCCAGTACTCCATAGGTAAGAAACCGCATCTACCGAAGTGCCAATACTAATACTGCTGGTATTTGCGCAAATACTAGTATCTGCCCCTAAATTAAAAGGCTGCGGATTGCTCCAAACACTCACATTAACGGTGTCGTAATAATTCCCGCAAGAATTACTGATAATTACTGAGTAGGCTCCCGCTTGGTCTACCTCTAAACGGAAATTTCGGCTGCCATCGCTCCACAAAGAAGACATACTGGGATAGCCGGTGTTCAACTCAATGCTATCGCCTAAACAAATAAGAGTATCATTTTGCAAGAAGGGTACTTGCGGTGGCGATTCTACCTGCGCAATTATGGTATCACTCGCTGTTCCACAGGGGTTAGTAACGGTTACCCAATATTGACCAGGACTAGTAATGGTTAGACTTTGACTTGTAGCCCCAGTGCTCCATAAATAGCTGCTGCCAGGGTTTTGAGCGCTGAGCGTTAGGCTATTGTTATCACAATACTGTACAAAATCTCCTAATATTATTTGCGGTGGACCAGTAACTAAAACATTAATAGTATCTCTTAAGATGCCACATGCATTTTCCACTGCAACATAATAGGTTCCTGTGCCAGAAGTAGTGAGAAATCTTCCGGTACTGCCGTCCTGCCATAGGTAGGAGGCATTGGTTTGGTCACCTGCATCTAGAGTGATGTTTCCTGCGCAAAAAATAGTGTCATTGCCAAGGTCAAAGCTTTGTAGAGGAAAGTCTTCAATAATAGTTACACTATCAATCAAGGTATCACAGCCATTGCGAATACTCACCCAGTAATTACCTCCGCTATTTACATTTATGGCACTGGCGGTAGATCCGTTAGACCATAAATAACTGGTCGCTTGATTTTGCGATGCGTCAAGACTGATAGTGCTGCCTGTGCATATAGTCGTATCCTCAAGTTGTGCTTGGGGTGGAGAAATAACATTTATGTTTATCGTATCTGCAAACACTCCGCAGGCATTATAGGCATTTACGCTAAATTGTCCAGAAGTGCTTAAGTTTCTCTGCAATAAGCTAGATCCATCCGACCAACGAATGCTATCTGCCAATAGGCTGCTTAAGTTTACCTGCTTTACTCCACCTTGACAAAAAACGGTATCAGCCCCCAAGCTGAAGTTAAGCGCTTGTGCCACGCTAATCCTTACAGAGTCGGTAATGGTATCGCAGTTATTTGCAATGTTTACCCAATAAAGCCCTGCGCTATTTACGTTAATAGCACTCGCGGTAGAACCGTTAGACCATAAATAACTCGTGGCTTGTAATTGACTCGCATCTAAATTAGCACTATTACCAAAGCAAATGGTAGTATCTTGAAGGAGTGGGACGGGTTTTAGAATTTGACTGATTATTAGGGTATCATTAAAGCTGCCGCAAATATTACTTGCCGAAGCAATATAAGTGCCTGGGTTACTAATGTTTCTACTAAAGTCTGTGGAACCATCCGACCAGGAAATGGCATCAGCATTAAGGTAGTTGAGGTCCACAACCATTCCATCCCCTTCGCATATGGCAGTGTCTGGTCCTAGGTTAAAAGAAATGGCTTGGCTAACCTTTAAATTCATCGAGTCAATAAGCGTGTCGCAATTATTAGTAATGCTAACAGTATAAAGCCCAGCAGTTTTCGCCCAAATACTCGCGTTAGTATCTCCGTTACTCCATTGGTAATTTAAGGCTGCACTTTGCGAGGCGTCGATAAAAATACTGTCGCCAAAGCAAATTTCTTGGTCGGTTAAAACTTGATTTAGTACAGGGGTGGCAATAACCTGAAGAGTATCTCTTTCCACTCCGCAGGCACTGTAAAGGCTAAGATTGTAGCTTCCTGTTGTGGTGATGTTTCTGGTATTAGAAGTAGAACCATTTTCCCAAACCAAGCTATCGGCTCCTAAATTGCTAAGATTAATAGCAATGCTTTCTCCAGGGCAAAGGCTTGTGTCAGGACCAAGGGTGAAGCTTAAATCCGACACATTTTTCACATAAACAGAATCGTAGAGGGTGTCGCAAATATTATAAGCCATAAGGCTATGGTAACCAATGGTATTAAAGCTTGTACTCCTGTTGCTGTCGCCATTACTCCATAGCCATTGGGTAAAAGGAGTAAAGCGAGCGGTGGCGGTAACACTGCTCCCCGGATTAGAACATAAACTTAAAGTATCTTGGCTAATGCCGCGCGGCGGTTCTACTAAATCTAAATGCAAGGTATCGCTGTAAGTACCGCAGTTATTGGTAACTCGCACCCAGTAGATGCCGCTTGTTGTGGCGTTTAAATTTAGGGACTGGCTCAGTCCCGTAGACCATAAAATATTGTCGCTTAAAGAAGCTCCCTGCAGTTGTAAATTATAATTGCTTGCGCAGATTTGTAGGCTATCACTGCCTAGGCTTATACTTAAGGTAGAGTCTGATACAATAACAAAGTTAAAGGTATCCGTAAAACAAGAGTTGTTAAGCCTTAGCCAGTGATTACCGACGCTATTATAGCTGGTAACCTGACTAGTACTGCCGTTACTCCATTGGTAGGTTGGATTAGCCTGGCTATTCGCAGCGTTAAGATTTATGGAACCACCTGGGCAGATATAACTGGTATCCGCTATAGGCTTAATAAAGTTTGGGCTGATGTTGACATTTATCGTATCGTAATAAAATTGGCATCCATTATCTAAGCGAAGCCAGTAAACACCCGCGCTATTTACGTTTAGGCTGCTGCCTGATGAGCCATCACTCCATTGGCGGGTAAAACCAGAACTACTGTCTGTTATGTTTAAACTCTGGCCTGCACATAGGGTGGTGTCATTCCCTATATTTGGGTTCGGGACAGGGATGCCTCTTACAAAAATGCTATCTCTAATTACGCAGCCATCAGTTATTTCTAGCCAGTATAAGCCTGGGCTAGTTATCGAAATGCTAGTACTGGTAGCGCCAGTATTCCAAAGATAGGACCCACTTAGATTGCTGCCTAAGTTTAGACTGTTACCAGCACAAAGGCTCAATATGTCGCTCGTAAAAATCTGATTGCTATTGACAAAGGTGAGAGAAACACTATCACGGAATACACCGCAGGCATTGTTAAGCTCTACCCAATAAGTACCGCTGCTATTTACGCTAAGGCTATTGCCAGTGCTTCCGTCGCTCCATAGTCTTGTACCACTGCTAGAGCCAGAATTGAGATTAACACTTGTTCCTAAGCAAACAATACGATTTGGTCCTAAATTTAGGTTAGGAGTATTGTCGTAGTTTATAACTATTGTATCGGTAAATATCCCGCAGGCATTGCTAGCTCTTAGCCAATAGGTACCTGCATTATTTACCGATATGGAGTTGGAAGTGGACCCTGTGCTCCAAAGGTAGCTAGTGCCATTTTGAAACGGAATAGACAGGCTTAGGCTGCTGCCCGAACAAAGAGTTTGATCTGGGCCAAGGTTGAAAAACAAAGGAGTAGCGGTTAATATATCAATGGTGTCTGTTGCTGAGCCACATGAATTTGTAACCACTACCCAGTAAGAACCAGTAGTACTAACACTGATACTGGGGCTTGTGGCGCCAGTACTCCATAAATAGGTGGAATTAGGATTAAATGCACTTAAAGTAAGGGTGTTGCCCGAGCAAAAATTAATATTACTTCCTAGGTTAACTTGTGGCGCGCAAGGTAGCTGCCCCCTACTAGATAGAAAGGACAATAGGCCAGCCAAAGCGGCCCAAAGACGCATGTTATTCCTTAATAAACCCATTTTTTTCCCGCACTAAAAATAAGACCTTCCCCTTGGAAAACCATGCATATTGACTGAAAACCTCGAAATTAATTTAGTCTAATTACTTTGTGGTCAATTACTTAAGTTTAAATCTTGCAAGTGTACTTATTCGTGTGTATTAATTGCATCACTAAGTACTTGATTCATATTTGTTAGCTATTATATGAGTAGAATTAAAGTTAATGATACTTTGTTCTTAATACCTTAGGTCTTAGAACTATCTTAACTTTGCATCCTGATAATGGTCTAAGCTATTTTTAAAGAGGCGAAAAGAAACTTTTCATCCGATTATATATTTTTTTGAAAACTAAATACCTGGTTGTTAGTTAAACAAAAGAATAAGGAGATGTTTTTTTATTATCTAATAAAACCTGAACCAAATAGTAGACGTATATCGCAATCAAACAAATAATGATGTCGACTTCGAGATTTTTAACTTTTATACTTTTAGTCTGTTTTAGCACTGCTGCTTTTGCTAGCGAAGAGCCTGAAGTAAGAAATATCCAATTTTATAATGCAGGGTCCCAAAGCTTAAGTCTTAAAGAACTTAGGGCAATAGAAGACACTGCCTTTAAAAACTTGGATTCTGAGAATATTAGCCAGGGCTTTACTGAAAGTCACTATTGGCTGCGTTTTTCTATTGTTAAACCTACAAACTATGATGGTGTTTTTTATCTAAAAACAGGAAGGCCTGTTACCGATGAAGTGGATTTATACCAAATGCAAAATGGTGCTTGGGTAAAAAGTAGTAGTGGTGACCAAATGGATTTTTCTAAAAGAGATGTAGCGCACCGCAGTACCTTTTTTAAGGTGCGTTTGAATGACGAAGGAGTTAACCAATTTTATTTGCATTTAAAGAGCGATGGTGAGACACTTAACTTAGGAGTTGATCTACAAAGTTTTGAAGAGTTTTGGCAAGTAAACTACAAGCAGCAGACCTTTTTGGGTGGTTTTTATGGGATGCTTTCTATCAGTGCCATTATTTATCTTTTCTTTTTTACCAGCTTACGCGAAAAGAGCTTTTTGTTTTATGGGGTTTATGTTATTTCAATAGCGCTTTTACAAGGTGCCTTAGATGGTTTGATCTATCAATTCATTTTTCCATCAGGCTCTTATTTAAACGCTAGATTTGTTTTAATTGCCGCCTTGTTCTCCAATTTTTTCCTTTTACAGTATGCCCAACATTTCTTAAAGGTTCAAAAATGGTCGCCTGCTCTCAATAAGCTCTACCGTGTTTTTTATGTGCTGATACCCTTAGTAGCTTTATTGCTTTTTATTAACGATTCTACTTTGGCTCTTGCTTACCCGCTTAGCAATATCAACGGCTTTTTAAGCTTGGTTTTGATTTTAGTTTCTACCATTTTCATTCATCTTAAACGTAAACCAGTAGATTCTTTCTTTTTAATCGGTATACTGTTTTTGGTTCTCAGCTTATTAGTTTTTGTGATGAATAACTTAAGCTTACTGCCAAATAGTTTCTTCGTAAATAATGCGGCTAAATTTGGTATTACCTTAGAAGTTGTGTTTTTGTCACTCTCAATGACTAATCTCATTGCTCAGCTTCGGCGTCAAAAAGAAGCCTCTCAGCAGGAAGCTCTTGAGAGAAGTGAAGATGTAAGTGCCTACAAAACTTATTTTATGTCTAATATAAGCCATGAGCTGCGCACGCCGATAAATGCAATATTAGGAATGACAACGGTTTTATTGGAAGATAGTGATGATCCAGACTTAATTGAAAACTACCGTATTATTAAAAGTGCCTCTTTTAGTCTACTGAGTAATGTAAATGATATTTTAGATTTTGAACATATTGAGAAGAATGACTTAAGGTTAGATAATTCTCTGGTTTTTTCCCCGCGTGAGGTAATCATGCAGGCTTGTGAAAGTTGGCACTTAGAGGCTCGCAAGAAAAATCTTGAATTTATAAAAGAGATGGATCCTACCGTCCCCGCTAAAGTTAGAGGCGATGAGAAGCGCTTTGGCCAAATAATAAATAATCTAATTAGTAATGCCGTAAAGTTCACCCCTGCCGGGAGTGTGAGTATTAAGGTGAAATCTTCTGAAACTTCGCCTGAGAACTGTAAGTTAGAAATAGAAATTGCAGATACCGGCGTTGGTATGAAGAAGGAAGAATTGTCTAATATCTTTGAAAGCTTTAATCAGATGAAATTAAATGATAAGCGTCGCTTTGGCGGCTTGGGTTTAGGTTTAACAATTGTGAAGCATCTTGTTTCTCTTTTTAAAGGGAAAATTGATATGAAAAGTGAGGAATCTGAAGGAACTAAAGTGGAGTTGAGTTTAGATTTACCAGTAGTAGAAAAAGCCAGTGAGGATAAAGATTTAGGCCTTGAGGTTCCTGAGCCTCAGAACGATGGAAACCTACATGTTTTGATGGTAGAGGATAATGTTATGAATCAGATGATTTTAAAGAAACTACTGGCTTCCACACAAAATCTACTTCTAGAAATAGCTAATAATGGTGAAGAGGCACTGGCAATGATGAAAGAGCAGCACTTTGATTTGATCTTGATGGATCTACAAATGCCTGTTATGGATGGTTATGAAGCGACGGAAGCTATTAGAAGTGGCTCCCTTGGGCAAGCCTATCGTCAAATTCCGATTATCGCTGTTACCGCAGATGCCATGCAAGAAACCAAGCAAAGAGTATTAAAAGTGGGAATGAATGACTACCTAACTAAACCAGTTCGTAAGGAGGTGCTCTTGGAAAGAATTGCCTTTTATGCGAAGGAACTAAAGATTGTAATATAAACTTGGCTTCGGTTATTAGTGGTTTAGAACGCGTACAATTAGCCTTCTTCTGCCACTGGACAGCCAAGCGTTTGAAAATGCACCTTGTGACCTTGTCCTTTGTGAAAATCTGATCCTACTAAGAATTTTCGAGCTCAGGTATTAAACTTCTTTGGCGACCAATATCTCATCCATTTTGCAATCGTGAGCGTCGTTTGGGATTTTAGAGAATACTTGAAAATCATGGGCTAAAGCTACTTTATAGGCTTCTGAGTGCTCTGCTAAAAAACGATCGTAATAGCCACCTCCATAGCCTAGCCGATTGCCACTATGGTCAAAAGCTAGTCCTGGGCAAATGATTAGGTCAATCTCGCCTTTATGTTCCTTATTATGTGAAGGCCACTTACACTCAAAGCTCCCCGTGCTTAGTCTATCACCGCATTGGTAGTGCAGGTGCTTTAGGAGACCCGCCTTTAAAGTTTTAGGTACTATGATTTTAATACCCTTATTCCAACAATAATCAATTATTCCCTGTGTAGCAATTTCCTCTGCTAAACTCAGGTATATGTGCACAGTGCGCGCCGATTTATTTTGAATTAAAGAGATGGCAAGCTGCTCTAAATGCTTGTTATTCCTCTCTTTTTGCTCTTCAGAAAGAGCAAGTCTTGCTTGCATCATTTCCAATCGTAAAGCTTTTTTTTCCTTTTCCATTCTGGGCTATTGAAGCTTCAGTAATTCTAGAGCCTTAGCGCTAATTTTATCGGCCGCTCCCGTCTTTTGGCGCAAATATTCTGCTATCTTAACTTTAATCTCTGCGCGCAATTTTTCACTTTCTAGCTTTCGCAAGATGCGTATAAATTGTTCTGCATCTTCCAATTCAAAGCCAAAGCCTCCTTGCAAATATTCGGCTACTTCGATAAACTTGTAATGTTTTGGTCCGAAAGCTACAGGGATTTCATAAACAACTGCTTCAACCGTACTGTGGAGCCCAGCGCCAAAGCCACCCCCAATTAATGCGAAATCGGCAAAGCGATAAAGCTTTTTTAAATGCCCAATATTGTCTACCAGTAAAATCGTATCATTTTCAGACCAAGTGTTTTCGCTGAATTTACAGACTCCCCAATGCTTAAACTTAGTTTCAATCCGTTTTATATTTGCATTGCTTACGTCGTGCGGTGCAAGGATCACTTTTAGCTTAGAGAAAGAGTCCAGAGCCTTTTCGAGTAAATCCTCTTCTGCTTGCCATGAGCTGCCCAAAATCAAGCAGAATTTATCACCGATAAAATCTTGAAATTTTTCAGAAGGGTAGTTTTCTTGACGATTAGTAAGGGCTTGGTCAAACCTACTGTCACCACAAATTTGTGCTCCCGTAATATGGTGGCTTTCTAATAGCCTTAACGAAGCTTTATCTTGAACTAGGATGCTGTCAATATTGGCTAAGACATTTTTAAAAAAAGTGCCCGTATATCGGTTGAAGTAAATTTGTTGGGGGCGAAATAATGCTGGCGCTAATAGTAGCGGGATATTCTTTTTATGGAGCTCTTTAAAGTAGTTTACCCAAATTTCGTATTTGATGAAAATGGCTAAGTCAGGCTGAAGGATTTCAACAAATTTTTCGGCATTTTTAGGGCTGTCTAAGGGAAGATAAAGAATATGTTCGGCTAATTCGCGCTGCTTAAAATTAATAAAACCACTCGGCGAAAAAAAGCTTATCACAAATTGATGATCGGGTAAGGCTTTTTGTAATTGTTTTAAAATAGGAACGCCTTGTTCCATTTCGCCCAAACTAGCGGCATGCAACCATATTCTTGGCTGCTGGCTAAGCGCCAGTGATTGATATTTTTTCGACCAATCTTTTCTTCCTTCAATAAAGTCGCTTGCTTTTGCAGAGAAATTACTAGCAACTTGAATAACTAGCCCATAGAATGCAATGCCTATGTTATATAAAAACTGCAAATTAATTGTAATAGTATTCGTCCGTTTTGCCCCCTAAATAAATAGGTAAATACCATTTTAATTTAAGGCTATAAAGTAAATTCAATTGGCTTTCATTACTCAAAAGTCCGGTGGGGTAATTGTACTTCCGCAGGTCTTGCGACCAAATCTGATTAAGTTCAAAAGATACTTTAAAGTTAACCAGTTTGCTTTTAGATAAATAAAGATAGCCTATGCTTTGCATAGCGGTAAAGCCTCTACTCAAGCGATCGTAACCTCTGATATATTCTTCATTTAGTTGGGGAGAATCATTTCCCACATTATCGATATTTAACCAATGCCAGGCATATCCGGCGCCAGCTGCTACCGACCAGCCAGAGTTTTCATTGTTAGCTGGACTGAAGAATAATTTTTCGGCCTGCAGGTTAAAATAGGTGCCCCTTTGATTAATATTTATTTGGGCGTAGCTTCCGTTGCCATTAAGCAGTTGACCATTGGAAGTAGTTATGTTCTCTAAAATATCATTGCGACTTTCCACTTCTCCTCCGAAAAGGTAATTCAGCTCTCCACTAATGATTAAATTATTGTCAAATTTCCTTCCCACGGAAGTGCTTAAACTAAAGTTTTCCCTGAAATTTTCGGTCCAAGGGCCGCTGGGAATATTACTGGATAGACCAAAGCCAATAAGCCATGCTCTTTTACTTTCTACTCCCGTTTGCGCTTGTACTTGAGCAGAATGAAGAAGGATGAAAGCAATGAAAAGGAAGGTGAATTTTATTTTCATAATTGTTGCAAAAGTAAGAGGCTTTAGCTTAATGCTATTTATCTTTGTGGGAGATAATTTATTTTATGTCAAAAATACAGATGGTTGATCTCCTCAGCCAATACGATAAAATTAAGTCTCAAGTTGATAAAGCCATTATTGATGTGGTAGAATCATCAGCCTATATTAATGGCCCTGAGGTAAAGTCATTTCAAAAAGAATTAGAGGATTACTTAAAGGTAAAACACGTAATTCCTTGTGCTAACGGAACCGACGCCCTGCAAATTGCCATGATGGCCTTAGGTTTAAAGCCAGGCGATGAGGTGATTACCGCCACTTTTACCTACGTAGCTACTGCAGAAGTAATTGCGCTTCTTGGCTTAAAGCCTGTTTTGGTAGATGTGGATGAAGATACTTTTGGGCTAAACCCAGAACAAGTTAAAGCTGCGATTACCCCAAAAACAAAAGCAATTGTCCCGGTTCATTTATTTGGGCAATGCGCCGATATGGATGCCATCATGGAAATCGCTAAAGAACATAATCTTTATGTGGTAGAGGATACCGCGCAGGCTATTGGCGCAGCGTACACCTTTAAAAATGGTGAAACAAAAATGGCCGGAACCATGGGCGATATAGGGACCACCTCATTTTTCCCCAGTAAAAATTTGGGATGCTATGGAGATGGCGGGGCGATTTTTACGAATAGTGATGAGCTGGCCTCGGAGATGAGAATGGTGGCCAATCACGGGCAGTCGGTGCGTTATTACCATGATCGTATCGGGGTAAATTCTCGCTTAGATTCTATTCAGGCCGCTATTTTGCGCTGTAAACTTCCGCATCTAGACGCTTATTGCGATGCAAGACGCTCAGCTGCAGATTTTTATGATGAAGCTTTTTCCGCTTTTGATGAAATAAAAACGCCTGTAAGGGATAAGCAGTCTACTCATGTGTTTCATCAATATACGCTTCAATTGGCAGATGGATTTGATAGAGACGCTTTAGTTGACTATCTTCAAGCCCGAGAAATTCCATGTATGATTTATTATCCGGTAGCTCTACACATGCAAACTGCTTATCGCGATGCTCGCTACAGCGATGGTAGTTTCCCCGTGACGGAGTCTTTGGTGAAAAATGTTTTTTCACTACCCATGCATACCGAATTAACCAATGAACAATTAACCGAAATTACCACTGCAGTAGGTGATTTTATTAAAAACAATCGAAAATGAAAATCGTAATTGTTGGAACTGGCTACGTTGGCCTTGTTACGGGTACTTGCCTAGCTGAAGTAGGCATCGACGTGGTTTGCGTTGATGTGGATCAAAAAAAGATCGATAACCTTAAGAAAGGAATCCTGCCTATTTATGAGCCTGGTTTAGATAAACTTACCCAAAGAAATCATGAAAAAGGTCGCCTACAGTTTAGTACAAATCTTCCTGAGGCGATAAAGGATGCTGAAGCTGCTTTTATTGCAGTGGGCACCCCTCCTGGTGAAGACGGTAGTGCCGATTTACAATATGTTTTAGCGGTAGCGCGTGAGATTGGAGAAAATATGAATGGTTATGGCGTAGTAGTTACCAAATCTACCGTACCCGTGGGAACCGCTGCCAAGGTGAAAAAAGAAATTCAGGAGGCTCTCGATCGCCGCGGCTTAAACTTAGAGTTTGATGTTGCTTCTAATCCTGAGTTCTTAAAAGAAGGTGCTGCTGTAAACGACTTTATGAAGCCGGACCGTATCGTAGTGGGTATCGAGTCTGAGCATGCACGTAAGGTGATTGAAAAAATATACCATCCCTTTACCTTAAATGGGCATCCTGTTATTTTTATGGATGTTCCATCGGCAGAGATGACCAAATATGCAGCAAATGCAATGCTGGCCACTAAGATTAGCTTTATGAATGATATCGCTAACCTTTGCGAAATTATGGGAGCTGATGTTAATTTAGTGCGCAAAGGAATTGGGTCGGATCCAAGAATCGGTAATCGTTTTATTTACCCTGGTATAGGTTATGGCGGTAGTTGTTTCCCTAAAGATGTAAAAGCTTTAGTGCGCACTGCACGTGAGAATGGTCACGAAATGCGCATCCTGCAAGCGGTAGAAGATGTAAATGACGATCAAAAGTCTGTGCTCTTTAATAAGCTAATGAAACGTTTCAATAACGATATTAAAGGTAAGAAATTCGCCATGTGGGGCCTTTCTTTTAAACCCAATACCGACGATATGCGTGAGGCTCCTTCTTTGGTGATAATCGATAAGATTATTGCGGCAGGTGGTTCTGTTTGCGCCTATGATCCAGTAGCAATGCCAGAGGCCAAGCACATGATTGGTGATAGAATAGAATACTCTGAATCTGAATATGAGGCCGTAAAAGGAGCAGATGCCCTGTTGGTGGTTACCGAATGGAGCGAATTTAGAGTGCCCGACTTTGAAGAAATAAAAACTTCATTGGTAAACCCAATTGTTTTTGATGGTAGAAATATTTTTAGCATCCAACGTATGGCAGATCTTGGTTTCGAGTATTACTGTATTGGCGTTAAATCTTAAAATTTCAAGATGAAAAGAGTATTAATTACGGGTGCCGCTGGCTTTTTAGGCTCACACCTTTGCGATCGTTTTATTAAAGAAGGCTTTCAGGTAGTAGGAATGGACAATCTTATTACCGGCGATTTGAAAAACATTGAGCATCTCTTCGGTTTGAAGGAGTTTGAGTTTTATCATAATGATGTTTCCAACTTTATTCATGTTCCCGGCGACTTAGATTACATTATGCACTTCGCATCGCCAGCTAGTCCTATCGATTATTTGAAAATTCCTATTCAAACTCTTAAAGTGGGTTCATTAGGTATTCATAATTGTTTGGGTTTGGCTATGGCCAAGAAGGCGCGCCTAATTATCGCCTCGACCTCCGAAGTATATGGTGATCCACAAGTTCACCCGCAAACAGAAGAGTACTGGGGACACGTAAACCCCGTTGGACCTAGAGGCGTTTACGATGAAGCAAAACGGTTTCAAGAGGCCATGACCATGGCTTATCATACTTACCACGGACTAGAAACCCGCATCGTTAGAATCTTTAACACCTATGGTCCGCGGATGCGCTTAAACGACGGAAGAGTTTTACCCGCCTTTATTGGGCAAGCATTAAGAGGAGAAGATCTTACAGTTTTCGGTGATGGTTCACAAACTCGCTCTTTCTGCTATGTGGACGATTTAGTAGAGGGTATTTACCGTTTACTAATGAGTGATTATGCAGGACCAGTTAATATTGGTAACCCAGATGAAATTACTATTGGTCAGTTTGCCGAAGAGATTATTAAGCTCACGGGTACCGATCAAAAGGTTATTTATGAGGATTTACCTAAAGATGACCCGACGCAAAGGCAACCAAATATTACCAAGGCCAAAGAAATTTTAGGCTGGGAGCCAAAAGTAAGTCGTGAAGAAGGCTTAAAAATCACCTATGAGTATTTCAAATCTTTACCCGAAGAGGAATTGTACAAGAAAGATCATAAAGACTTCAAAGACTACGCAAGACAGAAATAGAAATTATGGCTAAAATTCTAGTAACTGGTGGTTTAGGTTTTATCGGTTCGCACACGGTAGTGGAGCTAATAAATGCTGGTCACGAGGCGGTAATTGTAGATGACCTCAGTAATGCTACCATGCAAGCCCTTAGTGGTATAGAAAAGATAACTGGTACGATGCCCGAATTTGTGCGGGTGGACTTAAAGAACAAGCAGGAGGTGCAAAGCTTCTTTGGCTCACACACAGACTTAGATGGGATTATTCATTTTGCCGCTTTCAAAGCAGTGGGGGAGTCGGTCCATAAACCTTTAGAATATTACGAGAACAACTTAGGTTCACTCGTTTATATTCTGCAAGAGATGCGCGACCTGAGTCTTGATAATATCATTTTTAGCAGTAGCTGTACGGTTTATGGCCAAGCAGATGAACTGCCAATTACAGAAAATAGTAAGGTGAAATCTGCCATTTCCCCTTATGGAAATACCAAGCAGGTAGGGGAGGAGATAATTAAAGATGCGATTGAGGCTCATGGTTTCAATGCCATTTCCCTGCGTTATTTTAACCCTATTGGAGCGCATCCTAGCGCGGAAATTGGCGAATCACCCTTAGGCGTGCCCTTAAACTTGGTTCCCTTCGTAACTCAAACAGCCGCAGGTGTTCGTCAGCAGTTATCTGTCTTCGGTAACGATTACGAAACAAGAGATGGCACTAATGAACGTGACTATATTCATGTAGTAGACGTGGCCAAAGCCCATGTTATTGCTGTAGAGCGTTTACTAAGTAAAGCGAATAGCGCTAATTATGAGTTCTTCAATTTAGGTACTGGTACCGGAAGTACAGTATTAGAAGTGATTCAATCTTTTGAGCGCGTTTCTGGCGAAAGCCTAAACTATAAAATAGTAGAGCGTCGTCGTGGTGATGTTACGGCCGCTTATGCAGATACAACTAAAGCTAATGACGAGCTAGGTTGGAAAACAGAGAAAACTTTAGACGATGCCATGGCAGACGCTTGGCGTTGGGAAAAGAAAATTAGAAATATTTAAGGATGAGCGGAAAGAAAATTTTAATCACCGGAGGAGCAGGTTTTATTGGCTCACACGTAGTGAGACTCTTTGTAAATAAATACCCCGACTATGAAATTTACAATCTCGACTTACTCACGTATGCGGGTAACTTGGAGAACCTAAAGGACATAGAGGATAAGCCCAATTACCATTTTGTAAAAGCGGATATCGTTGACGCAGAGGCCATGGATGCCCTTTTTGCTGAACATAAATTTGAAGGGGTTTTGCACTTGGCAGCAGAAAGCCATGTCGATCGTTCGATAACCGATCCACTTTCTTTTGTGCGCACCAATGTTATTGGTACCGTTAATTTATTGAATTCGTTTAGAGATACTTGGAAAGGCGATTTTCAAGGAAAGCGCTTTTACCATATTAGTACCGATGAGGTTTACGGAACATTAGGGGCTGAAGGTTTATTTGAGGAAACAACTTCTTACGATCCAAATTCTCCTTATTCAGCTTCTAAAGCAAGCTCCGATCACTTTGTTCGGGCTTATGGGGAAACTTACGGTATGCCTTATGTGATTACCAATTGTAGTAATAATTACGGCCCTAATCAGTTCCCAGAAAAGTTAGTGCCTTTGTTCTTTCATAATGTGTTAAATAATAAACCTTTACCGGTTTACGGTGATGGTAAATATACCCGCGATTGGCTTTATGTGGTAGATCATGCTCGCGCCATTGATCTCGTTTACCATGAGGGTAAGAATGCCGAGACCTACAATATTGGCGGTTTTAACGAATGGCAAAATATTGAATTGATCAAAGTACTATGTAAGCAGATGGACGAGAAGCTTGGACGTGAACCTGGCACTTCGGTAAAACTGATCACCTATGTAACCGATCGTCCTGGTCATGATCGCCGTTACGCCATTGACGCTACCAAGATTAATAAAGAGTTAGGTTGGGCGCCATCTGTTACTTTCGAAGAAGGTTTAGCGGAAACGATTGACTGGTATCTCTCTAATGAGGAGTGGTTAAATAATGTTACTTCTGGTGACTACCAAAGGTATTATAGTGATATGTACAGCGAACGCTAACGTATTTTTTGAGGAATATTTTAATCCCTAGCGCAAAAGTGCTGGGGATTTTTGCTTTTAGACCTCCGTATTACGAAAATAGAGACTACTAAAATTATCCGCTTGGAAAATTTCATTAGCCACCGCCATCAAGGTTTCGGCGCTCGTATTTTCTACGTCTTTTACAATTTCTTCAAAGCTTTCGATGTGATTGTGAAAAAGTAGCGATTTACCAAAGGAAAGCATCAAGGCATTATTGTTTTCTTGTGCCATGGCTAACTGACCTAAGATCTGCTTTTTCGCTTTGCTTAATTGTAGCACGCCCAACTTCTGTTCGCGTAATTTGCGCAATTCTTTCTCCACTAATCTTACCGTTCTATCTGCGGTCCCCGGGTCGGTGCCCAGATAGATTCCAAAAAGACCCGTATCGATATAAGGATGATAAAAAGATTCTAGGTGATAAGTGAAACCGTATTTTTCACGAATATTTAAATTCAGGCGCGAGTTCATTCCCGGGCCGCCCAAAAGATTGTTGAGAATAGCCATCGGGCGCATCATATCGTCTTTAGCAGGATAGGCACGTGTACCTAAAATAACGTGAGTTTGATAACCTGGGCGACTCACTGATTTTTGGCTAGGCTGGTATGGTTCTGGGCTGATAATTTTACGCTCGCCTGAGCCAAATTCAACATTCTGTATTTGCTGCTCTAATAATTGCTCTAGCTTGTTTTTAGAAATATTGCCAATAGAACTGAATACCATTCGGTTTTTACTGTAGTTCCTATCAATAAAATCTAGAATATGCTGACGCTCGAAGGATTTAACACTTTCTACTGTGCCTAGTATGTTATTCCCTAAAGGATGATTGGGAAAAATTTGCTCTTCAAAATCATCAAAAATGCTATCCGCCGGGGTATCTTTATAAGAGTGAATTTCATCAATAATCACCTCTTTTTCTTTCAGGCACTCTTTCTCTGGAAAGGTGCTGCGAAAGGCAATATCGGAAATCAGATCTATGGCGCGTTTATAGTCGGCGCTAAGAAAGGAACAATGAATCACTGTTTCCTCTTTGGAGGTAAATGCATTTAAGTCACCACCCACGTCTTCCATCCGACTGAGAATATGGTAGGCCTTTCGTTTTTGGGTGCCTTTAAATAGGCAGTGTTCTATATAATGGGCTAAACCTTGTTCGTGTTCTAACTCATCTCTGGAGCCAGCGGCGACAAGAAAACCAATATGGGCGATAGGGCTATTCACCTGATGGTGTACCACGCGAATCCCATTGCTTAACTCAAAAATTTCGAGCTTCATTAACAAAAATTAAATGCCTGCAAAGCTAGGTTTTAATGCGCGGGTGGCAAATAGAATTCATCTATCAAGCCAAGCCTTAAAAGAGGCGGTTTTATCTCTGCTTACAAAGATGTCTTTAGCCTTGCAGTTGCGTAAAATTACCCGTAATCTGCTACCGCTAAAAGGCTGCAGCTCTTCAATACTATCGAGTCCAATTAGGTAGCCACGATTAATACGGTAAAAACGATTAGGATCTAAGTAATCTTCAATTAAATCCAGGCTTTGGTCGATAATGAATTGGTTCCCTTCTTTATTCTGTAGGAAGGAGCTGCCACCGCTACTTACAAAAAAATCGACCTCATTAATCTTTACCATCACTAGCTTTTCGCCTTGCTTTAAAACAAAGCGTTCTTTTAGTTTTTTAGCTTTCGGCTCAAGTAGTTCGCGGAGTAATTCACCATCTAGTGTAAAGGGACTTTTGCGCAATTTTAAAAACTTGGCAACAGCCTTAAAAAGCTCTTCTGGATCGATGGGCTTTAAAAGGTAGTCGATGCTATTTACTTTAAAAGCTTCTAAAGCATATTGATCAAAGGCGGTACAAAAAATTATGGGAATATCGACTTCGTGGTTTTTGAAAATATTGAAACTGGGCCCGTCACTGAGGTGGATATCTAAAAAAATTAGATCTGGGGCTGGATTAGAATTCAACCATTGGATGCTAGCCTCAACACTCTCTAAAGGCCCAAGAATGTCGGCATCTGGCAAAGCGTTTTTTAAAAGTCGCTCAAGCTGCTTGGCGGCAGGCCTCTCATCTTCTATCAGTAGTACCTTCATTTCAGTCTAAAATTAGGGGTAATTTCACAGTAAAAGATTCACTGCTTTCTGCAACTTCAATCTCTTTTTGCCGTAGTAATTTATAGCGTTCTTTAATATTACTCAATCCTATGCCAGAGCTTTCGGCTGGGCTTATGCGCTTTTGCAGATTGTTAAGCACCATAAGGGAATCGTCTTCTTGAAAGATGCGAATCTCTAAGGGCGAACTTTCTTTCATTTGATTATGCTTTATTGCGTTTTCTAGCAATAGCTGCAAGGTCATTGGGGGAATTAGGGCGGTGGGATTTAATGAAGCCGAATCAATTTTTAAACGCATACTATCTGGACTAAAACGACCTTCTTGCAAGGCCCAATAATCTTTTGCAAATTTCAGTTCTTGCTCAATCGAAACTAGGTCTTCATTTTGCACTTCCAACACATAGCGGTAAAACTTGCTCAGTTTCTGAATATAATCCGCTGCTTGGTCGGCATCTTCATAAACCATATTAGTGAGTGCATTAAAAGAGTTGAAGAGGAAGTGAGGATTTAACTGATCCTTTAATAGTCGCACTTCTCCGCGAAAGCGTTCTGTTTCTAATTTCTGAGCTTTTACAGCCTCTTCCTTTAGGCGCGTAAGAAAGCCTTTGGAAACAAAAAAGGCCGTTATTCCGTAGCCCACATAAAGGGGATATTGCGCATAAATTGCCATGGTTTTCCAAGGGAAGTTTTGATAGTCGATTTTACCAAAAAGAGTATAAAAAAGTACATTCATTAGGTAAGAAGCCGAAAATGCCAGAATGCTAACGCCAATAATTTCTAAGAAAAAACGCTTAGTGGCATTTTCTAGCCAGGGCGCGATTCGGTCGAGATACTTTTCGTTGATTCCTACCGCGATGCTAATTCCGGCCGACATCATAAAGCCGTATAAGATGTCATCCCAAATTCGGCCCCAGCCTGCAAGCGATAGGTAGCTTTCTGCGCTATAAAAGATGGGGATACCAAAGGCGATAATAGCATTAATACCTATCCACTTTAAAATATTTTGGTAATCGAGAACTGGAGCTTTACGCATGCTGCAAATTACTTATTTCTACCGCAATTTTTACTCATCGCTTCGGCTTGGCCTTGTCCCCAGCTTGGCATTAGAGGATTACTGTTTTTATTGTCCTTAAAAAGGCTTAAGCTTTTCACCATTAAGGCGCAGGGCTCGCTTGTATCTGAACCAAAAAACTGGGCGGTTCCGTATTTCCAGCGACCAAGCATTAAATTAGCACGCGGGTTATTGGGATCCATAGCTAAAGCTTTTTCAAAGTAACCACTCACTTTACTAGACATGGTCATGCCTCTCAGAGCAGGGCTAACACTTACTTTAGCCATATATACATAACCAATTAAAACGGTAATTTCCACTTCTGATCCAGCGAGGTCGCTGGCTTTTTCGGCATATACCAAAGCTTGGTCTAGGTATTCATCGCGCTTGTCATCTTCTAAACCACGCACGAAACTCATATATACATAAGTTAAACCGGCGTAGTAGTTGGGCAGCCATTCTTGCGTTTCTGCAGTAGCAATTCTATCGAAGCGATTGGCGATGTTTTGATAGTCGCTGAGGGTTTTAACACTGTCGTACAGAGCAATGCTTTCTGCCATGTAGTTCTGATAGTCGTTTTGGGCGCTTATGCTAAGATGAGTACTTAAGAATAATCCTAGGAAAATAATGATTGCTTTTTTCATGATAAATTGAATTGATTGATTATTAATATTTTATAGATTATTTAATTGATTGGCTTTTTTGTTTTTACTAAGGGTGTAAAAGATTCCGATAAAGATGAATCTCTTGGCCGACTGAGGTATAGCCATCTCATTATAAGTTCCTTGAGAGTTTTGCTGGGAGCTGTATTGGTAGCCGAATATGTTTTCTCGCCCCAAAGCATTGGTTACTTCTAAATGGATAATTAAATTAGGTTTAGGCAAATAGCTCCAGGAGAAATTTAGACTGCTAAAGGCTTTAGTTTTAGATTCCATTTCACCGGCAAGATTCGGATTCTCATAGCTGTAGCCATCGTTGATATTGAAACTAGCGCCTAGCTGAGAATTAAGACGACTGAGCCAATACTTACCTACCAGCGAAGCATTATGCTTGGGGGCGAAACTAGGTTGCACTTGTGATGCGAAGCTCTTCCAATGGCGCTTTGTGTGGATGTATGAATAGGTAAACCAATAGTCTAAGTTCTTAATACTGTTGCGGTCTCTAATAAAAAGGTCAAATCCTTGAGCAAATCCTTGACCATTACTCGTGTAAGTAACTTGTCTGCGTAAAAGCTGGTCGTACTTTTTGTAATAAGCTTCTACTCTTAAAGTAATACCCTTCATGGCATATTGATAGTTTACAACCCAGTGACGCGCGGAAGAAGCGCTCAGATTTTCTTCTTGAATCAGAATACTGGGGTTTTGATTCTGAACGTAATCACCATAGGCAAGAGCAAGCGTTGATTTTTCGGAAAGGCGGTAGGCGATGGAAGCGCGCGGCATTAAATAATTCGATTCTTGGCTATAGCTGTTCCTTAAGCCAAGTTGTATTAGAAAATCGCTGCTTAGGTGGTAATTAGCTTCTGCGAAAGCGGCATAAAGACTTTGGTTGAAGCTACGACTTGAACCATTGTATTTTTGGCTCAAATTTTCGAGGATACTTTCAAAGCCTGTTTTTAGCTTTAATCGGGCGCTAGCAAAATATTGGTAATTCACTTTAAAGTGCGCTAATTGATTCTGGGCCAATATATCGCTGCTATCTTGTTGAATCTCATCAACATTGTTGGTATAGCTCAGTCCGGCGTTTATCAGGTGCTTTTTATTCCAGCCATGTTTTAGACTTAGATTGGCATAGTGGAAGTCGTTTGTAAGTGCGGTTGAAGCTAATTCCTCACTATCAATCTGCGGACGCTTCACTGCCAAACGCGAGTTTTGGTAAGAGTAGAAGCCTTTAAGGAAAGTGTTTTTACCGATCTTATTACGATAAAGGGCTTCGGTATTTAATCCTTGTGGCGCGGTATTAAACTGCACATTTTGGGGAACTAAATTCATATAAGGGCTAAGGTTAGTGTAGGATAAATTGGTACTCAATGCTTGCTTTTCCCAAACTTGTGTGTGAGCTGCGGAAGCCCCAACGCTACTTAAGCTGAAGTCGCTTTGATTGCGGATGGGCATATCTAAACTGTAAAGGGAAAGAACCGAAGAAAGAGCTTGACCATATTCGGCAGAATAGGCTCCGGTGCTGAAAAAATTGCCTTTAAATAAATTAGGATTGAATCTACCGCGAGTGGGAATACCGCCTAAGCTTGAACCGTAGGCGCTACCTAAACGCAAGCCATCAATAAATAAAGCAGTTTCATCAGCAGAACCACCACGCACAAAAAGTCGACCATCATTAGCATTGTTAGCAGTACCTGGCAAGGTGTTTAAAGCACCTATAATATCACCTAAAGCGCCTGAGGTAGTAACGATATCCAGCGGTTTTAGAACGATAGCTTGGCGCGAGTCGCTTACCTCTATGCTACCTGCTGTTATAGTAACCGCTTTGAGTTTATTAAAACTTTCCTTGAGAATTATGCGCTGCTTTATCTTGAAATCTAGTGTAGCTAAATCAAAAGTCTTAGTGTCGAAACCCAATAAACTAATTTCAATTGTTCCTACTTTTGGTAGATTCGTCAGGCTAAAACTACCGTCCTTATTAGTGGTGGTGCCGGTATAACTTTTAAGCAGATACACATTTACACCTGCTAGTGGTTTTTGCTGCGCATCGAGCACAATTCCGCTAAAGGTGTTTTGAGCGACTAGGCCTTGTGCGAAGAAGATAAAAAGAAGAAGTAGGCGATTCATGTTTCTTGATTTGCTGGCTAAACTAGCAGCAACACCTTGTATCCAAAACTAGAATCTATGAACGGTGGAAATTTCGGAATGAATCGTAAAAAAGAAACCCCGACGGGATGCCGGGGTTTTCGAAATCTAATATTTAAGTCCTAAAACTAGGTTTGGAGCTTTTTTTAGGGGCGTAAATAAGTATCTAGCCAATTAAAAAATTGATCGTGCCAAACCAAGCCATTTTGTGGACTTAAAATCCAATGTCCTTCGTTAGGGAAGTATAAAAAGCGAGCAGGAACACCTCTTAGCTTAGCTGCCTGAAAAGCTTCCATACCTTGGTTGATGGGCACTCGGAAATCCTTTCCACCATGAATTACGAGCATCGGTGTATCCCAATTTTGGACGTAATCTTTTGGGTCAAACTTATTGTAGGTTTCGGCATTTTCTTCCTCCCAAAAGGGGCCACCTAAATCGTAGTTGGCAAAAAACATTTCTTCGGTGCTTAAGTACCAGCTTTCTAAATCAAAGAGTCCGCAATGTGAGATAAAGCTCTTAAAACGCCCCTCGTGAATACCAGCCAACATATAAACTGAATAACCACCATAACTAGCACCAATACAGCCTAAATTACTCTCATCTGAATAAGGCTCGGCACTAACGGCATCAATGGCGCTTAAATAATCTTTCATTGGTTGCCCGCCCCAATCTTTAGAAATGGCCTCGTTCCACTCACGGCCAAAGCCCGGCAAGCCTCTGCGGTTTGGAGCTACTACTATATAGCCTTGTGCAGCCATTAGTTGGAAGTTCCAGCGGAAGCTGTAAAATTGAGAAACTTGACTTTGCGGACCGCCTTGGCAGTAGAGAAGAGTAGGGTATTTTTTACTAGGATCGAAATCGGGAGGGAAAATAACCCAAGTGAGCATGTCTTTGCCATCGGTGGTTTTGATCATGCGCTTTTCAATCTTGCCTTTTTTCAGATTGTCGTAAATGTTCTTATTTACGCTGGTAAGGGCTTTCACCTTTCCGTTCTCTTTTAGGAAAAAAATCTCAGTTGCATTATTCATGTCTTGGCGTTCTACTATATATCCGCCATCGGCAATTTCAAAGTGGTTATAATTATAATCGCCTTTAGAAATTCTTTCTATTTCAATTTCCCCATTCTCATATTCCAGCTCAAAAAGGTGATTACTTCCGCCAATGGGCACACCTGCTATAATTTCGTCATTATCGGCCCAAGCAAAAGACTGAAAGGTAAGATCGTTATAGCGCTCAGTTTCCTTTAAAATGTGAGTCTTCTGACCACTTTTAATATTCATAATCACCAAGTCATTCACATCACTTTCATAGCCATTTGTTGCCATAGAGAGCCAAGCGATTTTGCTACCATCAGGCGAAAATTGTGGGTTTTTATCATAGCCCATCATACCTTCGCTAATATTCGTGGTAATCTTCGATTCCAGGTCTACCAGATATATTTCACTATTTGTTTGCTCCGCGAAATCCTTCCCTTTTAAAGGCTTTAATTCGTAAGCAAGGGTTTTTCCATCTGGGCTTAGCGTATAACTTTCTGATCCTCCAAAGGGAGGGACGGGGCTTTCAAATTGATTATCTTGAATTAAAACCTCAAATTGACTTACCGCTTCCTTATCATAATCAGCAAAACAAACTAGGGAAGCTTGATGATCATCCCAGCTATCCCAGTGGCGGTACATTAAGTCATCGATTACTCTAAATTCGGCTTTTGGCAAATCGGGGTAGAGATCTGCTGAGCTTTTAGAATTTTTAAAGGCCTTGGCGAATATAATACGGATTTTGCCATTGCTTAACTTAAGAGCTTTAGCGCCAGAAACGCCACCATCAATATCTGTTAATGCACCATAAGTTTGATCTTTCATTCGGTAGAGGTACAATTGTCCTCCGTTGTTAAAGGCAATGTCATTTCCAACAAAGTGAGCACCATATTCACCGCCGGGCATATCAGTTATTTTTTGAGCTTCGCCTCCCTTGGTAGACATAAGGTATAAATCGCGATTACCAGTATTGTCTTTGGTATTGTAGTAGGTAACACCATAAACAAAGCTTTTACCATCTTCGGAAACCGCATCTAAGCTAACTCTACCCAGTTCCCAAAGTTTTTGTGGAGTCATTACCTCTTTCTGGGCACTTAAGCTAAAGCTGAAAACACAGAGAATGAGAATATATTTTTTCATGATTTATGAATTATTTCGCCCGAAGGTACCAATTATAAGGCTTTCGCCTGAAGCGCAGCATTGCTTTTTTTTCACTAATAATGCGACTTTATGCACTAAAACGATCTTAAGAAAAGGGGCTTCTTAATTTGGATTTTGGCCAAAAAAAAGACCGTCGGTTAGGACGGTCTTTAAGAGTTTTGAATTGGAAATCTTATTTCGACTTTTCCATTCCTTCTTCGATAAGTGTATAAAACTCATCTAATTTAGGCAGAATAACAATGCGGGTACGACGGTTTTTAGCGCGGCCTTCAGCACTCTCGTTAGAGGCCATAGGAGCATACTCGCCTTTTCCAGCAACCGTAATTCTCGCAGGATTAATAGAGAAATCACCTTCTAAAATTCTTACTACCGAAGCAGCACGTTGGGTACTTAATTCCCAGTTATCCTGGAAAGGTGCACCTTGGCGCGCAGTTTTATTGTCTGTGTGGCCTTCTACCATAAAGTCTAAAGAAGATTGAGACTTTAGAACTTGTGCTACTTTGCCTAAAACAGTTTTAGCCTCGGCGCTTACTTTAGAGCTACCACTTTCAAATAAAAGTTTGTCGGAAATAGAAACATACACTACTCCCTTCTCCACGTTAATGCTTATATCTTTATCATTAACACCAACAGTGGCGCCTTTAAGACTAGTTACTAGGGCAAAAGTTACAGAATCCCGCTTATTGATGGCGGCCTGTAAACTACTAATAGTCATATCCTTTTCACGGATTTGCTCTAATGAGTTTTCTAAATTTTCTGCTTCTTTTTTTGTTAAGGTAGACATGTTGCCTACATTTTTTAGAAGCTGATAATTTGTCTTTTTTAGATAAGCAATTTCGCTTTGTGCGTTTTTGCGGTTATCCAAACAAGCGGCCAGTTCCATGCGGGTTTTACTTAACTCCCCATCAACTTCTTGATATTGACCTTGTAATTCGGTATACTTTTTCTTGCTTACACAAGAGCCTAATAATACAATTGCTCCTAAAATTGCTACTGTTTTCTTCATGCTTTTCTTTAAGTTACGAAATTAAAAATTCCCTTTTTAAATGGGGCTTGGCGAAGCATTATTTAAATTCGAGCTTTTCATCTTTATCATTAAAAAAGGTGTACTCTAAGAATTTGTAAGAATCTCGTGGAGTGATTTTCAAATTCTTATTATACTTCTTGGCCCATTTTCTCCTAATACTATTAAAGAGGCCTTTTGTTAGGTAGGCGGCAATAAAAGGATGTAGGTGAAGGTAAATGAGTTTAGATTTTTCTTGCTGTGCTAAGAGGTCAAGGTGGTTTTCTATCTCATCAACGATAAGAATAGGTGCCTCCACTTTTCCCGAACCATCAGGGTTTTCCTCGCGGGTTTGTATATCCATTTCAGGACGTACCCTTTGGCGAGTAATCTCGATTAATCCGAAACGAGAGGGGGGCAGAATTTTATGTTTGGCACGATCAGTTGCCATTTCCTCTTTTAATTTATCGAAAAGCTTTTTACGGTTTTCATTGCGGTGCATATCAATAAAGTCCACTACAATGATGCCACCCATATCGCGCAGACGCAACTGCCGAGCAATTTCCTCTGCTGCCGATAGGTTTACTGCTAAAGCATTTGCTTCTTGGTTTTCCTCAGAGTTGGTACGGTTACCACTATTAACGTCTATAACGTGCATGGCTTCCGTATGCTCAATAATTAAGTAAGCGCCTTTGCCCATACTTACTGATCGACCAAAGCTGCTTTTAATTTGCCTTTCGATACCGTATTGTTCGAAGATTGGTAAGCGCCCTTGATAGAGCTTTACAATCTTTTCCTTTTCGGGCTCAATGGAGCGCATATACTCTTTGAGCTCATTAAAAAGTTCGGGATTATCTACGGCGATGCTATTAAATGAATCATTTAAAACATCACGTAGGAGGGCAGAAACTCGGTTAAGCTCGCGCAAAGCACGGCTAGGAGGTTTCATGCGTTGCACATTACGATGCAACTGCTTCCATTTTCCCACTAAATCTTGCACGTCAGCATCTAAATCAGCGACGCTACAATCTTGTGCTGCGGTTCTAACTATTATGCCAAAACCGGCGGGTTTAATACTTAAGACTAATCTTTTTAGACGGTCTTTTTCTTCTTTATCTCGTAATTTACTACTAACGCTTACGCGGTTAGAAAAAGGCACAAGAACAACGTATCTCCCGGCAAGGGAAATTTCGGATGTTATACGTGGGCCTTTTGTAGATATCGGTTCTTTGGCGATTTGTACCAATATGGTATGTCCTTCGCGGAGAACTGAATCTATACTGCCGTTCTTATCAATATCGGCCTCAGGCTGAAAGTCGGTCAAAGACCAACGTTGCTTGCCTGTTATCGTGCGTTTGGTAAACTTGTTTAATGACTTTATTTGCGGACCTAAGTCGTGGTAGTGAAGGAATGCATCCTTCTCATAACCCACATCAACAAAGGCCGCATTTAAGCCAGGAACAATTTTCTTTACCTTGCCTAGATATACATCACCGACGGAAAATTCCACCTGGTTATCATAGTGTAACTCAGATAGTTTACCATCTTTGAGTAGCGATACTGCTACAGAATCGGCAGTACGAGAATTAATAACTAATTCTGTACTCACCTTTAAATATTTTAGCCCTAAAACTATTAGGGTTGATTATGCAGAAACACGAAAAGCACCCTGAAAAGGGTGCTTAGAAAAATTAGTGGATTCTATAAAATCCCACTGTTATTTTTTCTTGTGACGGTTTTTACGTAAACGCTTTTTGCGTTTGTGAGTAGACATCTTGTGACGTTTTCTTTTTTTACCACTTGGCATAACCAAAAATTTTAATTGTTAATAATAGTCGCCATTTCATCGCGAATGGCTTTTAATGTTTTTTCGTCGCTAAGTTTTTCTAGTGCGTCCTCCAATACCGACTTAGCTGCGGTACTATCTCCTAGAAACATTTGAGAACGAGCATACAATAAATAAGCATCACCATTGCTGGGATCTTGTTCTATAACGGTCTTAAAGCGATTTAGTGCTTTAGAGTATTGACCAGTTTGCATACTCATTACCCCAAGGGTGAAATTGGCTTTTATATTTTCTGGAAACTTCTTAGCAACATCTGCAATGGCCATAACGGCCTGCATTGGCGGTAAGTCGCCAGATTCTAATTTCCCCAAAGCATCGTCTACTAAAGAGTCTGCTGCTGATATGGTTTTGCCTTTTTCCCCGCTATGATCGTGACTTTCTTCCTCAACCACTGATACCTCAGTATCCTGTGCAGTTCTGGGTAATAGATATACTGCCCCAGTAATAAGGATAGCGACAAGTACTAATATAGCGGGCCCTTTCTTCATAATATGTTTATCCTACTTTTACTTTCTTTTTTACTGAATCAACGAAAGTTTTCGCTGGCTTAAAAGAAGGAATGTTGTGGGCAGGAATAATGATGGTTGTGTTCTTAGAAATATTACGTCCTGTTTTCTCAGCACGTTTCTTAATAATGAAGCTACCAAAACCTCTTAAGTATACATTATCTCCTGTTTCTAGACTAGTGCGGACTTCCTTCATAAAAGACTCAACAACGGCCTGTACGTCAGACTTTTCCATCCCTGTTTTGTCTGTTATTCGGGTTACAATGTCAGCTTTTGTCATTTGTGTATATTTTTTACGTTAAAACTCTAATTTTGAGGGCTGCAAATATAAAGTACTTTTCTAGAACCTTGAAAGGCTTAATTGGATTTATTTTGCATCCTAAAGTACTCAAAAACAAATATTTTGGATTTATCTTCCCTTAGAGTAAAACTTCACGAATGGTATAATTGGAATAAAAGGGATTTGCCTTGGCGTAAAACAAAGGATCCTTATCGTATCTGGTTGAGTGAAATTATACTACAGCAAACAAGGGTTAATCAGGGGCTACCTTACTATAATAAGTTTATTACTAATTATCCAGATGTTAGGGATTTAGCGGAAGCACCTCAGGAAAAAGTTTTAAAGGATTGGGAGGGTCTAGGATACTATAGTCGCGCCCGTAATATGCACCACAGTGCCAAGCAATTAGTAGACGAGTTTGGTGCTAAGTTTCCATCTACTTTAAGTGAGATAAAAAGCTTAAAAGGGGTAGGAGATTATACGGCGGCAGCAATTGGATCTTTTGCTTTTGGTATAAATGCGGCTGTACTAGATGGGAATGTTTTTCGAGTATTAAGCCGTTTGTACCGAGAGGAAACTCCGATAAACAGCACAGCAGGTAAGAAAGTCTTTCAGCAATTGGCAGATAATTTTCTCGATCCTCAGGATCCTGCTACCCATAATCAGGCGATGATGGAGTTTGGAGCGCAATATTGTGTGCCTAAGAATCCAGCTTGCTCGGAATGTATCTTTAGTGATTCTTGCATAGCTTATAAAGATGGGGTGGTTGCTGGCTTGCCTTTTAAAGAGAAGAAAACTTACGATAAGAAGCGGTTTTTGAATTATCTTTTGCTAGATCGCGAGGATTCAGTTTATGTGCAAAAACGTGCAGAAGGCATTTGGCAAGGACTTTATCAGTTTCCTTTACTGGAATCTTCAGAGCCTTTAGAGGAGGAGAGCTTCAGTAAATTATTGCAGGCAGAGTCTTTGGAAGCCGAGTGCTGGCATCTTGTGCGCAGTTATAGTTTGCCGCTCCACAAACTGTCACATCAAAGTTTGTCTATCAAGGTTTGGCATTTTAAAGCCTTGGAATTTAAGGACCTAACTTCTTTTGGTCCCTTAGAACTACTGCCCATGGGCTCTTTAGATAATTTGGCATTTCCCCGTCCATTGCGCAAGTTTTTGGATGAAAAACAGCTAACTTTGCCCCTTTAAATTTATAGCTAAATTGAAGAGGATTTTATCTTCAACTCAATTCCTATATTTGATAAGAATTAGAATTTATGGCAAACGGATCATTAAATAAAGTGCAACTAATCGGAAACCTTGGTACCGACCCCGAGGTGAAACATTTCGATAATGGCGGTTCTTTAGCTCGGTTTCCCATTGCAACTTCTGAGTCTTACACCAATAAGGCTAATGAAAAGGTAGAAATAACCGAATGGCATACGATAGTGGCACGAGGTGGATTGGTTGACGTGGTTTCCAAATACCTAAAAAAAGGCGATAAGGTGTATATAGAAGGCCGTATTCGTTCGCGCAGCTGGCAAGACCCTGCCAGTAAGGAAACGCGTTATGCCACCGAAATAACTACCGATAACCTTATTATGTTGGGTTCTCGCTCTTCCGGCCCTAGTGATATGAGCAATGTCGCCCCCAATAAAACGCAATCGTACGGAGATTCAAACTCCTCCTCTTCAGCCCTTAATATAGCGGCGGAAAAAGACCAGGATGAGGATGATTTACCTTTTTGATTATTAACCAAGTACCCGCAATTTGGACCCCGACCCCTCGAGTTTCTTGTTCCTTTTAGATATTCTCAAACCTTTTGAGCCCATCAGTTTAGTGCCTACGGCCATTCTTATGGTTTTACTACTAGCATCGGCTATGGTTAGTGGGTCCGAAGTGGCTTTTTTCTCCATCCAACAGCGCGATTTAGACGATTTAAAGGAGGTTAATAAAGGTGGACATGAGGCGCTAACCAACTTATTAGAAGGCCCTAAAACCCTTTTGGCAACTATCTTAATTTGGAATAACTTCATTAATGTCGGAATCGTAATCCTTTCCTCTTATCTAAGCGTAAGCTTTTTCGATTTTGGAGGCTCACCTACTTACACTAAAATTCTGGTTGAAGTAGTGGCAATTACCTTTTTGATTCTTCTATTCGGTGAAGTTTTACCCAAAGTATACGCCACTAAAAATGCGGTTAGCTTTGGCTTGTTTATGTCTAAGCCAATGTTTGTACTGCGCAGGCTAAGCCGACCATTGAGCTTTTTGCTAGTGCGTAGCAGCAGTTTTATCGAGAGGCGTTTACAACATAAATCTGAAAACCTTTCGGTAGATGACTTAAGTCAAGCTTTGGAGCTTACTTCTAATGAGGAGAGTAGTGATGAGGAGCAGAAAATTTTAGCGGGTATTGTTAAGTTTGGCTCCACCAATGTTACCCAAATTATGAAGCCCCGTATTGACGTAGTAGCGGTAGATATTTCTTGGGAGTATGGAAGGATTATGGACGGTATTTTAGAGTCGGGCTATTCGCGAATACCGGTTTTTGAGGATAATTTCGACAATATTAAAGGTGTACTTTACGTAAAGGATTTATTGCCGCATATTGAAGCTAGTACAAACTTTGCCTGGCAAGAACTGGTGCGGGAGCCCTTTTTTGTACCCGAGAATAAAAAGATTGATGATCTTCTGCGCGAGTTTCAAGAGCGTAAAATTCACCTGGCAATAGTGGTGGATGAGTACGGAGGAACTTCGGGGGTAGTAACTTTGGAAGATATTATTGAGGAGATAGTAGGTGAGATCAGTGACGAGTTTGATAATGATGAGTTATACTATTCTAAGCTTGACGAAAAAAATTATGTTTTTGAGGCCAAGATTCACCTCACAGACTTTTTTAAAGTGGTAGATGCTGAAGAAAGTGATTTTGCCGAGCAGGCAGCAGAAGCAGATACTTTGGCTGGTTTCCTTTTAGAGGTTGCCGGGAAATTCCCAGAAGTTAACGAGGAAATCGCCTTTAAAAACTACTTGTTTAAGGTAGAAAGCTTAGAGGGAAGAAGAATCAAAAGAATAAAAGTTACCCTTTTAGATGAAGCAAACTAAGCCATACTATATTTTTTCAACTTTAATCATAGCTTTAAGCTTCGCTTCTTGCGAAGACAGCTACAGCCCTAAACCTACAGGCTACTTTAGAATAGCTACTCCTGCAAAAGATTACAAGAAAACGGACCTTCCTTGCTCTTATCAATTTGAGTATAATGAAAATGCTAATCTCTTAGAAAAGCAAAACTGCTGGTACGATTTGAAATACCCTAGCTTAAGAGCAACTTTGCAGTTAACCTACAAAAAAGTAACAGAGAATAATCTTGATACCTTATTGGCAGAAGGTCACAATTTGGCCTACGAGCACACCGTACGTGCCGACGGTATAGATGAAAAATTGTACCTAAACCCAGACGAAAAGGTGTTTGGCTTACTCTTTCAGTTAAAAGGAAATGCTGCTACCAGCATGCAGTTTTTTGTTACTGATAGTACCGATCACTTTCTTAGAGGGGTCTTATACTATTATGCTTCACCCAATGCCGATTCCCTTAAGCCTGTAAACGAGTTTATGCTTGGTGAAATGCAGCATTTGATGGAAAGTTTAAGATGGCAGAATTAGTAAGTATCGCAGAGTTTAACAATGTTAACGAGGCTTATGTAATTAAGTCTCGCTTAGAAGCGGAAGGTATTCGCTGCTACCTTTCCAATGAAAACCTTAACTCTATTTTTGGCGCGAGTATAAGTTTTGCCCAAGTAAAACTTCAGGTTAATCTTAATGATAGCTTCAAGGCAATGGATATCCTTTATGAAGAAGAGGGTTCTAGCGAAAGCGACTAAGGCTTAATAGGGCTAAGCTGACCTTTAAGGGCTAAATGAATGATAGCTTGTAATTGCAAAGCAAAAAGTCCCGCCGCTAAAAGTAAATGCAAGGGTTGAGCAAATTTTGGTAAATCGAAGTAAGCCAAAATAATACCTAAGCAAACTTCCAAAGCAAGAATAGCGAGAATCCAATTCCACTGCCAAAAGCCCATTTTGTTATTACGATTAAGCCACCATAGGTAGCCGTTTAAGGCTAAAATAAGGATAGAGAAGCTCCGATGAATGTAGAAGAAAATATCCATTTGCCCCATCCACTCACTGCGAGCTACACCACTTTGATGCAAACCATCTACTAGTTCACGCACCTGAGTACCCAAGCCAATCTGCAACAGCGTAAATACCAATGCGATTAGCATTAAGCTTAAGAAGCGTTTAGAATGGAGAACTGGCTTTAATTCCTCTCTATTAGCTAAACCATTAAATAAGAGCATGATAGCAACTAAAAGTAAGGCACCCATCATATGAATGGTGATGCTGCCAGGAATTAAATTGCCGTCCACCACCAGCTTGCCAAGCCAAGCTTCAAAGCCCAGCATGAAAAGTCCAGCCGCAGATAATACAAAGTAGCGCCAGTTTTTACGCACCATGCTAAGACTTAGAAAGAAAAGTGCCAGCATCGGTAAGCCTGATAGTGCCCCGAGCAGTCGATTTATATATTCAATCCAGGTGTGCATGGGATTGAAAATGGCATAATCGTGCTTGGTGTATTTCTCCCAGTTATTAGGATTGTAATTGCTGCCTGTGCTAAACTTTTCTACCGCAGTATATAAGGCCTCATCTACAATAATAACTTGACCTTTATTAAACTCGGTATTCGCTTGCCACTCCAGTTCGCTTCTTTCGATTGGTGGAATAAGATGCCCAAAGCACTTGGGCCAATCGGGGCAGCCCATCCCAGAGTCGGTCATGCGTACAACGCTACCCGCAATAATTACTAAGAATAAGAGAATGATCTCAATGCGACTTAAAGTAATTAACCATTTTTTCATTTTGCAAAATTAGTCTACCCGGTACTTTGTGAAAGAATAAAAATGACAGAATAATTCTAAAAAAGGTTTAGGCTTGGGCCAAATAAAAAAGGTGGTTATAGATTAATGTGCTAGCCAATTTTGAAGATGTGAGAAGCTTAAATTTGTCGAATCTATTACCTTGCAGCTTCTATGAAAATCACTTTAAATCACCTGTTTGTCATCATTGTAAGTTTAGCTGTTGTTCCGCTTCTATTTATGAGAGGAATGTTTATGGACGGGGCTATGTATACTGCAGTTAGCCTTAATATGGCTGAGGGTATTGGTGATTTTTGGCAACCAATTTATGGGAAAGACTTTTTTGGTTTAGATGGCTTCTATGAGAATCCCCCATTAGGCATATTTTCTTTGTCACTCTTTTTTAAGATTTTTGGTGATTCATTTTGGGTTGAACGACTCTTCTTACTGACTTGTTATACACTCTCTCTCTTTGGTCAATGGCTTAATGTACGGGAAGTTACTGGTGATAATGCTAAGTATAGTTATTGGCTTCTTTTAGTTCTATGGTTTATTATACCTACAGTGTTCTGGACTTTTCGGCAGAATATGATGGAGGTGCAGATAATACCGCTTCTACTTTTGGGAAATTGGTGTTTTATCAGATACATGCGCAAAGGAGGTAATTTGGCTTTAACTCTTTTACTTTTTTCACTATCAGTTGTTATGTCTTTCATGATTAAAGGTCCTGTGGGCATTTATCTTATCGTCGCTCCCTTTGTTTACTTCATTGTCTTTAATTTTGATAAGGGTGCCTTAAAATTTGGCTTTTTGAATATTGCGCTTTCTTCGACTCTTGGTGCTTCGTTGCTATTTTTTCCAAAGGCTCAAAACTTCTTCAATCAATATTTATTCATTCGCACAGCAGAAAGAATTAAGAATAACCCTACCGTTGAGAGTCGCTTTTGGATACTATGGGAACTATTTCAGCAGCTCCTGCCAGCTTTGCTTTTAACCTTTGGTCTTTTAGCATACGAAAAGTTTACAAAAAGGTCTCTACAATTAAAAAACAGATGGTCACTTTACTTTGCTATTCTAGCGATGGCAGGGTCATTTCCATTAATGATTAGTTATGTTCAACGACCATTTTACTTAGCTACTAGTTTCCCGTTTTATGCGCTTGCTCTGTTTTTTTTAGTTTCACAACATGGGTTTGGTATTGGTAAATGGGTGGAGCTACGCCTGAAAGCTTACATTAAGACTATTTCGATAACTTTACTCACCCTCCTTATAGGCCTAACTATAGTTTTTTGGGGTAGTCCTAGACGAGACGAAGAATTATTGGCTGATATCAAAGCTTGTGCTGAGCTATTTCCTGAGTTGGATAAGGTATATGTTACCGATCAACTAATTTATAATTGGTCCTTAAAGGCCTATATGATGCGAAACAATAGGGTCGATGTTCAATCGTTTCATGGTTTCGATCCAGATATCTCTGAGTATGTTTTAAGTGATGAATACATTCCAGAAACACATCATGGTGAATTTAAGCTAGTCAAACAGTTTAATAGTTTTACTGTATATCACCTCATAAGGCCTAGTTTTTCGGTTGCCCATGAACCGTCAGAGTAGAGGACTCTCAGTATGGTGAGGCCTTTTAAAGTCGGGTTGTTGTTTAATGCTTTCTTGATTAATAACTCTTTTTCATGCATCGGGTTTTGCAGGCCGTCAATTTGTAATATAGAAACCCCTTGAAAATCGTAAAACTCCATTTTAACAATAAATTGAGGTATTAGATTCTTGCCGTGTTTTTCATTACTATATCTGAACTCACTCTGAGGAACAACGACTAAATCAGTTAAGTTGCCTCCAGAGTCAAAACCAGGTTCTAGCTCAATGTCCGAGGCTGCTCTTACAATTAGGTAAGGTTTATAGTAAAAAGGTGAACTATCTTTAATTGAGACTTCTCCTCCAGTTATAATTCCATCATATTGATCTTGGTATGGATAATTTAAATCTAGCTTGTGTTTACCAGAGGGGTCTAGAATCTGCCAGACAGTTAATTCGTTTAATTTGAGGTATTTAGGATTGTTTTTTAGTCTATGGCCAATATTTTTATGGACTCCCTGGCCGATTAGTAGGCGCATGGGTTTGTCAAATGGGAAAAAACTGGACTGATTTAACACTTGACCTTTGTTGGGGTAGGCAATTGGACGGTTTCCAAAATCACGCCAGCGATAATGAATATAGTCAGGTTCAGAGGGTGTGCTGTAGAACCTTAACCTGTGCATCTCCCAACTTAACTTACTGAAGAGTTCATTTTCATAGAATTGATCATCCAGAAACTTTGTTTTGACCAATATGCATTTTTTGGGTGTGTTACAGTTCTTGTCTAAATGTAGTGTGTAAGTTATTTCTTTTGTCCAATTGCTGTGAAAAATACTCTTACCATAAAAATACTCAAAGATATCCACCTCTTGTTGGCAATCGCCAAGTAGCCAAAAGGCAGGCCACTGTGCTGTGATTTCGTCAATTTCATACTCTAGTTCAAAATCACCACCTATAAACTCAATTTTAGAGAAAATTCCAGCGCTTGAAAAATTCTTTTTAACAGGTTCGGTTCCAGTTAACTCGCCATTCTCATTGAAAATGAATCTATCAAAATCACGTTCGCGATACTCGGTTTTTAGGATTAGTTTACCATTTTGAAGGCTTAAGTTCTCCTCAGCCATTCCTTCAAGGGCCTCTTCATTTAGCATCTTACCCCAAGGAAACCCGAAGCCCCATAGATTTTGATCAAGAGATTTACCGTTAAAATTATCGGAGAATACTATTACTTTAGGTAGATTCCAGTTTACGGGTTTATCTTCCGAAATTATAACTGTGCTGAGCTCACACTCATCGCTTTGCGCAACCAAAGTAGGAGTAATGCCTAAAATCACTGCAACAAAGAATGCTAAGCTCCTGTGCGATTTCATTTTGATTCTAATGTTTTTAACCGCTTATTTAATGAAATGATATGTAAGCTTAATTCCTCAATCTTTTCCAGCAGTATTTTATTGGACTCTGCTAAGTCAATACCATTTTTAAGGACTTCATCAGTGCTTGGAACCCCCGGTAAATGCTGGTTCTCTTCGATGTACTTATCCAGTTCTTCAATTGTTAGAAGTGGATAGCTTGGTTTGAAAACATAATCAGCCCACCCTGCCTTATTCGCTATATCAACTTTCACCCTCTCAGTTCTGACTCCTTTTTCGGCGTACAATGAATAGCCATCCTCAAGGGTTTCAGTTCTTTTAAGGCTTGGACCAATATGAATTACTCCGTTGGGGCTAACTGTTAGAATTTGCCCAGTTTTATCTAGTTTTTGGCTTTCGATGCTCAATAAATACTGGTTCGCGGCATTATCAGATATCCTAAGTGTATTTAAATTTGTTTCATTGGTATAATCTGCACTTATCATTAATAAGCCAAGAGTTGCAACTAAATACTTAAAGAAGTTATGTTTAGGCATAAATAATAATTTAAAAGTTCTAACAAATTGTGGGTATAAGGTATAAAAAAATGGCCGTCCAGATGACGGCCATTTAATTTAAAACTGACCTTTTATACCCAAGATAAAATTTCGCCCAGCAGCCACCAAGCCACTGCTATAGGGCCGATAACGCTGGTCGGTTAGATTCTCCACGCCGGCATTTAGGCTCCAGATTTCATTAAACTTATAACTCGTTTTAAAATTAAGAGTATACCAAGCCGGTGAATATGGTTTACCATCTTGGTTCAGCTGGTAAATGAAACTCTTATTCCTTTCTTCAAAGTTAAGATCCTCAGCTTTTACGGCACCGCTATATTGAAGGTTTAGCTCTATCCTCAAAGCTTTTTCTTCAAAACTTAAGCGACTGATGCCAAACATTGGGGCCGCATGCCGCGAAGGGCCAATCTTCCCTGCTTGATCTTCCTCTTCACCGCGCTGCCAGTTAAACTGATTTCTTAAAACAAAGTGATCGTCAATCTGCCAATCCAAACCTAGTTGAAAGCCATACACATTAGCATTCGCTGCATTTTGCACCGCTTGCACCTCACTTAATTCGCCATTATAACTAATGCTATCTAAACCATTTAGTAAAAAGGTGCGACGCACCAAGGCATTGTTTAAATAGGTAAAATATGCGCTAAGGTCAATTTTTAGGCTTTCGCCAAGAAGCGTAGCAATACCGAATTCGGCATTATAGGCATTTTCTGCACTAAGCTCTGGATTAGGTACTACTACAATGGCGTCTCCAGAATCGAAAACTTTTCCGATATCATCTACATTAGGAGCGCGGAAAGCACTTCCAAAGTTTAAGCGCCACTTCCAAGCTTCAGAGGGTCGGTATACAAAACCTAGGCTCCCGGTTAAGTTTCCTGTATTAAGATTACTCTCTCTAAAGTCTAAAGGATAAAAGGCGAGATTGTCACTAAAGTCGCTATTTACAATAATTTGATTGTAGCGTAAACCTAGCTGAGAAGTAAACTTTTCATTTAGCTCCCATTCGTGATTAAGGTAAGCGGCATAAGATTGCCAGTTTGCTTGCGGATAGCGGTTGGGAGCATTAGAAAGTGTCCCGCTAATAATGTTTTTGGCAGTTCCCTGCGAGCGAACATCATTATAGAGAGCCTCGATACCGTAAAAAACTTTATGGCGAATGCTTAATCTTTTTAATGCGTCTACATTTAAGGAATAAGCCTGCACATTTTCCTTTCGGCTGATAAGTTCAGTGCTTTGAAAATCTCGATCATTGCGGCTTTCTTCAAAGCTTTGTTGCGCCAAGCGTAAAGTTACCTTATCGGAGAAGCGACTTTTTTTACGATAGTTCACTTCTAATTTATTCATCATCCAAACTTGAGGCCCATAATACCATTCGGCTGCGCGCGGCATACCATTACGGGTTCTAATTAAACGGTCGTAGCGATCGTAATTACTAGTGGTGGAATAGTGCAAAGCGTACTCAAAGTCCCAGTTTGCATTAGCCTTGTAAAGTAGCTTTTGCATGGTGTTAAATTGCTCAAAGCCCGTGTTTAGCTGCAGTTCTGGATCATCATTGCGAACCACTCGGTCAACACTGTCTATACGACGGACCGTAAAGTCTCGTAATAGTTGATCTGAGCCTTGCGAACCCATACGTAAATCGCCATAACTGGCATAAGATAAACTAGCGCGATAGGCCCATTTTTGCCAGCCAATATTTAGGTCGAAGTGTTGGCTTCTTTCATTATTGGCAGAAGAGGCACGACTGTATACCGATCCCTTTACCAGAGTATTGGTATCTTGGCTTAACTGTGGGTTGAGGGTGCTAAAACTCATAACCCCACCAATGGCATCAGAGCCATAGATTACCGAACCAGGTCCGAAATAAATTTCCGTACGTTCTATCGCAAAAGGGTCTAGCGAGATGACCTGCTGTAAATTGCCAGAACGGAAAATAGCATTGTTCATGCGAATGCCGTCGACCGATATTAGCAAGCGGTTGGTGGCAAAACCTCTGATCATCGGGCTGCCGCCTCCTTGCTGACTTTTTTGGATAAAAACTTCTCCGCTACTGCCTAATAAGTCGGCGCTTGTTTGCGGATTGTTAAAATAGATATCCTTAGTCTTAAGGGTTTTAATATTCATCGGTAGCTCTCGCGACGATTGATTCCAGCGAGTAGCAGATACTACTACTTGATCGAGTGCTAAAACCTCTGCTTCTAGGCCCACTTTAAAGTCTTTAGCTCGCAACTGAGCATAGCTAAAGCTTTGGGGGATATAGCCGAGTGAATAAATACGAATTGCCGCTTCGCCTTTAAAAGAACTGATGTCAACTAGTCCTTGATCATTACTCAGTAGCGGCCGTGAAAGGTCATTATTAATACTTACTGTGACCCTTTCGAGTGGTTGATTTTCTTCTAAGTCATAGATAAGAAGATTTTGTGCATAGGCACCTAAACTCAGCAGACTTAAAGCCACTAAGCCAATTATTTTTTTCATGTTGAATTATTTTAAATGAATTTGATTTACAATCGGAAACATTTAAAATAAGAGGGGAGGGGGGCTGTTAATACTTAGGAAAGGTTTTATCGGTTCTTCCTCTAAGCTTAGGTAAATAATGGCATCTGCAGAAGCGAGACTAGCCAAGTGAGTATTTTGTTGCGCTAAATATTTAGAAAGTTTGTCAAGGCTAAGTGAAGGCTTACCCTTTAAAGGCTGGTTTTTAGACCGATGTAGCATTTGATGAAAACGCTTTTCGAGGCTTGACTCTGCATGATCCCACCAAGCCCAGACTGTTAAACTATCGCCATGGAGTTCAACTTTAAAGAGGTCATATTTCTTAGGGCCCAGGTAAAACTCATCGTCTCCATCCCAGTTCAGTGCTGCAAATTCCTTGTGGCTAAAAACAAGTGTTTCAAACTCCTCGGGATTTAAACTTGCGTTGAAGCGTTTCTTTATGCTTTTTCGATGCGTTAATTGTGCTTGCTTAAAGCAGATGAAATTGGTGAAATAAGGCCCGAGAAGACTGAGGCCAAAGAGAAGAGCTAAGAGATATTTTAGTTTTGATCGAGGCATTCTATAGGTCGCAAAGATAGCCGCGAAAGGACAGAAAGCAAATGATACCTTTACCGGATGAAGGAAAACACCATTGGTCCCCTCAAGTCGTGGACCCTTTTTATTCTTTTAGCTCTTATTTGGGGTAGTTCATTTATCTTAATGAAAAGGGGTTTGGAGAGTTTTAGTTACGGACAAATTGGTTTTATCCGCATTGCCACTGCTTGGCTGTTCACCGTGATAATTGTATTTAGTCGTTTTAAAAAATTCGAGAAAAAGTATCTATGGGCCTTAATAGCCGTAGGTTTTTTTGGCAATGGGATTCCTTATGTTTTGTTCCCTCTCGCCGTCACTAAATTAGATTCTTCCTTGGTAGGAATTTTAAATTCATTAGTGCCGCTTTTTACTCTAGTAATAGGTTTAGTCTGGTTTAAGATAAGAGTATCGTGGATTGGTGCCTTGGGCATTGCCGCGGGCTTAGTAGGGGCAATTTGGTTGTTAGTTCCCGATTTGCAAATAGACTTTAATCGTTTGTCTTATGGCATTTATCCCATTATTGCTACCCTTTGTTATGCTATTGGAATTAACGTAATTAATACCAAGCTGCAAGGTTTAGATGCTTTGTCAATAACATTGCTCAGCTTGAGTTCTGTTGGCCCTTTGGCTATAGCGTATTTGTCTACTACAGACTTTATAGATATAATGCAAAATGACCCAATTGCTTGGCGAAGTTTGGGCTATATCTCCTTACTCGGAATAGTGGGGAGTAGTTTGGCAGTAATGATTTTTAATATCTTGATAAAGGGTACCAGCTCGCTTTTTGCGGCGAGTGTAACTTATGCCATTCCTTTAGTAGCTCTTTTATGGGGTGTTTGGGATGGTGAAGCTATTGGTCTCGAGCACTTAGGGGGAATGCTATGTATTTTAGCTGGCGTGTATTTGGTTAACTTTAAAGGTAGCCCAGCCGATCGCATTCGTAAAAGGAGACTAGAAAGAAAAGGCTAAACCATTCTAATTGGGATTAAAGCAAAGGGCTAAACGTTTTGCTTTTTAGATGCCCATCTACGGTAAGTGCCGCAGCGCCCAAATTGCTTAAGCTTTGATTTAAACTGACTTGACTAAGTGGGCTAGCTTGGAGCGGGAATTTGAGTAGATTCAGCCTCAGCGGTTTTTCCTTTTTTTCCTTATTTGTGCATTGCTTTTTGTAATAGAGCAAAAAAAAGCCACCTCGAAAGGTGGCTTTAATACTAAAAGGGCAAAATTCTATTTAAAGTCAGACTTCTTTAGTCCACTATTAATTTTTGCCTCTGTGCCAGTCATGCTAATTTTTTGAGGACCTTGGCTGATATTGATTTGGAAAGGAATCATTACGCCGTCAATATTACGGTAGTCGCCAAAGCTTTGAGAAACGGTAAGCTCACCTTGTGGAGTTTCTACCGTCGCTTCTTCACGTAGTTTAAGTCCGCTTTCAACAGAGTAATATTCTGTTTGCAGCTCACCGCCCTTATCTACTTCTAGGGTGTAGGCTTTTTCGCCATCAACCATATTAATAGCAACTAGCTCTAGTTTGTAGCCATTGTCTAGATAGCTAGCTTCACTAAAAAAGGCGTATTGTTTTTTCACCTCTTCTAATTCCTCGCCTTCTAAAACACTACTTCCTTGCATGCCAGAAGTTTCTGCTTTTTTTCCGTCGAAGTAAGCTTTTTGTACGGTGCCAAAGCCAGCAACCGTCATTTCGCTAAGGAATAAATTGGGACGCTTTTTAAGAGTTTTAGCCTGTGCTTCCATGGGCATACCGCTAATAGAAGCAGTCATCATAATACTCATATCCTTCACAGCGTCTAATTTTTCTTGACCACCAATCGCTTTAATGTAATCATTAATTACGCTTTCGGCCGTAATACCTGCTGGAACAGGGAAACTAGGAGGGCCCGTTTCTTCGCCGTTAAAATCGTAGTAGGTTACTTCACCAAAAGCCTCAAGATTACTAGCAATATCAGCGGCTTTACCCACAGCAGTAATTGTAAGTGCTTCTGAGTTGATGTATTTCTTAGCCGCAGCCATAATATCGTCTACTGTTACCGCTTCTAAGCGCTGAATGTAGTTGGTATAGTAATCGGCCGGTAAATTATAGCGCTGGATATTTAGGGCGAAGCTGGCAATAGTTTGGGGGCTTTCTAGGTTTCTACCAAATGATCCAATGATATTGTTTTTGGCATCTTGTAATTCCTTTTCCGAAACTTTTTCAGTTTGCAAGCGCTTAAACTCCTTAATAAACTCCACCACTGAACTATCAGTAACTTCATTTCTTACACTAGCTCCTGCGCTAAAAGAACCCACTAGTTCATCACTGTCGTAAGATGAGTAAGCTCCATAAGTGTAGCCCTTATCTTCTCTAATGTTTTGGAATAGGCGGCCAGTGCTTCCTCCTCCTAAAATCTGGTTCATTAAACGTACCTTAACAATATCAGGGCTGCCTGGTTTAAGATCAATAGTGTTAGCTAAGCTTAAAACAGTTTGTACGGAACTATTTCGGTTTATTATGTTCACTACATTTTTACTGGGTGTAGTGGGCATTTCGTAAACTCTTTCTGCTACTTCTTTGCTAGCCCAGTCGCCAAAATACTTTTTAATTAAGCGCTTAGCTTTCCAGGCGCTAATGTCACCTACCACAATCATATAAGCTTGGTTAGGACTCCAAGTTTCTTTGTAGAAGTTCTGACAATCTTCTAAGGTGATATTGTTGATGCTCTCTTCCGTTTCTAATTCTCCGTAAGGGTGATCTAAGCCGTAAAGGCTCGCTCTTTTTAAGCGATCGGATAATGAATTCGGATCATCTTTAGCAGACTCGATACCAGATAAAGATTGCTTTTTAAGCTTCTCAAACTCTTCTTCTGGGAAAGAGGGGTTAAGAGCCACATCGGCCATAAGCTCCAAAATCTCTTCTGAGTATTTACTTAATCCACTTGCGTAAGTATTGGTTGCGCCGGTAAATAAGGTGGCACCAATAAAGTCAACTTCTTTGTCAAGCTGCTCTTTAGTACGGTTAGTCGTTCCATTACGCATTAAGCTTCCTGCTAAGCTAATGTAGCCTGCTTTATCGCCTTCAACAAAAGGGTCACGGTCTAGCACTAAGCTATAAGTAACGCGTGGAAGCTTATCATTTTTAACAACAATAACTTTTAAGCCATTGTCGAGAGTATAAGTTTTATAATCGCCAAACTCAATGGCTTTCGCAGGAGCTGGTTTTGGTCTGATGCTGCGGTCTACTTGTGCAAATCCCGATACAGTAATGAGCAGGATTAGTAGGCTTGCTAGTATTCTTTTCATAATTGGTTTATGCTTTTACTGTTCGTTTTGTGGTAAGTATTTTAGAACAACCCGATTTTCAGGTGCTAAATATTTGGCCGCTACTTCTTGTAGATATTCGGCAGAAATTTCACGGTAGTTTTTAATCTCCGTATTAATAAGGTTTGCATCACCTAGATAAACGTGATTATCCGCTAAACTTTCGGCAATACCTGCTACACGTCCATTAGTTGAAACAAAATCGTTTTCAATTTGGTTTTGAATTTTCATGTAATCTTCCTCCGAGATACCTTCGGTAATAAGCGTATTAACTTCTTCGTCAATCGCCTGAATGAAAGTGTTTAATTCGGTATCAGGATTTGCTAATCCAAAAGCGATGAATAAACTGGCATTTTCTAAGGAGAAATTAAAAGCTTGGACTACCACACCTAATTGTTTCTCATCTACAATAGACTTGTAAAGCATGGAACTTTGACCGTCGGCTAATAAAGTAGAAATCATATCTATTGCGTAGGCCTCTTTGGTACCTCTTTCTGGGCAACGGTAACCAATAAAAACACCGGGTAATTGGATGTTGTCATAGATAGTGTCAATTACTTCACCGCTTAAAGGAGCTGGCTTTTCGGTAGGACGAGGAATTTCCTTGGTACCTTTAGGGATAGTAGAGAAATACTTGTCAATCCACTCTTTGGCTTGATCTATATCAATATCACCTGCAATAGATAGAGTAGCATTATTAGGAACGTAAAATGTAGAATAGAAGTCTTTAAAGTCTGCTTCTTCCGCAGCATTTAAGTCTTCCATAGTTCCGATCGGTGCAATTTCGTAGTAGCTTCCTTTAAAGGCGGTTCCAAACATTTTTTCTTGGAAAGAACCATAAGGCTGATTATCTACTCTTAAACGCTTTTCTTCCTTTACAACCTCACGCTGTGTATTTACACCTTCAATATCTACCTTAGCTTGCAACATACGCTCGCTTTCTAGCCAAAGGCCTAATTCCAGTTGGTTGGAGGGAAGAATCTCATAATAGTAGGTGCGATCGAAAGAAGTGTTAGCATTTAAAGCTCCACCGTTAGCCGATACAATTTTCATGTACTCTCCGCGCTCGATGTTAGGGGAACCTTCAAACATTAGGTGCTCAAAAAAGTGGGCGAAACCCGAGCGGCCTTCTTTTTCGTTCTTACTACCGACGTGGTAAAGAACTGAAACAGCAACAATGGGTGTGCTGTGGTCTTCGTGAAGAATGACGTGAAGACCATTATCTAGGTCGTACTCTTCAAATTCTATTTTACTCTGTGCCATAGCACTTCCCACTAGGGAGGCTAAGAGGAGGCTGAGAATGTTTTTGTACATACGATTAATCTTGCTTTAAATTAAATCTGCTGCAATTTTAAGATTTTTTAGGCAAAGCAGCAGTCTATTCTGCACCTTTAAAGGCGCGGATGAGCGCTTTTTATTGTTAATGTTCTGTGAAAGTACCTGCCTTTTACAGAATGCTGTGGTGATGTGAGGCGGTAGCTAAGAAGCTTATGAATAAATTTTTAAGCACAATACCTCAATTAAAAGGATAATGTTGTAAATTTGCAGCCCTAAAAATAAGTATATGTTCGCCATAGTAGAGATAGCAGGGCATCAGTACAAAGTACAAAAAGATCAACGTCTATACGTTAATCGTTTGCAAGCAGAAGAAGGAGCCACTCTTTCTTTCGATAAAGTAATGCTTACAGACAATGACGGTAAAGTAGTTGTTGGCGCCCCGGTTATAGAAGGTATCAAGGTTGATGCTAAAGTAGTTCAGCACCTTAAAGCAGATAAGGTGTTAATCTTTAAAAAGAAAAGACGTAAAGGTTATCAGAAAATGAACGGTCACCGTCAGTATATTTCGCAAATCGAAATAACGGCGATAGGCTAAGTTAGGAATCTGGTAATTTATAATCTAAAAAATTTTAATCCATGGCTCATAAGAAAGGTGTCGGTAGTTCTAAAAACGGACGTGAATCAGAAAGTAAAAGATTAGGTGTGAAAATTTTCGGTGGCCAAGCTGCTATTGCCGGAAATATCATCGTGCGTCAGCGCGGTACTCGCCATAATCCAGGTACAAACGTAGGTATTGGAAAAGATCATACTCTTTTCGCACTTACCGACGGTACTGTAGTATTCCGCAAAAAAGCGAACAATAAATCTTACGTTTCAGTAGATCCTACTGCCTAGATTTAATCAATAATATTTGCTACCCCTTATCGTTTATTCGGTAAGGGGTTTTTGGCTTTAGGCAAATTCAGCAAGCTAATCCATCTGCATTGCGATTTAAGTAGGTCTCTCTTTTTTTGATGACCGATGGCCTTTGCTAAATTTTGGCCTTAAAAATACCCAGGGAAGTATCAAGGAGCTTTATTCATTGATTAACTTCGCCCTTTCTAAAAATAGAACACTATGCTCCAAATTTCTTATCTCCGCGACCACAGCGAAGAGGCTATCATTGGTCTTAAAAAGAGAGGTATTAATGCAGAACAAAATATCAAAGACATTCTGAATCTTGATCAGCAAAGACGTCAGGCTCAGAACGATTTAGATTCATGCCAAGCTGAAGCCAACAAGTTGAGTAAATCTATTGGAGGTTTATTTAAAGAAGGTAAGCGCGATGAGGCCAATGCCTTGAAAGAACGCTCGGCAGAACTAAAGGAGCAAACGAAAGATCTTCAATTGCAAGAAGAACAGCTTCGGCATGCTTTAGAGGAGCAATTGGTGCAACTGCCAAACGTTCCTTATCATTTGGTTCCCGCCGGAAAGTCGGCCGAAGACAATGAAGAAATTTCACGCGAGGGCGAAATCAAAGAGCTGGGAGCAGACGCGAAACCACACTGGGAAATTGCGGAAGAGAAGCAGCTTATTCGCTTTGATTTGGGCGTAAAAATTACAGGAGCTGGTTTTCCAGTTTACCAAGGGAAAGGGGCACGCCTCCAGCGAGCACTAATTAATTTCTTCTTAGAGGAGAATATGAATGCTGGCTACCAAGAATTTCAACCCCCATTATTTGTAAATGAGGCTTCCGCCTATGGAACTGGCCAGTTACCCGATAAAGAAGGGCAGATGTATCACATGCCCGAAGATAATTTATACGCCATCCCTACAGCCGAGGTGCCGATTACCAATATTTTTAGAGATGAGATATTAGATCGTGAGCAATTACCTGTAAAATGTACGGCTCACAGTGCCTGCTTTCGCAGAGAAGCTGGAAGCTACGGAAAGGACGTGCGCGGTTTAAACCGTTTGCATCAGTTCGATAAAGTTGAAATCGTTAGTATTAGTCTACCGGAGGATAGTTTTTCTATTTTAGAGGAGATGGTGGAGCATGTAGCTGGCCTTCTGCGAAAGCTAGAACTACCTTTTCGAATTTTGCGTTTATGTGGAGGCGATATGGGTTTTACCTCGGCTATGACCTACGACTTTGAAGTGTGGTCGGCTGCGCAAAAGCGTTGGCTAGAAGTGAGTTCTATTTCTAATTTCGAGACTTTTCAAACCAATCGCATGAAAATTCGCTATCGCGGAGAAGACAAGAAAACGCATCTAGCACACAGCCTTAATGGTAGCGCCTTAGCTTTACCGCGCATCGTGGCTGCATTGTTAGAAAATCATCAAGATGCTGGTGAGGTGCGAATTCCAGAGGCTTTACAGGAGTATACCGGATTTAAATCTATATAACATTTTACCATGAAGTATACCTTTAATATTCTTCTTATCGCGCTGAGCTTTATAGCTTGCAATAGACCGTCGGCCGTGTACCAGGCAAAGATTGCAAGAGTGGATAGCTTAATTGGTGTGCGAGATGCCCATCAAGCGCGTTACAATCTTATTGATAGTACTAGTATTCAGGAGCAAATTGGCGGGATAGAGTCGATTGCTAAAATATTAAGAGGCCCGAAGGTTAGTCAGGATAATAAGAAATATTGGACCGAAACATTGGCGCCACTGGATTTAGTAATAAGGCCCTATCAGAAGTACTTGCGCGATAAAAATAAAATTGAAAAGCAATTATCATACAGCCAATCGCAGCTTTTATCCTTGCGTAAAAGTCTGCAAGATGAGGTAATTGATACGGCTTTAGCTGAAAAGTATCTTATGGATGAAAAAAGAGCGGTAGGTGATCTTTATATGTTGAAAATCAAGCGAATTGAGCCTGCCATCGAAGCACAGAACATTTGGGATACTACCGCTGTAATGTTCCAAAATATGGCCGATAGCGTAGCAGCTTTGCCATCAAATAACTAGCCTTTTGAATAAAATTCTTTCTATCTTAATCCTGCTACTCTCTTACCTTTCGGTAGATGCGCAGGAACGTGATAAGCCGATTAAACCGAGCAGCAGCGATTTACAAATTGCTGGTCAGTATTTTCAGCAGGAAGAATATTTAAAAGCGCTCGATTTTCTGAAAGATCTTTTAGAGAACAGTCGTAATATTCAAGCCTATGAAATGGCGCAAACCAGTTATTTGGCTTTGGAGGATTATGACAATGCCATTGATTTAGCCAAGGATTGGCGCAAGCGCATTCCTGGGCAAAGGAATAGATTTGATGTGGATGAATTGGTTATCTATCTACTAGAAAAGGAGGAACGCAAAGCAGAACGAAAATTCGAAGATATCATAGAGTTGATCTCTAAGCAGCCTAATCAGGCTTACTTTTACGGTCGGGCTTTACAGCAGAAGGGATACCCCAAAATGGCTTTAACCGTTTATCAAGAGGCTCTGCGTAAAAACGCGCGCTTGAATTTTGATTATCAAATGGCACAGCTTTACGGTGAGTTGGGCGATATTAAAAAGATGTACGATAATTACATCGCTATGGTAGAGCGTACTCCAGGTTACTTGCCAACCATTAAAATGTTTTTGTCTCAAGCAATTTCGCCCGAGAATAAGGAGGATGAGAATACGCTTTACCTTAAGGAACAGCTAATTAAGAAAATTCAATCGGGGGCTGCGCCGCAGCTTAATGAGTTGTTGATTCATGTATTTACGCAAGAGAAAAATTTTAGAGGTGCTTTTATTCAACTGAAAGCTCTAGACCGCCGCAATGCTATTTCTCCCGGTCAATTAAATAGTCTTGCTAAAATCGCCTTTAATGCTGAAGAGTACGAGCTAGCCGCAAGCATATACCAATATGTAATGAATAAAGGCGAGGCCGAAGGTTATTTTCAAGGCGCAGTATTAGGATACTTATCTGCCCGCAACGCGGAGCAAATGGCAAAGGCAAATAGCGATATTGACACTTGGAAGAGCTTAGCGAAAGATTACGAGAAATACCGTCGTGCCTTTTATGGAGATCCTTATCAGGGAGAAATAGTACTAGGTTTAGCGGATATTTACGCTTATCGCTTAGGGCAACAGGATACTGCTGCGCAAATGCTTTTGGGAATGTTTAACAAAGCTTATCTAGGGCCAGAAGATATTGCTCGTGGGCAGATTGCGTATGCAGATTTACTTCTTTACCAAGGAAAAAGGTGGGATGCAATTATCTATTACCGCAAGGCAGAAAAACTTTTAGAACGTTCCCCTATTGGGCAAACCGCTAAATTTAAGCGAGCTAAAGCGGCCTATTACGTGGGCGACTTTCAGTGGTCGCAAGGAATTTTTAAAATTCTTAAAGAGTCTACTTCTAAGTTAATTGCGAATGATGCCATGCAGTATTCTCTGTTAATTACTGATAATATGGCTTTAGACTCTACTACGGAGGCACTGGAAACTTACGCCAAGGCAGACTTATTGTATTACCGCGATAAATTAGACTCGGCCCTTTATTTTCTGGCGCTCTTTGATGTAGCTTTCCCCGAGCACCCTATTTTGGATGAGGCTTTACTAATGCAAGGCGATATTTATTTTAAGCAAGAGAAATTTGCTGAGGCGGAAGAGGCTTGGGCAAGAATTGTAAAAGATCATTCAGATGAGATCTTAGCCGATGATGCTTTGTATCGTTTGGCAAATTTGCAGATCAATCAATATTTGGATAAAGAGCAAGCAATGCAGTATTTTGAGAAGATATTTATTGATTATAGCGATAGCTTTTTTGCCGCAGAAGCACGTAATCGCTATCGAGATTTACGCGGCGATCAATTGAATTAGTCTATGTATATCTATAATGTTACCGTAAATATTGAGGCCGACGTGCACGACGATTGGTTGAAATGGATGAAAGAAGTTCATATCCCTGATGTATTATCTACTGGATTGTTTTTAGACAATCGACTTTGCCAAGTTATGGTTGAGGAAGAGCAGGGAATTACTTATTCTATTCAATATCGAGTACGTGATTTAGAAACCTTAGACTTATACCGAGAAGTATATGCGCCTAAGTTACAAGCGGAGCATAATGAAAAGTATCGCGATAAATTTGTTGCTTTCCGCAGTCTTCTGCGTATCGATCACGAGTTAGAAGCTAGCAGTGGCCAATGATGCGAAGCATATTTATGATTTAAACGAGGCGCGTGAGAAAATCCGCACCTTTTGTCTTTACCGCGAACGTAGTCAGCAAGAATGTCGCGATAAGCTCTATAGCTATGGGCTAAATAGCGATACCATAGAAATACTTCTTTCGGAATTGGTGCAAGAACGCTTTGTAGACGAAGAACGTTTTGCGCGTGCCTTTGTACGCGGGAAGTATAGCATTAAGCGGTGGGGTCGCTATAAAATTAAGCAAGCTTTATATCCTCATGCCCTTAGCGACTATGTTTTAAAAAAGGCCTTTAGCGAAATAGACGAAGAAAAGTACTGGCGCAATCTAATGCATCTTACCGAAAAGCGTTGGCCTTTAACCAAGGGGAAGAATGAATACATCCGCCAACAAAAACTGCTTGTATATTTACAAGCACGTGGTTATGAATCTGACTTAGTTCGGGAGGCTTTACAGGAGTTTTTTAAGGCTTAGGGAACGGTCAAGTATAAGCGTAGTGCGGGATTTCGAAGCACTTCACTTTCAGTTTAGCAATATGTTTACTAATATTCAATTCGTTTAAATTTAGCACTTTAGCCCGCATTACGCTTTTACAATGTTGTGCACAGTACTTATTTGTTCTCTTTCAATTTTGGCTCTAAAACATTCTTAATTCCCCATTTGCTCAATTCACTAAATAAAGGTCTTAAACTTTCTCCTTTTTCCGTTAGCGTGTATATAACTTTTGGCGGTACTTCTGCAAAAACTTCTCTGTGTATTATTCCGTCATCTTCCAATTCCCGAAGTTGGGTTGTCATCATTCGCTTACTACAACCGGGCATCATTCTTTGAAGTTGCCCGAACCTGTTAACGTCCACTGAAACAAAGTACAATATCAAGGGCTTCCACTTTCCGCCAATGATTTTTAGTGTCGCACTTACGGGGCAGCCACCATACTTTTTAATGTTTTCGACCATATTGTCGAAGCGTTCAGAAATTATTTCAACTTTTTCCATTTACTAAGTTGTTGTTTATCAGCAATGGTTACTAAAATGTAACTATTAGCTTTAAATGTAACTACTTTCAAAGATAGATATTAGTATGGAAATTTGCAAAGAATTTTAAAATCAGAGAATAATGAAAAAAGCATTTGTCATAGGTATTGTGGGAGTTTTGGCTGTTTCTTGCTCGCCTATTAAAAAATCGTTAGTTGAAAAAACCGAACAGCCAGTTTATGAAATTGCCGTTAGAGAAGTAAAAGAAGGTCAATTTGAAGATTTCAAATTGCGAAGAGCAGATTTTATTAGTTGGCTAAAAGCTCAAGACGGGGTTAAAGCAGATCGGGAGTTTGAATCATTTTATGCGATGCCTGAGAATAAGGGTCAGGTTTTTACTGGAATGACTGAATATGAATCATTTAAAACTCCAGGTAAAATACAAAGCAAAATGGGGGCTTTGAAGCGGTTTCCAAAGTTTGCCAAAACTATGGAAGCCAAGGCCTATGTATTTGTACAACCAATTGAGGGGCCAGCCTTTGAGCTCAAAACATTGGCAAAAGGCGAAGGGGAAGTTTTAGAAATAGCTATTAGAAGGGTTAAGCCCGGAATGGAGGACGAGTTCAATAAGTATCGCAAAGAATTTGTTGCACTCCTAGGTTCCCAAAACGGAGTGAAAGAAAGCTATGAGTTTAAAGTTGTGGGTGGTAAAGATGTAGAAGGCCTTACCGTTGGAATGACAGTTTATAAGGACAAAGCCACTATGATGGGGCTTATGCAGTCGCTTACGGGTCAAGATATTGCTCAAAAATATATGAGCACTTTCGATATGGTCACAGGACAATATGTACTAAACGCAACAAATCAATAATCAATAAAAATAATAAAAATGACAAAATTTAAATTGACACACGTAGCTGTATTATTTGCAGCTTTTACACTCTTTTTTAGCAGCTGTAAAAAGGATGATGACCCAGTAACTCCTACAGAGGATCAGACAGATGATGTTTTTGAATTAGCCATTAGGAGAGTAAATCCGGGACAAGATATTGCACAATTCGAAGCTGCAAGAGATGCTTTTGTGGCAAAGTTAATGCAGCAAGAAGGTACTTCAAACGACCGTGAAATGCAACCGGTATTTGACTTGCTGGGTTCTGGACTTCCACTCGACAGTCTTTATATTGGTATGACCCAATATAAAGACTTGAACACATATAATTCATTAGGGCAAACAGCATTCACTTGGCCTGAGGCAGGAGCCTTTATCTCTGCCTTTTCACCAATAGTTTTTGAAGCACTCCAACCCTTAGAAAGCTATAAGCCAATTAATTTGGCAGAGGTTGCACCAAATGGTTCAGGACAAATTTGGGAAATTGCCGTTAGAGATTTAAACGCTTACACTAACCTTAACCAAGCTGATTACGAAGCTAAGAGAGATGCATTTATCAACCTGCTTTCGCAGCAACCAGGCTTTGTGCGTGAGATTCAATGGAAAAGTGTCCTCAATAGCAATATCGTTGTAGGTATGACGGTGTATGAAAGCCAAGCCGCTGCATTAGCTATCAACTCCGATACTTCCTTCGTTACCAATCCTGCAGTAACAGACTTTATTTTTAATTATCCACCTACAGTTTTCGGTACGCTTAATTCGGTATTAAAATAAATCAAAAGTTATGAAATTACAATCGAAATCGGTAAAAGGCTATGCTATATTCTTAGCCATTTTCGCCTTCGGTGCTGGTATCACGGCATATGCAGCACCAGAGGCCATGTTTAGTATGCTAAAAATAGATTGGGACAGCATCAAAATGCTGTCGAACGGTTTTGCAGCCCGCAATATCTCCATAGGCATTTTTGCCTTATTCGCCATTTGGTCTAAAAACCCACACGTGTATTTGGCATTGTTTGTAACACGACTTACCATCGATTTGCAGGACATGATAAACGGAATAACTGTTGGTGCAGATGCAATTAGCCCTTTGGCAACTATTATTACTTTGGGAGTATTGTTTATTGCTCCATTGGTTTTGGGCATTTTACAAATCAACAAAGAGATAAAATTGAATACCCAATCATGAAAAAACATTTTTTCAAAATAGGCTTGTTTTCTGTTGGGCTTGCGTTTTTGATTTCGTGTAATCAAAGCCCGAAACAAGCAGAAGAAACGAATCATTCACAAATTAAGAAAGAAGAAAAAATGGAACTAAAGTCAGTATTAGAGATTGCCATCCGCAAAGTTAAAGAAGGGCAAGACAAAGCATTTGTTAATGCAAGAACCGCTTTTATTAGCAAACTGAAAGCTCAAAAAGGCATTCAGCAAGATTGGGAATTTAAGTCCTTTTTCACAATGCCAGAGCCTGACGATACAGATGTATTTGTAGGAATGACTCGATATGAGTCAGCCGAAGCAATGCAGGAGATTGCCAATAACTTAATGCAGTCGCCCGAAGCGGGTCAGTTCTTTGGGACTTTCGATATGAAGGCTTTCGTAGCTATCCAACCTGCTGATGGTGGTGATTTCAAATTAGAAGATTACATCAAGTCAGGCAATGTACTTGAAGTTGCGGTGAGAACCGTAAAAGAAGGGAATGAGAGCGATTACGATTCCAAACGGAAAGGATTTTTTGATTTAATTGCTCAACAGGATGGCTACATTTTCGATAGAGAATTCACTGATTTGCAGACTGGGGATAAAGTAGTTTTAATCGGCTGGAAGTCTATGGAAGATTTTCAAAAAGGTGCAGGGTTTTTACAAACTCAACCACAAATGGGAGAATTTTTCGGAATCTTAAATGTTAAAGCTTATCATGCTCTTGTTTTGAGTTCCAATTAATCTCAGCCAAAATATTCAATTCTGAAACAGTCGTCATTTAGGTGTCGGCTGTTTTTTTATTGTGGCCGACGTATGGATATAATTAACCACTTCAATTCAGCGATTCCTTTTTTGAAACGATCAAGACTCTGTGGCTAGGCTCTATTTTCATTAAGTACTGGTATGCATACTTTCCCTTTTGGTTAAAGCAAGGATTTAAATAGAGGGCCAAAGCTGTCATTGACTTTGGGTGTACCTGTTTAAAGGCTCAGACTAAGGTGATCTCCATTTTAAGATTACCAGTATTTAGGTAATCATAATATTTAACATTCACAGTCTTTCCATTTACCTCAAGTCTTAAGAGGCCAGCTGCTTCATCTCGCTTTTTTATGGCTCTAATTGATTTCCTAATCGCTTTGTTGTAAACCTGGTATGTTTCTTTCTGATTTTCATTGAATACCTCATAATCAGCAATCTTACAATTTATCAAACCAGATTCAGAGCATAATAAAGTGTCGCACTTTTCCGAACTATTGGAGAAATAATAATTATTAAATCCAATTTTGCCCATGTTTAAAAAACTACGCTGACCACCATCTAATTCAACGTATAGTTTGGCCTGAGCAGATGATTGAAAACTGATAAATAAAGAAGCGGCGATTATTAAGATTTTTTTCATGAGATAGAATAAGATTAAGATAGGCAATATAAGGGTTTTTTAAATTAGATACTGACTTTTAATGCTTTAAAAAGATCTTGCCTAATAATGGTGTCTATTAATGTTTGCCATTGAATAATCTATCTACTCAAAAAGAAAGAAAAAGCCCATAGATGAAAAATATTGATTAGCGCTTTTTTCATTGTCTATTCATTTGTGACTTTCCATAAAGTGCAAGTATGACACCTCCTATTATTGGTCCGTAGGCAATGAGAAAATAATTACCAAGATCGATAAGGCCTAGGTATGTGCCGCCGCTAAGAAGCACTCCGCCTAAAGCTACTAAAAGGCCTCCATAGTATTGATTCTTACCTAGGGAGTGAATTGCTTTCATTTCCGTATATCGTTGTACTTGCTTATTAACTTGTTTAACCACGATATCAATTTCATCTGCTTCAACATTAGCTTCCTGCAGTCTCTTTCTGGTATCAGAAAAGGTCATTTTCCCTTGGATAATATCTGAAGCGTATAGATCAATGCTTTTTGCTCTATTATATTTCATAAAATAGGTGCTATTTGTGAGGCGCGGTGAGAATTAAATTACCTCGTGAAAGGACTCAAACTGTTTTTAAAACTGGTAAATCTTAAATTCTATCAGTTTTAGACCGCTAAATCATCTTCTGAATAATCTGTATTATCAAGTTGTTTTTTATTGATTAGCGCAAAACCGAAAGTCAGGACTCCCACACGGCCGATAAACATTAATATGATGATTAGGACTTTACCGATATCGCTCAGATCGCCGGTAATTCCAGTACTTAGCCCCACTGTGCCAAGAGCAGATGCAACTTCAAAGATAATTTGCTGAAATTCAAATGGTTCACTAAATGTGAGGAGAAAAGTAAACAAGAAAATAAGACTCGTGTAAAGAATGAATGTGGAAGTTGCTACATAAAGCCGTTCAAAGGGAATTATTCGCCCCATAAAAGAGATCTTCTTCTGCCCAAACAATCTACTTTTTAAGACCGAAATCATAGCGGTAAGCGTAGTTATTTTCATGCCACCAGCTGTTCCTGAAGGCGATGCACCGATGTACATTAAAAAGGTCACAAATAGTAAAATGGGTAGACTTAAGCCACCAGTCGAAAGAGTGTTAAAGCCAACGGTAGTCATAGCTGTCATCGCTTGAAAAAAGGATAGCGAGAGCTGTGAATTAGAATTTTGCACGCTGGGTTCGGCAAAGTAGACTAGGCTTGTACCTAATAATAGCAGTATGAAAAAGCCGTAGCTAACAATTTTAGAAGTGTATGAAATACTTTTTGATCTACCACTTAGTCTATACCATAAATCTGTAATTACAATAAAGCCAAGTGATCCAGCAATGGCAAGTATAGATATTATGGTGTTAATCAATCCATTGTCACTGTAGCTTTCAAAACTATCATTGAATAATCCAAAACCTGCCGTGCAGAAAGCAGAGACACTGTGAAATATTGAAAACCAAATCGCCTTCATGGTGTCCATTCCTTCTTGCTGGAAAGCAATGAAAAAGGATATGGCACCGAGGGTTTCCATTATTAGGGTGAAAATCACCACACTTTTTATAAAGTCATTAATTTTAATGGTATCAGGCAATGTAAATTCGGTACCAATGATTTTGTTATGCCAGTGTGTAATTCTTTGCGTAGTGAATAAAAGATAATAGGTGGTGAGGGTCATATAACCAATCCCGCCTATTTGAAATAAGACCATCACAATAAATTGGCCTGCAATATTATAGGAGTCATAAACGCTAAGGCTTACCAGTCCGGTGGTAGAAATGGCAGAAGTTGAAATAAAAAGATTGTCAAGAATATCAATATCGGTATTATGAAAGACCGGGATAGACAAAAGGGCAAAACCTACTAGAGTATAGAGGAAAAACCCCCAAACTAAATTCATTTGCGGAGTCTTGCTTACCTGAAACTTCTTATACCAAATGGAAATTTTTTCAATTCTACTTTTCTTACCGTTCATTCTTGTTTTTAAGATTCTAGCTAAGTTAAAGGTAAAGCTCAAAGCTTTCTCTTCTTTAATTTTTTTCTAATCGATTCAAGGTCACTTTTAGCTTATAAGTGAGGCCTTCCGGTGCTTCCCTGTTTTCCATTTTTTGAGCGAGCTTATCTTGGTAAGCTCGTTGCTCTTGGCGGCTTACGATGCTTAGCTTGGGGTTTAAAATGGTTTTTACAGCTTCCTCTTCGCTGCTGCTTATTTTTAGTGCACGGAATGAGATGTATTCGGTGCTATCACAAGCATGAATAACCGCGCCAGGCAGACCATGTAGCTTCCATGGCCCAATTTCATTCACATCAATGCTGGGATTGTACCAGGCTATATATTTGCGTCCCCTAAAGTTTCCTTGGGCAAACTTACAAGGCTGTCCATCTATAACTTTCACTGAGTCCACTAATAGCCATTTAATTTCTTGCCGCTTTTCGCCAATTAGCACCTCCTGCGGATCACGATCTTTCATTTTAGCTAAACTAAATATAGAATCCGATTGCTGGTCATATTGAATGTAGGCAGCGGAACCAGTATCAACTATCCTTTCGCCGGAATAATCTTTCGCTTCAGTTGCCGCAGCATCATATTTACTAGCGTAATAGGCACCCGAGGAGTAGACGTGTAATTGTGCATAATCTACCTGAGCGCCCTCATATAAGGTTATTTGATAGTCAATTTTAAGATTGGGCTCAGAGTTTTGTGCTATACTCCCCAGGCTTAAGAAGCATAGGAGTGTTGCGCTTATGGTTTTAAGAAGCATATTAGGCTAACTTTTAGATGAAGCAGGTTTTTTCAAAGTTATGAATATAATAGTTGCATCTACTGTAGCTTTACTTATTCAGAAGAGAGGGAAAGGGGTGTTTTTAATTTTGGAAAAATTAGATGCTATTATTTTTTAACTCTATCCTCAAAAAAGCAATAAACCTTTCAAGGAAGATGGTGAATGAGGCCCTATAGATAGCTATGCCTTTTAGGTGAAAAGCTTCTTTTACTTAATGAAGTGTTTTAACCTTTTAATCGCATCTTTTTTATCTTTTTGCCAGTGTCTATAGTGCAAGGGGAAGCTCCTAATACCTACTCGTGCTAAGGCCTTGTAGCGCTCAAGCGGAAAGGCTTCTTTAAAAACACCAGGATAACCAATCAAATCTATAAAGTAGCTTTTCCCCTTGTTGCTTACTAAAATGTCGAGTAAATTTCCGGCAAGCGGGTAACCACACTTTATCTTATTATCGCTGTTTTCGAGCAGTACCTTGCTAACTTCACTTTGGAAATAGTCTAAATCTCTCGCCTTTTCAGAATGGTGTGTAAACTCAAGAATAAAGTGGAAGTATTGTGCAAGGAGCGAGTCTTTTTTTAAGCTTTTCTCAGAAACGGATTTAAAAACGTATTGGTAAGATTTGGCTCTGGTAATAGCTACGTTAAGCACCTCGGGTTTTGAAGCGTGATGAAAAGCAGAAGGGTGTGACTGATCACATACACCAAATGACAGCAACACGATTTCTCGTTCAGAACCTTGAAAATTGTAGGGTGTGCCACATAAAAGATTAAACCTTTTGTAAACTTCTAGCGAAAATGAATCGCTAAGAAGACTATTAATGTATTTCACTTGGCTGGCGAAAGGGGAAATGATACCGATGGAAGGGGCAATTTTCTCCTTGCTATAAGAATCTATGATAAGTCTTAGTTGCTTTAGTAAGGCTTTAGCTTCAATTTCATTAACGCCCTTTTCATTTCTAATTCCATTGGTTTCAATTAATTGAATTTGATTTTTTTGCGTATGCTTGGGCGTAGCTTTCATAACTTCCAATTGTCCATCGTAAAATTGAGTATTACTGAACTCAATAAGCGAGGGAGTAGAGCGGTAGTGTTCTCTTAAAAAACTAAGCTGCTCTTGACTATTTATCTTAGCGATAAACAAATCTAGAATGCTGCGATTACGGTAGTCAAATATTAGTTCTCGCGGAAGGCTAAATTTTTTTTGCAACAACTCTTGCTGACTAGTTGCTACAAAGGAATAATGTTTTAACTGATTAGGATCGCCTACAATTACGGTACGCTTGGCTCTATAAATGGCCGGTAATGCCGATGCTATATCACATTGAGTGGCTTCATCAATTATTACTAAATCAAATAATTCCGATTCAAGTGGTAACACAGCATTGAGGTCTGACAAATTTGCAAGCCAAATCGGAAATGCTCTGAGGATATTTTGATGATTTACCTCATTTAAAATTTCTTTATGCTGGGTAAAGCTTTTTGCGTCCAAAGCATCATAAAAAAGTGACAGATCCTTGCGGAAGATATGTGAGTTTTCTTTTATGTTAGACTGGATTTTTGTTTTCGTAAAGGTGGCTATTTCTCGATCTAAGCTTTGACTTAGTATTTCTATCTGATCAAATAAGCTCCAGATTTTCGTGCTATCTAATACTTGTAATTGGTAGTAAAAACGCTGCCATTTGTCTAATATGTTTCTGTCCGCTTTGAAGTCTAAATCCGAGAGTTTTAGTTCTTTTTCTATGGTCTTTTCAAATTTCTGTTCAAGCAAGTCAAGCCTTTTAAGCAGTAATTTGATCCTCATTTCACTAGGCTCTGCCTTAAGCTTAGCCGAAATACCACTGAGGTTTCTTTTTATTTTAGCTATCAAGCTTTGCTTATAGCGAGGCCCACTGGTGTGGATGACATAGTCTTTTAACTTGAAATCCTTTGCTAGCATGGAGCGAATAACCTCAACTGCCTGCTTGGTTTTTGAAACAACCAAAACGGATTGATTTTTAACCACGCTATCGGCAACAATAGAGCTTATGGTGTAAGATTTACCGGTGCCAGGAGGGCCCACTATTACCGAGTTTGAAAAGTTTTGGGCATTTTGAAGTGCGCTGTATTGATCACTATTTAGCCTAGTTTTATAATAGCTCTGGCCGCCCTTACTGGTCTCTATATATTGAGTTAAAAGCGATTGAAGGCTTTTATTTATTTGTCCTTTTTTGGCCATTCCGCCAAGGTCATTCAATACTTTTAAGGAGGACTCTGACTTTTCGACGAGTATAGTACCTGCGGCTGGCACTAGTTTGTATTCGCCTGGAGTGTAGGGAATTGTGCTTAGGTGCTTACGAATCTTGGCGCTAGACCAAAGCTTTGGAAAAAGTAAGACCTCATCACTGTCGATATTCGAAAAGTATTTGTCAAAAAGACTCTTTAGTCTTATTAAGTTGTTTTTATCATTGCGAACTATTTCGGAAAGCTCCTGTAAAAAGGATTCCTTAGAGAGGGTCTCATTTTTAAGCTCTAGCTTTGTGATTACTGAGCGATTAATCAGAAAGGACTGCTCTTCAATTTCTAGATAGCTTTCACCATCATTTACCTCAATGGTTGCTGGAAAAAGTAAAAGGGGTGCACAAAGGCGCTTATCTTTTTTAAAGGCATTATCGCTTTCTCCTAAAACAAAGAAAAGCGCATAAAATAATTTTTTCTCTAGCCTGTAGAGGGTCAACTCTTTACCCAAGTCTACTACCTTTTTATGGCTAAAAGGAATGGTGGGTAAGTCTTCGTGGATTAGTTCCTCTTCGCCCGATACAAACCATTTGTATTGATACTTCTGAGCTAGAGCATTTTCCACTACAAACTCTTTATAATCGAGCTTATAGCATTCTTTGAAGTAATTGTAGAAATTGACAGCCTCGTAGTTCACATTCTATTTTTAAGTAACAATGCTAGTCTTAATTAGGCCATTCATACTCATCCTCATTGTTAATAGGAACCCCCATTTCAAAATCAGTAATCCTTTGGTATTCCACATTAAGGCTCAACCAATTCTGTTCATTAAAATAAACGGTGAATAAATCATACTCATCAAGCTCCCAACTTTCTAGCTCCTCCTTTAATTCCCCCAAGACTTTATCAATCTTTTTATCGATCAGTTTTTGATTGTTAAGGCTTAAATTCCTGTGGGAACTCCGAATGTAGCCTAATCGGAAGCCCTCATTTGCATAGAAAGTTAGGCGTAGTTTTAAATCATTATACTCCCAAAAAAACTCGTTTTCGTCATCAGAGTCATGCTTTTCTACATCTGGCTTGCCAATCAATCTTACAATCTCCTCGCGCATCATGCCAAAGCGAAGAGCTCCGATACCGGTCCTTAAGTGAATTTGCACCAGCCTGTTATAGATTAGTAGCTATTAGTCATTTGCCCGTCTATCACCAAGGTGTAGTCGGCATGACCAGCACTTTCTTCGCTCAGCGTGTTTACATTATCCTGAA
>CBFHVV010000010.1:0-54673 GCA_965658965.1 Croceimicrobium sp.
CACTAAAGCCAACAGATTCTGTATACATATAGTTGCCAGAGCCAGTAGTATGATCTCCTTGTGGACCGGTGGTGGTTGGAGTAAATAACGGTGGGCCAGGAACCCAAACAAAATTGGTTAAGGGTGCCCTAAACCAGCAAGAAGTAATGGCTCCAAGACTACCAAAGGTAGTTCCCGGAGTAAAGCCAGATCCATCAAAATTTTCGGAGTAAGGGCTACTTACAGGATTACATTTAGTTTGAAAACTTATGGGCCCAGTCCAAGAAGAAAGGTCATTGGCACCGCAGCTATCTCGCACATATGCTTCATAAGTAGTATTAGGGCTAAGGCCAGAGATGCTTCCAGGGTTACTATTAATATTAACTATGCTACCTGCATTTGGGCTGAAACCTACTGGTCCATAACTTATTTGCCAATTGTTGGCCCCACCGGTACTCCAAGAAAAAAAAGCTTCACTATTAGTAGTGTAGGTGTTTACAAATTGGATTGGTCTAGCGCAGCTGGGTGCTTCGGCAATGGAGAAGTCATCGATACTTACTTGATTTTGAAAGCCAGCAGTGCCTTGCGAGTATTTAAACCGTACGCGTATGGTGTCATTCGCGTAAGCGCTTAGGCTGATGGGACTTTCTATCCAGCTATCAGCATTAGAAAATTGTTGTTGTCCATTTAGTGTTTGTACTAGGGTATAAGTTTGACCTAAATCATTCGAAATAAAAACTTCCAGCTCATCGATATTACCACCAAACATATGGTACCAATATTTTAATTGTGGATTGGTTAAGGGACCCAAATCAACAAGCGGAGATTCAAATACTGAGGTGTCTGGCCAAGTATTGGCAAAGCCAGCCCTGTTAATTTGCATGTACTTACCAACGCCAGAGCGAGTGCCGCTAGGGCCAGATAAGGTGCTGGTGAAACTCGGTGGGCCAGGTTTCCAAGTTATAGATGGATTGGAGGTACTTCGCTGCCAGCAAGAGTTAATTCCTCCCGCGGTATTAATGCTCCCTACAACCCAGGCGCCTCCATCAAAATTAGCGGTAAATGGCGCTGTTTGCACACCACACGAGGTGCTAGCCAAAATAAAACCTGGCCATGGGTTGCTGCCAGTGGTGCAAACCTCACGAACCTGAATGGCATAAGTAGAATTAATATTTAAGCCAGTTATAGTATATGGATTAGAGGTGATAGTTGTGACCGGGGCAAAGTTCAGATTCCCTCCTTGCGGAACATAGCGCAATTGGAAGGAAGTTGTTGCAGTTCCGTCCCAAGCAATAGTAATGCTATTCGGGCCATATGCGACACTCCTTATATTAGTTGGCAAGTTGCAGCCGAAAGCAGAAGGAGTTGAAAATAAAAAAAATGCTATAAAAAGTAGTACCAGGTTAAGGCGAAGATATTTATAGGTACTCATAATAGGTTAGTTCAATATTTGTTTAGTCCCATCAAATAAAACGTAAAGAGAGTCAAAAGGTTGGTGAAAATACGGTTCTAGTTAGTTATCGCCAAGCTATAATGTTTTAAAGAAAACCTCTTTTCTGGTGAGCTGTCAAATCCCTATAACTTTCTTTTTTTAAGAAGGTTTTGCATCATTGGTTCTCAGCTATTTCTAATTTACTGCCCAAAACTTAAACCAATAGATTGTAAGTTTGCTTGAAACAAATTAGCATTTAGCATAGTGGCAGAGGAGCAAGATATAATTACGATACTGAAGCAAAATTTTCCTGTTTTTCATAATCAGGACTTAATTGCTAAAATGGCGCAGGAAGCTCGGTGGTTTAAACACGATAAAGAAGAGCCAATTGTAGAGTTCGGTGAGTACCCAAAATGGATTCCACTGGTTATGAATGGCGCCATAAAAATTAGTAGAGCAGACGATGAAGGTGGCGAAATATTTCTTTACTACCTGTACCCGGGCCAAACTTGTGCTATGACTCTAAATTGCTGCATGGTAGATAAACCCAGCGAAGTACGAGCCGTGGCAGAGGCAGGAACAGAATATTTAGGTTTACCGCGCAAGTCTCTACCGCAATGGATGCTAGATTTTGAGGAATGGAGACAGTTTACCCTCGAAACCTACAATGATCGCTATGAGAATCTCCTAGCAACAATTGATGCAATCGCTTTTCAAAAATTAGATGAAAGGCTACTTAACTTGCTGAAGGATAAAAGCATTGCCAAGGGTACAAACGAAATTGAAGTTACCCACAAGAGTCTAGCAGAGGAACTTCACTCCTCGCGTGAAGTTATTTCCCGGCTTCTTAAACAGTTGGAAAAAATCGGTAAAGTGAAGCTCAGTAGGAATAAAATTACCGTGGAACTGGACTAATTTCCCGAGCAGTAAATATTTAGGTTCTCATCTTAGTGTTTTATCGCTTACGCGTGATGCGCAGAAAGATGGCTTTTCTAGGATACTAGGCTTTAGTCTAAAACCGCAATTCTTTAAACTCCTTGGTGGTTTCATTCTTTCGGTCGCTCTGTGATATTTGTCATTCTTTACGACCGTTTTTTTCATGATCTTGGTTAAAAATTGAGGCCATGGAAAAGATTGAAAATTTAAAACAGCTTCACTATAACTTGAGTTTAGGTCCTGGTTATGGCGGCTATAACGAACTTCTCAAAGCGGTTGACTTTACCGAAATGGAATTGATGAAATACCTATCTTTTAAAGAAGAACGGTATCAACGTATTCGATTATACGACAGCACCTTAATCGAAGCAATTTTAACTTGCTGGTATCCGGGTCAAGAAGGTGAGATTCATAATTTTAATGGCTCTGTTTCTTGGTTTAAAGTTTTAAGGGGCTCGGTAGACTTGGAAAACTTTGAACTCTCGAAAAGTGCACCCAATTTAAAATATAGACAGACCTTTAAAGTTGGTGAGCAGTGTTTTCTAGATGATGAACTTGGCTTTCATCGTTTCCGAAATAGTACGAAGGAAACCGCAGTGATGCTGCATTTAAATTCCGAAAAGATGGAAACACGAAAGATTTATAACCCCAGTACTGGCGAGCTTGTTTTAAGTCAAGCGCTGGTAGATAAGTCTTATGATTCCTAAAATTCTGTTCTTCAGCTAAGGTCTTAGCTCACTTCTTTTAGAATATTTTATAAGAGGCAATGAAAATGTTTTTCGCTCTAGCATCACGCTGCAAGCTTTTGCCAGTATAAATTCACGAGGTGATTTTCATCACGCATTTATGCACTTTTTTTAATCAATTTCGCCCAAAATAAATGATATGGGATTATTTTCCTTTTTAAGCTCCAAGAGCGATAAGATTAAAGAAATGCAAACTAGAGGCGCCATAATTGTCGACGTACGAAGCAAAGAAGAGTTTCGTGGCGGACATATAAAAGGTGCTAAAAATATGCCCTTACCTGGGATTAATGCTAAGCTGAAAGAGCTAAAAGCTTCTGGAAAGCCTGTTATTTTTTGCTGTGCCTCGGGTATGAGAAGCGGACAAGCAACGGCCATGGCAAAGCAGTCTGGAATTGATTGCATGAATGGCGGTGGATGGAGTAGCTTGTCAAGAAAGTTGTAGTTTTTTGTTATGTTTTCTAAGGTGACTCCTTGTTGCAAGCAGGGAGTCACCTTTCTTATTTTACAATTAAGCTTCCGTACCTCCTGCTCAAAGTTCAAAAACTATCTTTGCTCCAGATAAAATTAGCATGTTTGAAAAGATAGAAAACGCCCTTAGTAGTTTAGTGGTACACCAAGTAGGTAATAAGCTTAAGGAGGAAGGTTTAGTGTTGAGTAAATCGGAAAGTGGCTTGGACTTACCTACGCTAAAAATCGTGCAAGATTATCTTGCTTCTGCCTTTCTTAGTCCAGAGTTTTATCGCTTTAGCCATCCCACCGACATTAAGCTGAATAATGTTTATTCGGTTTTATGCGATATTTTTGATAGCCCCACTAGTTTCGTTGCAAAATCCGCTCAACTGGCAAAATTGCTTTACGATGTTTCAGATCACCCTAAGGTTAAAAGTGGTGAGCTTCTTTTAATGTATCTCGAGCAAGCAAGAGCTTTTGGTCAAGAAGGTCCTGCCATTGCAATATTCAAGTCCGAAAAAAAACGCCCCTTTCTCTTTACCGAAAATCAAGGTGAAATAATAGAACTTTTTAGTTATAAAGGAATTAGCCCTTCTAAAGTTGATAAGGCGGCATTGATTTTTAATAAGGATCGTGAAGATGGATTTCAAGTATTATCGGTAGATAATCTTAATCGTGGGGAGGAAGCAAAATTTTGGTTTGATAGCTTTTTGAAGCTTGAAATTCGATCTTCTGAATTTTCGAAAACCAGCGAGTTAATTGGTTTAACTAAAAGTTTTGTAGATCAAGATTTGCAAGGTTCGGAGGTTCTGGATAAATATGGCGCTAGTGAATACCTGGAGCGCTCCAAAGAGTACCTAGAGGAAAATGAAACTCTTGCCCCTGGGCAGTATACCGAAAATGTTTTTGAAGACCCAGCCGTAGCCGACCGTTTTCGGGAGTATGTAGCTCAGCGAGAGCCTAAGTCACTAGATTTTGAAGAAGAGTTTAGCGTTAGTCCCGAGGCTTTAAAAAAGAAGCAGTCTGTTTTTAAGAGTATCCTAAAATTGGATAAAAATTTTCACATCTACATTCACGGCAAACGCGAATGGATTGAGAAGGGGCAGGACGACGATGGTCGCAAGTATTATAAAGTTTACTACGAAGAAGAGACTTAAAAAAAAATAGCCACTATTGCTAGCGGCTATTTTTATTATTGTGGAATAGTATAGTACACACCTATGTAAATATTGCGGCCAAATATGGGCCCCCAAATAAAATTACTATCAAAGTAGGGGCTAAAAGCTTGCCCTGCGTTAACGATAGGATTTGCTTGTCGAAAGTTGAAAAGATTGTTCACTCCTGCAAAGAATTCAAATTTCTTCCACTCTTTATTTATCTGGCCATCTACGGTAAAGTAGGAAGGTGAGAAATCTACTTGCTTAAACTCTGCCGGGCTTAAACTAGTTTTGGGCAAGCGTTTTGCTCCAAACCAATTTAGACTTAAGTCAAATTTCCACTTTGTTTTACTTTCGTAAGATGCGTTTAGAAAAGCGCGATGTTCAGGAATTTGATAAGCTAAATCTAAACCTTTTAAAAACTGTTCTTCAGACCGTAGGTATTTATAAGCTAACCTTAGGTTTAAGCCTTTAATGGGCTCATAGTCTAATTGATTCATAAAGCTTAAGGAGCGACTACCTTGTTGATAATAGATAAAGGCATTGCTTGGGCTGTAGTCTAAATCCGTAATTAATTTAGTTTCAAACCAAGTAAAGAAAATATCCGCCGTGTAGCGTATTTGCTTTTCGCCTAAGGGAATAAATTGATCCAAGCTAAAACCAGTATTCCAAGCCACCTCAGGACGAAACTCATTATTAACAAAGCTTAAGGCTCGCGAAGAGGCCAAAATAGAGCTGTTTTCCACTAGTTTATTTGCAGTACGCTGTCCACGTCCACCACCAAGCCTTAGCGTAGTTAAGCGACTTGGGGCGTATCTAACATTTAGGCGCGGCGTAAAATACGCTTGTTCAAAATAGGAATTGTAATCAAGCCGAGCTCCGAGAATTAAAGTGAAATCCTCGTTTGGTTCAAAGCTATATTCAGCAAAGGCACCGGGTACAATTTCTCGTCTGTTATGACTGTATAGCCCCGAATTCAGGCTATCCAAGCTCTCAGAATACTCATCTGCCAAGAGCGATAAACCCGTGTGATACTTATGCTCGGTTGTTCCTATAATATCTTGGAAAATGGCATTAAGATAAAAGTTAGCTAGTTCGCCTTGTGCGCTTCTATTGCCAAATTGACTGTTGCGGCTTTGGTAACTGGCACTGTAAATAAAGCCCAAACTGCGGTAAACTTCATCTTGGAAGGCATAGCCCAGTTTCCCAAATAGTTCTGCTCTTTCATCGGACGATTCAAATCCCCAAAATGGTCCTTGATTGGCATCGTTTTCTGCTAAGAACTCCATTTGACCGCCACGCTTTTTATCCTGCACCAAATTAAGGCCAACCTGACCCTCCCAGCCCTTGTGGCTATGAAAATGTGATCGATGCAAGAGGTTCACCTGTGATCCATTAGCAATGTCAGCAAAACCATCATCGTTCCGGTCTTGACTAAAAGGTGTTGTGCTAAGGTGGAGCATGGTAGTATGCTTAAGGTGTTCGCCAGTGGCATAAGATCCTAGCAGGTTTAATTCGCTTCGTCCCCCTTGATTTGCAAAAGCATTTAGTAAAAATCGTGGTGCTGTTTCAGGCTTGTAATATTCGGCGTTTATCTGTCCTGTTACGGATTCATAGCCATTAATAACAGAGCTTAAACCTTTTGTAAGCTGTATACTCTCAATGAAGGGGCCAGGAATATAGCTTAAGCCATTTACTCCGTTTAGGCCCCGAACAAAGGGAATGTTTTCTCTTTGGATAAGGGCGTATTTTCCCGCTAAGCCTAACATTTCGATTTGCTTGGTTCCCGAAATAGCATCATTAAAAGAGACATCTACCGAAGCGTTGGTTTCAAAGCTTTCGCTAAGGTTGCAGCATGCCGCCTTCCGCAATTCACTTTCGTCGATTCGGTAATTTAAGCCAGCAGCTTTTCGGTCAATTTGCGTAGCCTTAGCTCGACCTTTTACTTCCGCTTCCGCCAACAGAGCAGCATCACTTTTTAGTGAAAAGTTGATTGTCCCAATTCGGGAAATAACAATCTTTTTCTGCGATTCAAAACCAATAAAACTGGCTACTAAGGTGTTTTTACCCGTCACTCGTTCGATAGAATAGAAGCCATTTTCATCTGTGGAAACTCCAACTTTAGAATTTTCCCAAAAAATATTGACCCCTGGTGCCGCGACTTTTTTGCCCTTTTCTAGTAAATATACGGTACCACTAATCTGGCCTCTAGCCGCGATAAAAAGAAGCGAGAGGCTAAGCGTTAAGATAAACTGTCTCATTATTTGTGATCCTCTTGAACTTGCGGATCACGGTATTTACAACAGCCATGGAGGCTTTGGTAGGCTTCTTCTGGGGCGGCTAGAAATTCGGTGTCGTAACCCGATGCGGCTACAGATTTATAAATGGTTTCAATTGAGACCTTTTCTGAGGAATACTTTAATTTCAGAATTTTGGTGTCTTGATTCCAATGGGCTTCTTCTACACCAGGCAGTTTTGCCGCTTTCTCAATCACTTTTTGGCACATTTCACAAACGCCATTAACAACTATTACGCTGTCTGAGAGAGTGGTCTTTTCGGATTGAGCACTAAGATTGCTTATCGAGAAAATTGAGATAAGACTTGCTAATAAGATTTTCATAATTATATCATTGTGTTTTTAACTTAAAGTGGAGCTGGTAAATTCTTAGCCCTATCTAAATTAAAAAGCGCTGATATTCAATTACTATTTCTTTAATACAAATGGGCGGACCATTACTTTTTTTAACGGTTCCAGATTCCTCAAAAGAGTAGGAGGGACTTTGCGATATTTCTTTAAGTTGGGCCTGATGCTTTTCGAGCTGCAGGGAGTTTTCACTTTCGTCTTCTACCAATTGCGCGTTAACAGAGACGCCAGCAATAGAAACCCACTGATCGCTACAACAAGGGAAGGAGCTACAAATATTTTCTTGAGGGCTGTCTTCTGCTTCCGAATGTTCAGGCGAGCATTGTTCGGAAACGAAGTACCAAGCTTCATCAACTAACATGCCTAAGCAGTAATGGCGATTTAGTGAAAAGCCCATGCCTGCCCACAAGACAATGGGAATTAATAAGGTGCTGAGTATGCTTTTCACTTTTTGCATTGTGGCAAAGGTATAAAAATAAAAAAAGCCGCATTTAAGCGGCTTTTGGTGAATTCTTAGAATTTTCCGATCCAAGCGTCAGAATAGTATTTCCTGGCTTCTGTCCGGTGTTTTTTGGCTTCACTTAAGTCTGAAGATGACTTATAAATAACACGGTAAGTATCTAACTCTTGAATGTATGCAATTTGCATATCATCTGTATTTAGCTTGCTACGGTTAATAAGCTTCTGTGCTCCCATTTCTGTTGGAGAAGAAACAATGATAACACGAAAAGCTTCGGCTCCTAAGTCGGTACTTGCTTTTCGATTATTGTTAGAGTTATTGCTGCTGGCAGCTTTAGTAGTTTGATCATTAGTCTTTTCGGCCACCGCAGCACGAGGCATGCTGTTCAAGCTGTCAACTTTCTGGTTCAGTAAGTCAATTTGCATGTCTTTTTCCTGATTACTCATTTCTAAAGTGGCAACTTTTTCAGCCTGACGCTCCAAGTCTTCACTAACCTTGTCAGCATTTTCTGCGCTTTCTTTTAAGGCATTATATTTTTTGGGGTCGACTTCAATTTTTGATTTGTCTCTGTCTGATTTTAGGTAATAGGTCAAACCTGCCGTTACAAATCCGTACATGTCAAAAGAGCTACTATTAAAAGCATCTAACCAAGGCTGGAATAATAATACTCTGTGCGCATAGCCTACATTTAAGTCGAGTTTGTTGCTCAATGGGATACCTGCATTGGCGCCCAATAAAACAAAAGTATTTAAGGAGTAAGTCCTTCCATCTGCTGTAGGGTTTGGTATTTCTGCAATTCTACGACGTGTTGTTCTGTCGTAAAGCATGGCGTTCATGAGGCCTGCCCCTAATCCTGCTCGGCCGTTAAGCTTGAAATTAGAATTGGCATCAAAAAGATGTACTACATTATATTCATAAGAAAGACTGCCCTCAAACATTTGTGTTTGATAAAAAGCAATGTCGTTATTACCATTAAACTGAGCGGCCACAGCATCTGCCCTTAAGCGAGAGGAAGCATCAAATTGATAGCCAATGCCAGCGTTGATAGCCAAATTTGTTTTGTAACCGATATAGTTACTTTGGTCTAGCTCTACAAAAGGCATTCCTAGCCCGATCTCGAAGTTCCCAGATAATTTGTCTTGTGCAGTTAAAGCTCCCGACAAAAAGATACAGCCGCTAAGCAAAGAATAAATTTTTCTCATTTCTAGAGGAATTGCTTGATTTAGTGTTAGTTTCAATAAGGTAAAAATAGAATAATATCTCGAGCTTTACTCAAGAGGGCTGAATTTTAGCCTTGCTTAGGCTCTATTTTTTCATTTAGAATTGATTTAGTGGCAACACGGCTTTTTATTAGTACTTTTGCCAACCTTTAAAAAACGATTTAAGAAAGCGGGTTTTTATGAACGTAACTACCAAGAAAACAGACGATTTAAATGCGATCCTAACAGTTAGCATTAAGGAAGATGATTACCGCGAAGCGGTGGATAAGACTTTAGCAGACTATCGCAAAAAAGCTAATATCCCTGGTTTTCGTCCAGGCAAGGTTCCTGCAGGACTAATTAAAAAGCAATTTGGTAAGTCTACACTTATCGAAGAAGTAAATAAAATTTTACAGCAGTCTGTATACGACCATATCAAAAAAGATGAGCTCAATATTTTAGGTAGCCCTTTACCAGTGGAGCAAGATGATATTGATTGGGATAACCTAGGCGATTTCGATTTTCATTATGAATTAGGCTTGGCGCCTGAATTTGACTTGAAGATTTCTGCCCGCACTAAAATGCCTTACTTAAAGGTAGTGGCCGATGAGGCAATGGTAGAAAGATACATCACCGATTATGCACGCCGTTTTGGCACCATGTCTTATCCTGAGGCGATTGAAGAAAATGCTATTTTAAAAGGCGACTTTGTAGAACTAGCAGAAGATGCTAGCCCGAAAGAAGGTGGTATCAACCTAAATACCACTTTGGCTTTTGATGCATTTACCGATAAAACTCAAAAAGAATTAACTGGAAAAAAAGTTGGTGATTCGGTTGAGTTTACCAAAGACTCTTTCAAGGACGATTTCCGTTTAGCGGGTGTATTAAAGGTAGACGAAGAGGTTTTAGCGAATTCTTCTTACAGATTTTCTTTTACTCTAACGGAGTTAAGTAAAATTGTTCCAGCCGATTTAAATCAAGAACTTTTCGATAAAATTTTTGGTGAAGGTGCGGTAAAAAGTGAAGAAGAGTTTAAGGCCCGCATCAAAGAAGACGCGGAGAAAGTTTTTGTTGGTGACTCCGATCGCAAGTTTTTAATGGATGTTAAAGACAAACTTTTGGACAAAACCAAGTTTGAGCTTCCCGAGAACTTTTTGAAAAAATGGATGCGTACTTCTGGCGAAAAACCACTATCGGAAGAAGAAGTGGAAGAGCAATTCCCTAACATGAAAGAGGATATGCGCTGGCAGATAATGCAAAATCGTATTATCACAGAGAATAATATTGAGGTTAAGCAAGAGGAGCTTGTTGAGTTTACCAAGCAACTGGTTATGCAGCAGATGGCACAATACGGTCAAATGCCAGAAGGTGTTGATTTAGATCAGATCGCTCATAATGTGCTTGGAAATAGAGAAGAAGCAGAACGTATCGGCGATCAACTCTTCGAGCGCAAACTGATGGAATTCTTCAAAACAAGCTTTAAAATTGAAGAAAAAGAATTGAGCTACGACGACTTTGCAAAAGAACTTTATGCTAAGTAAGACTGCACAACTGTCATAATTTTCAACTGGCCCGATCATTGTCGGGCCTTTTTTGTTATTATTACTACTCTAAATATTAAAATATGGATTTCGGAAAAGATTTTATGAAATATGCTGTGAAAGATCGCGGCTTAAATTCAATGCATGTTGGCGATTACCTTCAATCTTCGCTAACTCCTTATATTATCGAAGAGCGCCAAATGAATGTAGCGCAGATGGATGTTTTCTCTCGTTTAATGATGGATAGAATCATCTTTTTAGGCACCGGGATAAATGACCAAGTGGCAAATATCGTTCAAGCGCAATTGTTATTTTTAGAGTCTTCCGACTCAACCAAAGACATTCAGATTTATTTAAACAGTCCGGGTGGTTCGGTTTACGCTGGTTTAGGTATTTACGATACCATGCAGTTGGTAAATCCAGATGTGGCGACTATTTGTACCGGTATGGCTGCCTCCATGGGGGCGGTTTTATTATGCGCTGGTGCAGATGGGAAAAGATCTGCTCTAAAACACAGCCGGGTAATGATCCATCAACCAATGAGTGGCGCGCAAGGCCAAGCTAGTGACATGGAAATTGCCGTGCGTGAGGTTTTAAAAATGAAAGAAGAACTTTATAGGATCATCGCCGATCACTCAAAGCAAGATTTCCAAAAAGTATCTGACGATTCCGATCGCGACTATTGGATGAATGCAGATGAAGCTAAAGGTTACGGTATGATTGACGAAGTTTTAGACAGCAAACGAAAGAAAGATTAAAATCGTTTTAACTCTAATCACTTAATTGGGAATCCGTTCTGGAATGCTCTAGAACGGATTCCGTATTTTTGCACGGAATTAACAATTATGAGCAGTAACAAGGAAAATTTATCTTGTTCTTTTTGTGGACGAGAGAAAAAAGATACCAATGTTCTGATAGCAGGAATAGATGGTCATATTTGTGACCACTGTATTCGTCAAGCTTATGGTATCGTTGTAGAAGAGCTAGATACCCAAGAGCGGAAGGAACTTTCTCGCTCTATGCGACTCATAAAGCCGAAAGAAATTAAGCAGTTTCTAGACCAATATGTTATTGGTCAGGATTCCGCTAAAAAGGTTCTCGCAGTTGCGGTTTACAATCATTACAAGCGCTTAAGTAAAGACCAATCCGAATTAAAGAAAGAGGAGGTTGAAATCGACAAGTCGAACATTATGATGGTTGGGGAAACGGGTACTGGTAAAACCTTATTAGCCCAAACAATCGCTCGCATGCTTAATGTACCTTTCACTATTGTAGATGCGACAGTTTTAACAGAAGCTGGCTATGTAGGTGAAGACGTGGAAAGTATTCTCACGCGTTTATTGCAGGCCGCTAATTACGATCAAAAAGCAGCAGAGCGTGGCATTATTTTCATAGACGAGATTGATAAAATTGCCCGCAAAGGAGATAATCCATCCATCACTCGCGATGTAAGTGGGGAAGGAGTACAACAGGCCATGTTAAAGCTTCTGGAAGGCACAAAAGTAAACGTCCCGCCACAAGGTGGTCGTAAGCACCCAGATCAAAAGTTTATTGAAGTGGACACTCGTAATATCTTATTTATTGCTGGTGGGGCTTTTGACGGAATCCAAAGAAATATTGCACGCAGATTAAATACACGAGCAGTAGGTTTTCATGGCTCGCAAGATCGCGATGGTGTGGATACCGAGAATATGTTAAATTATGTGGCTCCACAAGATTTAAAAAGCTTTGGATTAATACCAGAATTAATTGGGCGTATTCCAGTGTTAACCCATCTAGATCCGCTTACGCCAGAAGTGTTAAAACTAATTTTAACAGAACCTAAAAATGCCATTATAAAGCAATATGTTGCCTTATTGGGTATGGATAAGGTGGATCTCGATTTCCGTGAGGAAGCCATTGATTATGTAGTGGAAAAGGCCATGGAGTTTAAGCTCGGTGCAAGGGGCCTCCGCTCTATTATTGAAGCCATCTTAACCGATGCCATGTTTGAACTGCCCGGCGAAGCGGAAGAAGGTCATAAACTAGTAGTTGATAAAGATTACGCGAGTAAGCGCATGGATAAAATGTCTTTGAACGCGCTTAAAGCGGTTAGCTAAGACAGCTTTTTATAAGTTAAAAACTCATAGGGGTGGATGTGTTTAGCATCCGCCTCTTTTTTTTCCCCTCTGGCTAATTTCCATTCACTGGAATCGAACTCAGGGAAATAACTATCTCCCTCATAGTCGCTGTGTATCAAGGTGAGTTCTATTGTTTGAGCCACTTCCAAAGCCTGTTTGTAAACTTCAGCCCCACCCACTATAAAGGGTTGCTCATCGTTTTTCACCAATGAAAGTGCTTCTTCTATGCTATGGGCAACTAGGCACCCTTCCACGGAATACCCCTCTTGACGGGTAATAATAATATTAGTCCGCTTGGGTAAAGGCTTGCCTACACTTTCAAAGGTTTTCCTACCCATAATTATATGGTGGCCTGAGGTTAGCGTTTTAAAATGCTTTAGGTCATTCGGGAAGTGCCAAATTAATTGGTTGTCTTTGCCAATAACTCTATTCTTTGCCATGGCGGCAATGAGGGTAATGTTCATGCTTAATAATTATTTCCTTAAACCGCTACCTGCCCCTTAATAGCAGAGTCCGGGCTATAGTTCTCCAAACTAAAATCTTCGTACTTGAAGTCAAAAATTGAATTTACTGCAGTATTCATTTTAAGCTGCGGAAGTGCTTTTGGCTCGCGGGAAAGCTGCAATTTAACTTGGTCTAAATGGTTCTCGTAGATATGCGCGTCTCCTAAAGTGTGCACGAAATCTCCTAAACCCAGTCCGCATACTTGCGCTACCATCATGGTTAGAATGGCGTAAGAAGCAATATTAAAAGGCACACCTAAAAATACATCGGCACTGCGCTGATAAAGCTGGCAACTTAATTTGCCATCAGCCACATAAAATTGAAAAAGCGTATGACAGGGCGGAAGACCCGATTTCGCCATTACGGGGATATCCTTTGGGTTCCAAGCACTCACTAATAACCTTCTGCTATCGGGCGACTTTTTTATGTCCTCAATTACCTGAGTGATTTGATCTACGCCTTCAAAGTTTCGCCACTGTCTGCCGTAAACAGGCCCTAATTCGCCCCACTTTTCAGCAAAGTCAGGTTCCGATACAATTTTACTTTTAAAGACCTTTAACTCTTCTTTCCAGGCCTCCGAATATTTGGGTAGATCTGTTTCCTTTCCTTGGTGTTTAAGGTAACTTTGGAAGGGCCATTCATTCCAAATATTTACTCCGTTTTCTACTAAATAGCGAATATTCGTATCGCCATTTATAAACCAGATAAGCTCGTGAAGGATAGATTTTAGATGAACCTTTTTAGTAGTGACCAAAGGAAAGCCTTCTTGCAAGTTAAAACGCATTTGATATCCGAAAACAGAGAGCGTTCCGATGCCGGTACGATTACTTTTTAGCACGCCCTTGTCTAGGATGTGCCGCATGAGCTGATGGTATTGCTGCATAATATAAAATTCCCTCAAAGGTATTTTAAAATTAAGAAAGGCTTAAAAATCTTCTCCCCTTAATTTTAATTCATCGAAATGACTTGGAACACCTTTGCATTTTGCTAAATATGCTCCATATTTACGAAAAATTAGTCTATGTCAAATCAGTCTCGTTCCGAGTTGCTCTTAGAATGTTCTTGGGAAGTATGTAATCAGATAGGAGGTATTTATACGGTTATTCGCTCTAAGGTACCAGCTATGGTGGAAAGGTGGGGAGATAATTACTGCTTGCTGGGACCGCTAGAGAGTCCAAATATTGAGGCGGAAATTGATTTGATTGCAGATGCTTCGAGTCCACTGAGCCGTGCTGTTAATCGTCTAACTAATGAAGGCTACGAGGTTATTTACGGGCAGTGGTTAGTGACTGGTCGCCCTAAGGTGGTATTAATAAAGCCAGATTTTGGATTTAATAATTTAGATAATTATCGCAATCGCTTATTTGAGGATTTCGGTATTGAAAGGGATGAGAATAATGAATTGCTCGGACGAATGATTCTTTGGGCTGAGGTAAACTTTAAATTTCTCAGTTATTTAAGCGAAGAAATGGGGGAGCAGCAGTTACTGGTGAACTTCCACGAGTGGATGTCTTCCTTGCCAATCTTAAAAATGAAAAAAGCCCAAGTTTCGTGTAAAACGGTTTTTACTACACACGCTACCATGCTAGGTCGTTATTTGGCCATGACAAAGCCCGATTTTTACCACGAACTACCTAGTTACGATTGGGAGGCCGAGTCACGTCATTTTGGAATTTTACCCATTGTGCAAATCGAGAGGCTTTCGGCTAAAATGGCTGATGGTTTTACCACTGTTAGTGAAGTAACCGCCTTGGAGTGTGAGCATTTGTTAGACACAAAACCAGATGAGATAACGCCTAATGGCTTAAATATAAAGCGCTTCGTAGCGATGCATGAGGTGCAAAACTTACATCAGAAGTTTAAAGAGAAATTGCACGAGTTTACCATGGGGCATTTCTTTAGCAGTTATAGCTTTGACCTAGATGATACCTTGTATTTTTTCACTTCTGGTAGATATGAATATAGTAATAAAGGTTACGATATTACCTTAGAGGCACTAAGACGCCTCAATCAGAAAATGGTGAAGGCTGGAATGTCTACCACGGTAGTTATGTTTGTAGTAACCCAAAGGGATGTGTGGTCTATTAATCCTGAGGTTTTGCAATCTCGTGGAGTGATGCGTGAAATACAGAACAATGTTGAATCTATTGAAAAACAAATTGGTTCAAGGTTGTTTAAAGCGGCTCTAAGTTCTGATAAAGATCATCGCTTACCGCCCCTAAATGATATGGTAGACGATTATTGGAAACTGCGTTTTAGGAGAACGGTGCAATCTTGGAAAAATGACAAGTGGCCAATTATTGTTACCCATAATTTAGAAGATGATCAAGGGGATGAGATTCTTGGTTTTATGCGTAAAAACCAAATGTTTAATAGTCCCCTAGATAAGGTGAAGGTTGTTTATCATCCGCAATTTATTAAAAGCACAAACCCATTATTTGGTATAGATTACGGCGATTTTGTGCGCGGATGTAATTTAGGAATATTCCCAAGCTATTATGAGCCATGGGGTTACACGCCTTTGGAGTGTATCGCTCGTGGAGTACCAACCGTTACCTCCAATTTATCGGGTTTTGGTAGATATGTTAACGGTATGAAAGATGCGGATGAGGACCATGGCATTTTTGTTTTGAAACGTGAAGCCCGTAGTCGTGAACAGGAGATAAACGACCTTACCACCTATTTGTGGCATTTTGTGAAACACAACAGACGCTATCGAATAATTCAGCGTAGTAAGGCAGAAGATTTCTCAGAACGATTTGATTGGAAACTTTTACGCAGTCATTACGAAAAGGCCTATGATATAGCTCTAGCGAAAGCTTAAGCGATTATTACCCGACATGAAATTTGGTTCTTCAACTAGTTTTATGTCGGTTTTTTTAGATCAGCATACCTACAATAACCGCAGTAAATAGCGATGCCATGGTGCCACCAATAAGAGCCCGGAAGCCAAGGCGCGATAAATCGCCACGTCTTGATGGTGCCAAAGAGCCAATGCCTCCAATTTGAATTCCAATACTGGCGAAGTTGGAAAATCCGCAGAGAATGTAGGTGGCAATGATTATAGATTTCTCAGAACTAAATTTCCCTTCTGCCATAAGGTCGCCAAGAGATACATAGGCTACAAATTCATTGAGAATGGTCTTTTCCCCTAATAACTGGCCTACTAAAAAGATGTCCTCATTCGCAACCCCCATTAACCAAGTAATTGGCGCTAAAGTGTAGCCAAGGATAAACTCCATTGAAAATCCGCTGTATTGTCCATTGGTAAATTCTTGTACCCAAATGTTAAGGCCAGTAATATCTCCGATGAAATCACTAAGGAATGCATTTACCATCGCAACTATGGCAATAAATACGAGCAACATGGCACCAACATTAACAGCAAGCTTTAGGCCGTCGGTGGTTCCATTCGTAATGGCTTCTAAGGCATTGTCGCCAATATTGTGGTTGCCAATTCGCATGTCTTTATTTACCTCTTTCGTTTCAGGCATTAGGATCTTGGCTGCGACCACGGCTGCAGGGGCACTCATAACAGAGGCCGCTAAAAGATGCTTTGCGAAGAAGGTGCGCTGCACGATATCATCGCCACCTAAAAAGCCTATATAGGCCGCTAAAACCCCGCCAGCGATGGTCGCCATTCCGCCACTCATAATACAAAGTAGCTCACTGCGGGTCATTTTATTGATGTAGGGCTTTATGAGTAGTGGAGACTCGGTTTGACCAAGAAAAATATTTCCTGCGGCAGCTAAACTTTCCGCACCGCTTAGGTTCATAGTTCGCTTCATAACCCAAGCGAAGGCATATACAATCTTTTGCATGATGCCGTAATAAAAGAGCAAGCTGGTTAAAGCAGAAAAGAAAATTACTGTCGGTAAAACTTTAAAAGCAAAAATATAGCCTAAGGAACTGGATTCATTAATTAATTCTCCGAAGAGGAATTGAGCGCCAACTTCTGTGAAACTCAATAAGGTTACGAAGCGTTCACTTAACCAATCGAAGCCTGTACGGATAAAGGATACTTTTAAGATAGCGAGGGCAAAAATAAATTGGATAACCAAGCCTTTAAAAACCAAAGCCCAATTTATCGCCTTTCTTTTGGCCGACATGAAGAAAGTGAGGGTTAGTAAAACGCTTAAACCCAGAAGTCCGCGGGCTAAAGAGGCTAAGTCGAAGGACTTTCCGCTAAAATCGTAATCGAGAGGTAGGCCCGCGGCAATGCCCGTTTTTCTTACTATCGGGCGTTTGAAAAGGTAGCGAATTTCATTTTCTTCTAAGCGCAAAACGCTATCGCCACTGAAACTTATTCGGTAGCTTCTTAGGGTATCGCTTGGCGCGAGATAACGAAAGATTAAACTATCTTTTATTTGAGAGAACTTTCCAGAAGCCATTAATTTTTTAGCCGCTAACTGGTACTTAAAATTGTCAGCCGAAAAGTTTAATTGATCACTATCGCTAATACTAAATAGCGAATCGCCTTGCTGGTTTAGAATCGCTTGAAACTGCCAATCTCCTTCTAGGGTCTGTGATATAACAGTATTTGTAAGCCCCAAGCTAAAGACTAAAAGTAGAAGAAGTTTGATACGCATCATATTGTCCGCGAAAATAGAAAATAAGGACTTGCTAAACTTATCGCTAGCAATTATTTCGACCCACGGCGATCAATTTCGTCTCTAATCCGAACCGCGCGCTCGTAGTCCTCGTTTAAAACAGCCTCTTCTAAACTTTTATTAAGGGCCTCTTTGCTAAGCGTTTTTAATGACGAGCCTTCGGCTGCAGGCTCGGAGTCGAGCTCCGCATTTGGCTGTTTAGTTAATTGATCTGATTTAGAACTACCAGTTTTCTCGTTTAAGATTACCCCAGCATTGTCTAGAATCTCAGTGTAGGTAAAAATGGGTGCCTTAAAGCGAATGGCTAAGGCAACGGCATCAGAAGTGCGTGCATCTAAAACCTGCTCAATTCCATTTTGCTCACAAATTAAGATGGAGTAAAATACTCCATCTTCTAATTTGTGTATTACTACTTGCTTCAAATTAATTTTGAAAGCATCTGAGAAATTTTTGAACAGGTCATGTGTTAAAGGACGTGGAGGATTCATATCCTTATCTATAGCAATGGCAATGCTTTGGGCTTCAAAACCACCGATAATAATAGGTAATCTTCTTTCGCCACCTTCCTCTGCTAGAACTAGGGCGTAAGCCCCAGACTGAGTTTGGCTGTAGGATAGTCCTTTAACAAAGAGCCTAATATGCTCCATTAATTAGCGGCCTTAAATTTCTTTAATTCTTCCGTTAACTGCGGCACTACTTGAAAAGCATCTCCAACAATACCGTAATCTGCAGCTTTAAAGAAAGGTGCCTCAGAATCGGAGTTTATAGCAACAATAGTTTTTGAAGCACTTACCCCCGCCAAATGTTGAATGGCGCCGGAGATACCGATAGCGATATAAAGATTTGGTTTAATAGCAATTCCAGTTTGGCCTACGTGCTCACTATGTGGGCGCCAATCCATGTCGGAAACAGGTTTGCTACAGGCGGTACCAGCGTCTAATACTTCAGCTAAGTCTTCGACCATATTCCAGTTTTCGGGGCCTTTTAAACCACGTCCACCGCTTACCACTCTTTCTGCTTCAGGAAGAGGAATTTTACCTTTTACACGATCTACCGACACTACCTTTACTGTTTTGTCGTCGCCAGCAGCAAAGGAAGCATTTTCAACTACCGCATTTCCATTACCTTCTTCTAGCGCAATAGAGTTAGGAACAAAAAGAATGATGTTATTGTCCTCTTTGCTGATAAGGTCATTAAACCCTTTTCCTGAAAAAACACCGCGTTTTACTGTTAAAGGACTGGCATTGCTAGGCAGGGCTACTACATTGCTTAATAAAGAGGCATTATGTTTAATGCTTAAAGCAGGGGCCAAGGCTTTACCGTTAAAGGTACCGCTCAGGATAATGGTTGAGGCGCTTTGCTCTTTCGCTAAATTCGCTAAAGCGGCAGCGTATTGGTTTGCGTCAAAGTTTTTTAGCGCTTCATCGCTGAGGTGTAGCACTTTGGAGATACCATATTTACCGGCTTCTTCCGCAGATTCGTTAATATCACCAATCACAACACCGATTGCCTCGGTACCTTGCATATTGGCGGTTTTAGAAGCATAGAGTGCAGCTTCCCAAGTGTTTTTCTTAAATTGACCTTCCCAATTTTCGAGATATACTAATACTGACATGTTTCTTCTTTTTTGATATTAAATAACTTTCGCTTCTTCGTGCAATAAGCGAACTAGTTCGGACACATTCTCGGCGTCAATCATTTTCACCGCACTTTTTGGAGCAGGCTTCGAAAACTCGCCAGTACTAGTTTTTACCGCAACTTCTTGGGGATTGCGAACATCTAATTTTTTACTACGCGCTTGCATAATTCCACGCATATTAGGAATGCGTAAGTCTTTTTCTTCTACAAGGCCTTTTTGTCCACCAACAATAAATGGCAGTGTAGCTGTAACAGATTCTTTACCACCGTCGATTTCACGTACTAAGCTGGCTTCGCTACCATTTAGCTCCATGCTTACACAAGCATTAATGAAAGGTAGATTAAGAATGCTGGCCACCATACCGGGAACTTGTCCACCGTTGTAATCGATAGATTCTCGACCTGCAATAATTAAATCAAATTCTTCTTCTTTGGCAACTGCGGCAATTTGTTGAGCCACATAAAAAGAGTCGCTCGGATCGGCATCAACTCTTATGGCACTGTCCGCGCCAATGGCTAATGCTTTTCTTAAAGTAGGCTCAGTTTCTGCTCTTCCTACATTTAGCACCGTAATTTGGGCGCCTTCCTTTTCTTTCAACCAAACGGCTCGAGTTAAGCCAAACTCATCGTATGGGTTGATTACAAATTGTACCCCATTCTTATCAAAAGCACTATTGTCGTCAGTGAAATTGATTTTAGAAGTAGTATCGGGTACATGACTAATGCAAACTAATACCTTCATAATTTATACTGTGTTCTTTGAGAAGTGATTGTATTTAAAGTGCGAAAATAACCATAAAAAACCCGAAGACAAAATGTTATGCATGCATAAGAATGAGCTTTTCAGGCGAAATTCTTCTCGAGCATTATAGAATTACATTTTATCCTCGCATATATAATGTTTAACTCCGACTTTATGTTTGCAAGAGCTTTGATGATATTCAGGTTTCCTGGTGTAAATCGAAAGCTGGAACCCAGCTTGAGTGAGCTATCTCCTTAAAGTTTGCCTATTCTAATGATTATCGTATTTAGATTTACTAAAAAATGAGGTCTTTAGCTCCTAATTAGTATTTTTGGCGCCTGAAAAAGAATGATCAATGAGTAGAACTATCCAATTTAGAGAGGCTATTGCTGAGGCGATGAGTGAGGAAATGCGTCGCGACGAGAATGTTTATTTAATGGGTGAGGAAGTAGCCGAATATAATGGCGCCTACAAAGCCTCGAAAGGAATGCTAGATGAATTTGGCCCGAAGAGAGTTATCGATACTCCGATTGCTGAGCTAGGTTTTTCGGGTATTGGTGTGGGTTCTGCTATGAATGGTTTAAGACCAATTATTGAATTCATGACCTTTAACTTTTCGATGGTTGCCATCGATCAGATTATTAATAATGCTGCCAAAATGTACCAAATGAGTGGCGGTCAATTAAATGTGCCTATCGTTTTTAGAGGCCCAACAGCTTCGGCAGGACAATTGGGTGCCACGCATAGTCAAGCTTTTGAAAGCTGGTTTGCAAATACACCAGGGCTAAAGGTGGTGGTGCCTTCTAATGCTTATGATGCTAAAGGACTTTTAAAAAGTGCCATTAGAGATAATGATCCGGTGATTTTTATGGAGAGTGAGCAGATGTACGGTGATAAAATGGAGGTGCCAGAAGAGGAGTATTTGATTCCACTAGGGAAAGCCGACATACGCAGAGAAGGCGAGGATGTTACCATTGTTTCATTTGGTAAAATCATTAAAGAAGCAGACAAAGCTGCGGAAGAATTAGCTAAGGAAGGTATTAGCTGCGAAATTATTGACTTAAGAACAGTACGTCCTATTGATTATGAGGCGGTTATTAAGTCTTTAAAGAAGACTAATCGCATGGTTATTCTAGAAGAAGCGTGGCCTTTAGGGAATATCTCAACTGAGATTATTACCCATTGTCAGGAGCATGCTTTCGACTATTTAGACGCCCCGATAATTAGAATTAATACGGCTGATACGCCAATGGCTTATGCGCCAACTTTGGTAAAAGAGTTTTTACCAAATGCAGAAAGAGTGATTGAAGCGGTAAAAAAAGTTAGCTACCAAAAATAAGCTAGCTCGTAAGGCTATTTTTTTCCTTAGTCTATTGGTCTTGAAATTAGGCCTTTGTCTAAGTGAGAAAATAATTTACTTTAGCGCCCCTTCAAACAAAACTAATTAACAATCAACAAACAATTATGAACGAGTGGTTAATGTATTTGGTCCCTGCCCTAGGGTTGGTGGGCATACTAGTGATGCTGGTTAAATCGGCCTGGGTAACCAAACAAGCCGCAGGCGACAAAAAGATGGCCGAATTAGCAGGCTATATCGCCGATGGTGCTATGTCCTTCTTAAAAGCAGAGTGGAAGGTAATGAGCTATTTCGTAGTGATTGCCGCAATTTTACTTGGATACTCTGGTACCTTGGTAGAGCATTCTAGTCCAATTATTGCGATCGCCTTTATTATTGGTGCTATTCTATCTGCCTTGGCGGGATATATAGGAATGCGCATTGCTACTAAGTCTAATGTTCGTACCACCGAAGCAGCTCGTACTAGTTTAGTTCAAGCTTTAAAAGTATCCTTTACAGGTGGTTCTGTAATGGGACTGGGAGTTGCAGGATTAGCTGTTTTAGGTTTAGGCTCTTTATTTATCGTTTTCTACAATTTATTTGTACCCGCTGGAGCAGCAATAAACGGGGCAGAGATGAAAACTGCCATCGAAGTATTAGCAGGCTTTTCTTTAGGAGCTGAATCTATTGCGCTTTTCGCTCGTGTGGGTGGTGGTATTTATACCAAAGCCGCTGATGTAGGCGCGGATTTAGTTGGTAAAGTGGAAGCAGGAATTCCCGAAGATGATATTCGTAATCCCGCAACAATCGCCGATAATGTAGGTGATAATGTAGGTGATGTAGCCGGTATGGGAGCAGATTTATTTGGTTCTTATGTTGCGACAATTTTAGCCACTATGGTTTTAGGTCAAGAGATTGCTAGTACCGATAACTTCGGTGGCATGGCGCCGATTCTATTACCCATGGTAATCGCTGGTTTGGGGCTGATTTTCTCAATTATTTCGATGGCTTTTGTTAGAGTGAGTAACGAAAATAGCTCAGTTCAACAGGCTTTAAATATAGGTAACTGGTCTTCGATGATTTTTGTTGTAATCGCTTCTTATCCTTTAAGCATTTGGATGTTACCAGAAACAATGGTCTTAAGAGGTTACGAGTTTAGTTCTCTAGATGTGTTCTTCGCGATTTTAGTAGGTACTGCTGTGGGAGCTTTAATGAGCTGGGTTACCGAGTTTTATACTTCGATGGGTAAAAAGCCGGTAAACTCTATTGTTCAGCAAAGTTCTACTGGTCATGCCACAAACATTATCGGTGGTTTAGCGATGGGAATGCAGTCTACCGTAATTCCTATCTTAATTTTAGCCGCAGGTATAATTTTCTCCTATTCTTTTGCGGGCTTATACGGGGTGGCTATTGCTGCTGCTGGTATGATGGCGACCACTGCAATGCAGCTTGCCATTGATGCTTTTGGGCCAATTGCTGATAACGCAGGTGGTATTGCGGAAATGAGCGGCCTGCCTGAAGAAGTAAGAGGACGTACCGATAACTTAGATGCAGTAGGTAATACTACCGCTGCGACTGGTAAAGGTTTTGCTATTGCTTCTGCAGCTTTAACGGCTTTAGCCCTTTTTGCAGCCTTTGTAGGAATTGCGGGAATCGATGCCATTGATATTTATAAAGCTCCCGTTTTGGCGATGCTATTTGTAGGAGGTATGATTCCGTTTATCTTTTCATCCTTAGCGATATCTGCTGTAGGTCGTGCTGCCATGGCCATGGTTCATGAAGTGCGTCGTCAGTTTAAAGATATCCCTGGTATTATGGAGTATAAGGCCAAGCCTGAGTACGAAAAGTGTGTAGAGATTTCTACCAAAGCTTCTATTCGTGAAATGATGCTGCCCGGTGCTATTGCTTTAGTCACCCCTTTAATTGTTGGTTTTGGATTTTTAGGAGTTTTTGAAGATACTTCTTCTGCCGAGATGTTGGGTGGTCTTTTAGCCGGTGTTACGGTTAGTGGCGTTTTGATGGGAATTTTCCAAAACAACGCTGGTGGTGCTTGGGATAATGCTAAAAAATCTTTTGAGCAGGGTGTAATGATTGATGGTAAGATGGAATACAAAGGTTCTGAAGCGCATAAAGCTTCCGTAACTGGCGATACTGTAGGTGATCCATTTAAAGATACCTCTGGTCCTTCTATGAATATCTTAATTAAATTAATGTCTATCGTTTCCTTAGTAATTGCTCCTCATATTCACGTAGGAGAAGCGGGTGCAGGAGATCACGCTTATATGGATGAAGTGGTTAGCATTAGCGCTGGCGAAGTATACGCTTATGAAGGAGCCAATGCAGCCAATGTTCATTTTACTAGCAATAGTATTGAGAAGTCTGGTGATATTAAAGCGGAGGCTTTCCGTTATGATTATGCTTCTGAAGAGAATATTGTTGATTTCAGCATGCAGTTGAATAGCGAACAAGTTTCTGGCCTTTTGGAGTCGAAGTTTGGTACTGCCGTTATTCGTGCGCAAGAATTAAGTTTAGGCGAAAATGGCATGTTTCAAGGAGAAGCGGCTATGGTTTTAGACGGCAATGCGATCCCCGTAAAAGTGGAGATAAGCATTATAAATGAAAAGCGCTTGGTAGCTAGTTTGAATATGGACTAGTTTGAGCAAAATAGATATTTAAAAAAAGCTGCCTGAAATGGCAGCTTTTTTTATGCTTTAAACTTTTTTCTTGTAGCTAAGATCTGTTGTTAAGGCTAAGTGCGGCAGGGATTGTAACGAAAAGCCCAGAGCGCTTATGCCCCTGTGCTTAGCTGGACAAGGCGACCAAAGGAAGCCTGGTGAAGCTGTTATGCAAAAGGGAGCGATAAGGGCGAGGACTTGAAGTGTAAAGCCCGGTTGCCGCCCAAATAAATAGTAAGAGCTTAGAATAAACCGTTAAGTTCCGCGTCGATATTATTAATAATCTTCCCGAGGTCTTCAGGATTATTGGCGAATTTATTATCATCTACATTGATAATGAGTAACTTGCCTTTGTCGTAGCCGGAAATCCATGCTTCGTAACGCTCATTTAAACGATTTAAGTAGTCTATGCGAATATTGTTTTCATAGTCGCGACCACGTTTTTGAATTTGGTCTACTAGCGTGGGAATGGAAGCCCGCAGGTAAATGAGTAAGTCGGGAGCTTCCACAAAGGAATCCATCAACTCGAAGAGGGATAGATAGTTTTCAAAATCACGACTGGGCATGAGGCCCATGGCGTGCAGGTTAGGAGCAAAAATATGGGCATCTTCGTAAATCGTGCGATCTTGAATTATGCTTTTTCCGGTTTCCCGAATCTCTTTAACCTGGCGAAAACGACTGTTTAAAAAATAGATCTGCAGGTTAAAGGACCAACGTTGCATTTCGCGATAAAAATCGTCTAGATAGGGATTGTCCTCCACGTCTTCAAAGTGGGGAGTCCACTTATAATGCTTCGCCAATAAGCGGGTTAGGGTTGTTTTGCCAGAGCCGATATTACCAGAAATTGCAATGTGCATAGTCGTTTTTTAATAAGCTCACAAAGCTAAGTTTTTCGGTCAAATTATCGCTCAAAAGCGAGGTCTAATCAACTTTGTAGAGATACAACATTCTGTCGGTCCACAAATAGAGAGAGCGATTATGGAGGATGATGCGTTTTACTGCGCTTTGCGGGGAAATAATTTCTTGCCTTTGTCCGGTTTGCACCGAGATGAGGCTGATAATATTATTTTCATTTAGGCAAACTAAAAGCTCATTATTAAAGTCAGCGGTTCTTAAGCTATCGCGATAGGGTATTTTTTTTTGGAAGGCGGCTAAGGCATCGAAAACCAGAAAACCCTCGGCGGGAAGAAACAAAAGATGGTAGTTAAAACTGCTCAATAATACCGAAGGGCGGGAGGGAGCGGAACTTAGCTGATTAATGGCAGGACTATAATTGAGGAGCTTTTCGCTTTCGGGGGCAAAAATGCCAAGGCGATCGCTTACTTGATCGAAAATTAACAGCTGCTTTTGGGTGGTGTAAGTGAGTAGACTAGGGTCAACGAAACCGGCATCTAAGAGATTTATACTGCGGCTAAAATTTAAGCGATTGTCTAAAATTTGAATGGTATTATAATCGGAATAATACAGCAAGGGCTGCAAGGGATTTATTAGGGTGAAGAAGTTTATTTCCCCTAGGCGTGGGTCGCTATAACTGTATTTATCGGGAGAATTTTTACTGATTTTGAGTAATTCATTAGCGCTTAGGTAAAAGATATTACCAAAAGGGTCAACCTTTAAATCGTCGGCGGCAGGCACTACCTGACTGCTAATAAACTTTAATTGTAAATTTTGAGCAGCGAGAGAGGAGCTGAGCAGGATGAGGAAAGTAAAGAGCCGTATCAATGGTTCATGGCTATTAATTCGTCTAAATGCTCACGGCTATTGCTAAGGCGTGGAACTTTATTTTGTCCGCCTAATTTTCCTTTGGCGCTTAACCATTGGTAAAAAAGTTGAGGTTTAGCTTCAATGAGCTCAAGTGGTTTAAGGGCTAAACCTTTGTAACGCTTTGCCTCATAGTCGCTATTAATTGCGCATAAAGCTAAATCAAGATCGGCGGCAAAAGCATTTTGGTTTTGTGGTTTTTTGCTCCATTCTATTAGCCACTGGTGTGCGCCCTTACTTTTTCCTTCCATAAAAATAGGTGCTACCGTATAATCAAGAACCTGGCACTGATGCTTTTCGCAAGTGCTTTTTAAGGCTTTTTCCGCATTTTCAATGATTAGTTCCTCTCCAAAAACATTGATGAAATGCTTGGTTCTACCGGTAATTTTAAAGCGATAGGGACTTAGTGAGGTAAAGCGAATGGTATCTCCAATTATATAGCGCCATAATCCGGCATTGGTAGTGATTACAACCGCGTAATTTTCACCAAGAATCACTTCATCCAAGCCAATGGTTTGCGAGGCAGTGCCTGCAAATGTATCCATTGGAATAAACTCAAAGTAGATGCCATAATCTAGCATTAGGAGCATATCATTACTATCTTTTTGGTCTTGAATGCCAAAAAAGCCTTCGGAGGCATTGTAGGTCTCCATATAGTTAATATCCTTCCCAATAATATCACGAAACTGCTTTCGGTAGGGTTCGAAACTCACTCCTCCATGCAGGTAGAGCTCTAAATTAGGCCATACTTCAGAAATGGTACTTTTCCCACTCAGTTCTAAAACTCTGTTCAGCAATACTAGCATCCAAGAAGGAACACCCGCTAGGCTGGTAACGTCTTCTCTAAGGGAGGTGGTTGCCATAGCGGCAATTTTCGACTCCCATTCGGTCATAAGACTAATTTTATTATTGGGCGTGCTGCGCATTTCCACCCAAAATGGTAGGTTTTCTATGATAATGCCAGAAACATCGCCATAATAACTTTGCAAGTCTTGGTTATCTAAAAAAGTACTTCCGCCCATCCGTAGGTTCATTCCATCAAATACCATGGTTTCGGGGTGAAGGTTGCAGTAAATACTTAAGAGGTCTTTACCACCTTTAAAATGACAATCCTCAATGGCGGCTTCGCTAACTGGGATAAATTTACTTTTACTATTGGTGGTTCCACTCGATTTGGCAAACCATTTTACTTCGCCCGGCCAAAATATATTCTGCTCTCCCTTACGCAAGCGATTAACGTCCGCCTCAATATCTTCATAAAAGTGAAGAGGCACACGTTCTTTAAAAGTAGCTATTGAGTAGAGGTCTTTGAAGCCATATTTTTCCCCGAACTCTGTGTCAGCAGCCGTGTTAATTAGTTCTATTAGCAATTCGCTTTGCACCTCGTGAGGGTATTTCATGAATAGCTCCAATTGATGGTAGCGCTTTTTCATACGCCAACTTAAAAATGAATTTACTAGTGCAAGCTTCATAGGAACTACTAATTTAGCGATACAAATTTTAGCATATGAAATTCGAGCTTAATTTAAGCAAAATGCCTGCTTGGCAAGACGATAAAGGGGTGCAATATCTCCTTAAGGCAAATGATGATTTTATTCAGCTCAATCCACTTATGGGTCGGCAAATTACGATAGAATTCCTAAATGAGAAATACTGTTCAAACTGTGGAAATCAGTTTGCTGACTTATTTAGAATGGGCTTTTGCAAGAACTGTTTTTTTACGGCACCTCAGGCTGGAGAAAGTATTATTCGTCCCGAATTAAGTCAAGCACATTTAGGTATCGAAGATCGAGATTTGGCTTTTGAGAAGTCCTATCAGTTGCAAGAACATATTGTTTACTTAGCAAATGGCGGTGATTTAAAAGTAGGAGTGACCCGTGGTAGGCAAATGCAAAACCGCTGGATAGATCAGGGAGCTTCTTCGGCTATCGTTTTAGCGCGCACCGAAAATCGCTTTCAGGCAGGTGAAATGGAAGTGGCTTTAAAAGAGTATATGGGTGATAAAACCCCCTGGCGGAAAATGCTGAAGAATGATATTCCCGCGATTGACTTAAAGGCAGAGAAGGAAAATATAAAAAAGAAGCTCTCGGCCGAAATGCAGGGCTTTTATGCGGAAGGAGAAGATAAGGTTTATAATTTTGGCTATCCTGTGGAAGAGTGGCCCACAAAAATCAGTACCCTTAACTTAGATAAACAGCCCAAGGTAGAGGCAGTGTTAAAAGGTATTCGCGGTCAGTATCTTATCTTTCAAGGAGGCTTGGTTTTTAATATTCGCGCCCATACCGGCTTTAAAGTTTCTTTCGCTTTCGCTTGATGCGTGCTAATTCTGCACGGTTTAAACTGGCTAATCCGATTAAAGAGGGAATGGCCATATTAAAAAACCAAACTAGCGTACTTGCGATTACAAATACTAGAGAGTGATCGCTGAAAAAACTAAAGAAATAAAAAGATAGCGCCCCCTTGATGAGGAAGTCAAGGCCGGAAAAAGTGGGTGTTACTGCAGCTAAGAAATAGTAAAGGGGAATGGCAAATAGTATTTCGCCACTAATGTTTTCGGGCTGAAGAAGGTATAAACAAGAGAGAAGCTGCGCCGAGAAGATAAGAAAGCGAACGGAATGTAGAAGGAGCAAATAGGCTTTTAAGTTAAAAGCAGGTTCGCCTTTTATTAGGTAGTTGGCGAGAGGGTATTTAAATAATTTTCGCTCGTACAGAGAGCTAATAACACGTTCGAGACTAAAATACAAAAGCAGGGCCACTAGCATTGTTGCTCCTGCTAATAAGGCATAAGTGGTTTGCTTTTCCTTAGAGAGCCAAGCCATGCAGATTAGTAAACTGATTATGGTCTTGCCAAATAATTTGGGGCCATGCGTCCAAAAGGTTAGAAAGAGAGCTTTGGAGCGATGCGCCTCATCTTCTTGCACGATATAGCGCCCAAGGATTTCACCACTGTTTAGCGGGGTAATAAAAGCTAAGCCATAGCATTTGATATTTTGCCAGATTGCTTTTTTTAGACTAATATGGCTTATTAAAGCCTGTATTTTTTGCCAAGCAAGGGCATCTAAGCTTAAATTTAAAAACCAAAGCATGCTAAAAGCAGCAAGGCTAAGTAAGCTTCGCTGCGGGTTGAGATTAAGATCGAGGGCAGTAAATTCGGTCTTGTCCAATTTTAGACCCAGAAAATAGACGGCGACAAAGATTAAAGTAATCTTTAATAGTCTGAAAACCCACTTATTACCAAATATTGATCTCTTCACTTTTTGCTAAATTGAAATAGCGACGGATAAGGTAAACTAAAGGATAAATTAAAATTGTGTCGGCTGCAGCAAATACGGCCTTAAACATCCAACCATCTTGTACCAGACCGCTAATAAAGGAAAAACTTTCCACGCCAATAAATAGTACGGTAGTTACTAATATGGTATCTACTAATTGAGAAAATACAGTGGAAAGATTATTTCTTAGCCAAAGGTATTTACCCTGTGTTTTCTTTTTGATGGCATGAAAAATCCGCACATCAATAAATTGGGCCACAAGGTAGGCGAGCATGGAAGCTAGAATTACACGACTAGAACTCTGAAAAACCTGATCGTACTGCTCATTGCTTACAGGACTATTACTTATGGCGGGAAAGCTATGCCCCAGGTACAGAATAAATAAGACTAAGAGGGAAGCGAACAAACCCGCTAAAACTACGCGATTGGTGTTTTTAGGTCCGTATATTTCTGAGAGTAAATCGGTAATTAAAAAAGTAAGCGGGTAGGGAATAACACCTGCAGAAACGATAAATGTTTTGAAGCCTAAATTGATGCTAACGAACTTATTAGCGATTAAATTACAAGTAATAAGAGCTGCTATAAATAAAGCAGCCAGAATCAAATACATGATTCCGGCTTGCTTTTGTTGAGTAGAGTTTAGGTTTTTCAAATTAGTCGATTACCAAGTCGTATTCCATGCGCATTTGCATCCCTTTGCGACTGTGCGCTTGCTCTAGTAATTCTAAATATTGTGCATATTGGCCAAGCTCTGCTTTTAAACTAGCTCCTCCCATTTGGTCGGTAAGATCTTTAATTAAGACCTCCAAAGGATCTTCTAGGGCAGGATATGTAACTACTGAATAGCCTTCTTGTAAACCGGCCTTGTCAGCAGCTATGTTAATGGCATCACTTAAGCCGCCAATAAGGTCCACCAATCCTATTTCCTTAGCTTTTAAGCCAGAGTAAACGCGGCCTTGGCCAATACTATCTACAAATGCGATGTCTAAATTTCGTCCCGTAGCAACTCTTTCTTTAAAGGTGCCATAAATTTTGTCTACCTGACGAATTAAAATTCGGCGTTCAGCAGGACTTAAGTCCCGATCTGGAGTACCAATGTCTGAGTATTTATTGGTTTTAACCGTTTCGATATTGATTCCTAATTTTTCATTCATTAGGTCTTGCGCGGTAAAGAACAAGCCGAAGGCACCAATGCTTCCGGTAACGGTATTGGCTTGGGCCAAGATGGTGTCTGCAAAACAAGCGATATAATAGCCACCACTAGCTGCTACGTCTCCCATAGAAGCGATAACTGGTTTTTCGGCACGGGCTAAATCTACCTCTCTCCATATTACTTCAGAAGCTAATGCGCTACCCCCGGGGCTGTTAACTCTAAGTACAATTGCTTTAACCTTATCGTTTAATCTTGCCTGACGAACAGCTTTCGCAATACGGTCTGATCCGATAATATATTCGCTGCCGTCTCCACCCCGAATTTCACCCTGTGCAATAATTACGGCAACTCTTTCGTCGCTGTATTCATTGTTACCGTTTAAATCTAGCTGCTTCGCATATTTTGATGGACTGATGAAATTAAGAGAACTGAATTTCTCGCCATCACTGGCATTAACAAAAAGAGTTTGTACTTGATCGAAATAAGCAAGTCCATCTACTAGGCCAATTTCTGCGGCTAGTTCTACGTCTGTTAAAAGGCTATCTGCGGTTTGGTTAAGCTTGGTTAAACTAATCCCTTTTGATTCTGCTATATCGCTAAGGTATGTTCCCCAAAATGAATTAAGTAGTTCGGTTAGCTGCATCCTGTTCGAGCTAGACATTTCATTTAAAAGATAAGGTTCCACGGCACTTTTAAATTTGTTGCCAGTTGCTCTTAATACTACGGGTTTAACTCCTAGTTTTTCTAATGCTTCGCGGTAGTAAGCAACGGAAGCACTCAATCCAGAAAATTCCAAAATTCCCTCAGGGTTAAGCAAAAAGCTATCGGCCACTGAGCTAATATAAAGTCCTTTTTGAGTAAGTATTTCACTGTAACCGTAGATGAATTTACCCGAAGATTTGAAATCTAAAAGGGCATTGCGTACTTCTTTAAGAGTGGCGTTGCCGGCGATAGGAACACCACCGTCTAAATAGATACCAATAATCTTCGGATCATCTTTAGCAGCTTTCAAAGCACTAATGATGCTGGTAAGGCCATTGGCTCTTTCCGGATTGCCAGATAGAGGGTCAAACTGTGCGAAAGGATTATCTTGGGCTCTATCTACAAAAGTGGCATTGAGGTCAATGCGGAGAATGCTTTTGTCTTTCACCTCTAATTCTGGGCTGCTGATAGAAGCGAGGGAGGCAAATAATAGGAATATCAAAAATAATAGGATGCCGCCTCCAATAATAGAAGCAAGCAACATTTTAAGGAAGGATTTCATGGGATATATTTAGTTTTGCGATTAGACAGCAATATTAAGTATTTGTTCAGATTGAAAAGCATAAAAGGCCAAGCACATTTGCTCTTAGGTGGCAATTTAGGGGATGTTCGGGAAACCTTTGCCAAGGCAGAAGCCCTTTTATCAGATTCCTTGCAGGTTTTACAGAAATCAAGCTTATTTGAAAGTGAGCCTTGGGGCATGCAGAGCAGCCATCTTTTTATAAATCAAGTCTGGTTAATCCAAACCTCACTTTTGCCCGAAACTTTATTAGCTAGAATTTTATCGGTGGAGATGGAGCTAGGGCGAGAAAGAAACAGCCTTCCTCAGGAGGGTAAATATGTAGACCGGACCTTAGATATTGACATACTATTCATAGAGAAACTACAAATTAATACTGATAAACTAGTTGTTCCCCACCCGAAATTACATTTACGTGCCTTTACTTTGCAGCCTTTGGCCGAAATGGATCCGGATCTGATCCATCCTGTCTTGGGTAAATCCATTGAGAATTTATTAGAAAACTGCACAGACCATGCGAGAGCGCGTAAGCTTATTGGAGGGTAAATACATTGCTATTGAGGGGAATATCGGCTCGGGTAAAACAACTTTAGCAAAGGTATTGGCAACAAAGCTTCAAGCGAGATTGGTTTTGGAGGAATTTGAGGAAAATCCATTTCTTGGTCGATTCTATGAAGATAAGCAGCGTTATGCATTTTCAGTAGAAATGTCTTTTTTAGCCGACCGTTACCATCAACTAAATGCCTTGTCGGCAACCCAAGATCTTTTTTTACCGAATGTTGTAGCAGATTACGCTCCCTTTAAAAGTCTGATTTTCGCACAAAGTAATCTTCCTGAAGCGGAGTTTCAGTTGTACCGTAAGTTTTGGAAGATGGCCTTAGGTAAAGTTCGCCAACCCGACCTATTGATTTTTTTAAGAAGACCGATAGAGTCATTGCTGAATAATATTGATAAGCGGGGAAGATCCTTTGAGGAAAATATGAGTGAAAATTATCTACTACAGTTAAGTGAGAGTTATGCCAGTTTTATTAAACAAAATTGGCAAGCCGATTTACTCTATTTAGATGCCGATTCGTTTGATTTCTTACATTCGGAAAGTGATGTAAACACTGTGGTTGACAAGATTTTGGAGAATTACTTATAAAGCTAAAATAAAATTAGGAGTTAAGAGGAATTAGAATTAATAAAAAATATTTGCGATTCGCTCTCTTTTAGTACCTTTGCAAGGCATTAATTGATGCAAAACATAACCCACTTATATTTATGAAAAGAATAAATTTACTTTTCGGACTTGCACTTGTTACTTTTTCTGCTTCAGCGCAGGAAGAAGAAGTGGTCCTTTCAGAAGCTCATCCAAGTAATTTTAGAAACTGGTCAATCGGTTTAAACGTAGGAGCAACAGCTGCATTAGGTGACGCTGCTAGTTATTTCTGGGGCGAAGATGTTCCTAATCAACCATCTGGAGTTGGTGGCTTTGAAATTGGCCTAAGAGGTCATTTGGATTATTGGTTTAGTCCAACCATCGGTTTAAGTGGTAGTGCAGGTTATCATTCAACTTCTGGTTCTTATGCCGGAACACATTATTTTGAAGGAGATTATATTGATGCAGGTTTAGATGTTGCCTTCAACTTAAGCAATATGTTTTTATACGGAAAGGACTATGATCGTAAAGGAGCTTTCCTATTTCAAATTGGTCTTGGCGCTGCAAGTATTAACTCGACTTCTTACGATATCGACGGAAACTTGCAAAGTTCTTTAGGTGGCGGTCCAGACCAAAGACAATTTTCTGCTCTTGTACCTATGCAATTAACTTATAAATATAAGTTAAGTGATCGTTTTAACTTAGATATTCTTTACAGAAATACCTTCATGAACGATGACATCTTTGATTTACTAGAGAGAGATGTAACGGTAGATTTTATGGGATACCTTGGTGTTGGTGCTTCTTATGTATTCGGTGATATAGAGAAAAAACACATCATTTACTATAGCCCATTCGAAGGAATCTTTGCTGATATGACCGAAATCAAAGAAAACTATGGTAAACTTACCAATGATGACGATGGTGATGGTGTAAGTAACTTATTTGACGTTGACAGCTCAACACCTGAAGGTGTAAATGTAGCTGCTAACGGTGCGCCAATGGATAGTGATGGTGATGGAATTCCTGATTATATGGATGCAGATCCTTTTACTGCCAAAGGAGCTAAAGTAGATTCTGAAGGTCGTACTATTGATTCTGACGGAGATGGTGTTGGGGATCACATGGATGCTGAGCCAAATACACCCAAAGGTGCATTAGTGAACTTCAAAGGTATTTCTGTTGCAAGCGCTGCTGGTAACGGTGGTGGAGTAGGTGCATATATGCCTTCTGTTTTCTTTAATTTTAACAGTACTACTGTTACAGATGCTAACTATTTAAGATTAGCGGCGGTTGCAAACGCTTTAAAATCTAATCCTAATGTGAAAATTGTATTAACTGGTCACAGTGATGCAGTGGGCGCTGAAGAGTATAACAAAACTTTGGGATTACGTCGTGCTGATGCAGTAGCTAAAGAGTTAACTCAAGTATTCGGAATCGACGCTTCTCGTATCGAAACAGAATCTAACGGTGAAACTAAGCCATTAGCTAATGGTCACAGAAACATCAACCGTAGAGTTGACGTGACTGTTAAATAAGATATCTTTTACAAGTATTAAAAAGGCTCCCAATGGGAGCCTTTTTTTGTTGCCAAGTATTGCTAGCTCTTTCGTGGGGCCAGTGCTAAGCGAAAAGAGGATGAAGGGTCCTTACAGCGTCTTTTTAATGAAATCCCATAAAACTATTCCGGCGCTGACCGAAATATTAAGGGAGTGCTTAGTGCCAAATTGCGGGATTTCAATGGCGCCATCGCAGAAAGCTAAAACTTGATCACTTACGCCACTTACTTCATTGCCGAATACAAAGATTTGCTTTTTAGCCAAATTGGGTTGCCAATCATTTAGCATAATCGAATTTGTAGTCTGTTCCACGACCCATATTTCATAGCCATCTGCCTTGAGCGCACTTAAAGAGGCTAGTCCTTCGGGTAAGGCCTCCCAAGCTACAGAGTCCGTAGCACCTAAGGCCGTTTTACGCATTTCTCTTACCGGCTCGGGGCTCAAACCACCCAGATATAATTTCTCGCAACGAAAGGCATCGGCACTGCGAAATACAGAACCTACGTTAAGAATACTGCGAATGTCATCTAAAGCGATGCTGAAAGGGTGCTTTTCACTTTCCTTATATTCTTCTGCGCTCATTCTATTTAGCTCGCTCATGCGTAACTTTCTCATAGCTTATAAGTATTTTAGCCAAAGACCAAAAGTACTTTAATTGACTGCGAAAACTAAGCAAGAGACGCCATTAATGCGTCAGTATAACGAGATTAAGACCAAACATCCTGACGCCTTACTGTTGTTTCGTGTAGGGGATTTTTACGAAACATTTGGTGAAGATGCGATTCGAGCGAGTAAAATTCTTGGCATTGTATTGACCAAAAGGGCTAATGGTGCTGCGGCTAAAACAGAACTAGCGGGCTTCCCTCATCATTCATTGGATACTTATCTGCCGAAACTGGTGAGAGCGGGATTGCGTGTAGCAATTTGTGATCAGTTAGAAGACCCAAAGCAAACTAAGACCATTGTTAAGCGGGGGATTACCGAATTGGTTACCCCTGGTCTTACTACTAATGATCAGGTATTGCAAAGTGGTAGTAATAATTTCCTTTGTGCTATTCATATTACAGGTGGAGTGCAAGGCATTGCTTTTTGCGATATTTCCACGGGCGAGCTTATGGTGGCCCAAGGTAGCCACGAATACATCGATAAGCTTATTCAAAGCTTGAGGCCAGCTGAACTCATTTATTCGCGGACCAAACGTGATGTGTATCATGAACTTTATCAAGGTAAACATTATTCTTACTCTTTAGATGATTGGGTTTTTCAAGAAGATTTTGCCGAACAGAACCTATTGAATCATTTCCAAGTAAGTTCTTTAAAAGGATACGGAATTGAAAACTTGAAAGAGGCTATAATTGCTTGCGGAGCCGTCTTTCATTATATGAAGGAAACCCAACATAATAGCTTACAACATATTGCGGCAATTAGTCGTTTGGATTACGGCGATTACGTTTGGATGGATCGATTTACGGTACGAAACCTAGAGATCTTTGATTCTAACGCACAAAATGGAAAGTCCTTATACGACGTAATAAACTATACCGTTTCTCCCATGGGTGCTCGTCTTCTGCAAAGATGGTTGGCCATGCCTCTGCTAGACTTGGAGCAAATTGAGAAGCGCCAAGGGATTGTGGAGACGTTTTACAAGTCTGTAGATCTTCTTGCACAAACTCGCGATGGTCTTTCCGAAATAAATGACCTCGAACGCTTAGCTGTTAAGCTGAGTACTGGAAAGATCTCCCCCAAGGAATTATTGCAGCTTAAAGAAGGAATTATACTCTGTAATGAGCTTAAAGTTTTAGGCACTGCCGTAGATGGCGCTTTAAAAGAGCTGAGTTCTAAGCTTTGGTCTGGCTTAGACTTTATTGCCACGATAACCGATCGCTTAAAAGAAGATCCTTCGAATAACTTTAGTAAAGGCGAAGTGATGCGGCAGGGCTTTTCTCCAGAGCTAGATGAATTGCGCGAGCTAGTGTATCATGGAAGAGATAAATTGCTGGAAATACAGAATAGAGAGAGTGAGGCCACTGGAATTAGTAACCTAAAGATTGCTTTTAATAATGTCTTTGGGTATTATCTTGAAGTACGCAATAGTCAGAAGGATAAGGTACCCGCAGAATGGATACGCAAGCAGACTTTAGTAAATGCCGAGCGTTACATTACGCCGGAACTTAAAGAATATGAGGCTAAAATTCTCGGAGCCGAAGAAAAAATTCTAAGCTTAGAGCAGTCGCTCTACGAGGAACTTTTAGAAGATTGTAGAAACTCTCTTGTTCAAATCCAGTCTAACGGTCGCCTAGTTGCTCAAATCGATTGTCTTTCTGCCTTCGCTGAATTAGCAAAAAAGCAAAATTATCATTTACCTCAGCTAAACGAAGGCACGGCCATAGAAATTAAAGACGGACGCCATCCAGTAATAGAACAAAGCTTAGCTAGTGGAGAGGAGTACATTGCCAACAACATAGATTTAAATTGCGAGGAGCAACAGCTTTTAATGATTACTGGTCCTAACATGTCTGGTAAATCGGCTTTGCTTAGGCAAAGTGCTTTAATTTGTTTGCTTGCGCAGATAGGTTCTTATGTGCCAGCTGCGGCCGCTCAACTTGGCTTGGTAGATAAAATATTTGTGCGTGTTGGTGCCTCTGATAATATTTCACAGGGCGAATCTACCTTTATGGTGGAGATGAATGAAACAGCTTCTATCTTAAATAATCTTTCGGAGCGAAGCTTAGTAGTTTTAGATGAGATTGGGAGAGGAACAAGTACTTACGATGGTATTAGTATAGCATGGAGTATTGCGGAGTTTTTACATGAGCATCCAACACGGGCCAAAACTTTATTTGCTACCCATTACCACGAACTGAATGAAATGGCCAATTTGTTTTCGCGTATTCAAAATTATAATGTTAGTGTAAAAGAGCTAGGTGAGAAGATCATCTTTATGCGCAAATTAAAGCAGGGGGGGAGCGCACATAGTTTTGGGATTCATGTTGCGAAGATGGCTGGAATGCCAAATTTAGTGCTAAACCGAGCAGAAAAAATATTGGCAGAGCTAGAAAGCAGCCGCGCCAAAGGTGACGATACAGAAACGGCTATAAAGCAAGCAAAGGACGATATGCAGTTGAGTTTCTTTAAGTTAGATGATCCAATTCTTGAAGATATTAGAGTTGATATCCAAAATTTAGACATTAATACACTTACGCCAGTTGAGGCATTGATGAAGTTAAATGAAATAAAGAAAAAAATTGGGCTATAATGTTGTGTGGTTTTTGAAAATCGTATTATATTTGCCGTCCCAAACGCAAGGAGGGAAGTTCTTTTAAGAAGTCTAATTGAAGAATTAGCAACATGCGAGAGTAGCTCAGCTGGTAGAGCACGACCTTGCCAAGGTCGGGGTCGCGGGTTCGAATCCCGTCTCCCGCTCAAAAACCCCTCTTCGAGAGGGGTTTTTATTTAGGTTCGCCCTGGTGGTGGAATTGGTAGACACGCGGGACTTAAAATCCCGTGACCATTGCGGTCGTGCGGGTTCAAGTCCCGCCTGGGGCACAATCACAAATTTAAAACCCTTGTTAGTCACTAGATTAGCAAGGGTTTTTTGGTTTCTACCGATACAGTACCGATACATTTTCTTCATTTGGGTGCATTGTGATGCTTCTTAAGCATGCCTTTTTCATTACTTGATAAAAATTAGTGCTCTTGAGTACTTACTTTTAATCTTGTTCATTCAATATTTTGCCTAGGGTATTAAGTTAATGAACGAAATCCTATTTAGTAGCTTAAAAATAAAGCCAAAGCCGTCTAAGGCATTGTTGGAGCAATCGGATGGATACCATAGCAGGCTTACGCTCCATAAAAAACCCAGCTCTGCGGCTGGGCTTATATGACATTTTTAGTCAATGTTTAAGAGCAAATCTAAAGGGTCAAGCCAATAAAATAAAACTACCAGCAAATTTACTATAGCGTATTGAAGGGCTGCAAACCTTATATTCTTCACAAACAGAAGTATCGAGTTAAAAATAATGTTTGCGTAAGCAAGGAATAACGTTACTATGTATAGGTAAAGCAACATACCCCACTCCGATACTCCAAATAAGAAGTGACTCCCCATCAGTATAATCAACCCCATCAATGGGATAAAGGCGGTAGTGATTGCTATTTTTTTTAATCTTTTCATTTCTTCTTAATAGAGTCTCTTAGCTTATACCAACCTGCATCAGGCGCATCTATTGTGCCGATACCTGGCACGACTGATTCAAGTATGCCTTGGATATCTGGAACACCTGAAGGACTTATAACAACTCTTGGAAATTGATCTGGCATTTTAAACACTTCACCATCAACAGCAGAAGTGTTAACACCATCTGCAGGTGCATATAAATCCGAGTTCGGCCCTATTGGATAGGCTCCTGTCGCATCATATCCAGGGTTTTTGTCAACACCATCCTTTTCACCCTCTGGCTTATAGTAAACTGTCTCATTGCTCTTATTTTTTACATAAGGCTCCATTTTTGTACCTCCATTCTTCTCCACCTTATTCCAACTCTTATCACTGATTTTGATTCCTTCACCATGCTTGTCCAATTCCGTGCCTTTGCTTTGAGCATCGTTATGATCCATTCCTTGCTTAAAATCCTTTTCTTCCATCACAATGGCCTTGCCAGACCATCCTTCACTATCTGTACCTAATAAATCCCCTTCCTTACTAAAGATTGGACTTGCAGCCCGTCCGTCAGGATCTATGAGGTTTATCGGATTGTTATTTGTAAAACAATATGGCGATTGCCATGGGAACTTGTGCGCCAATGGGTCAACAGATAACCACACGCTGACATCTGGCGAGTAGTAACGTGCCCCGTAGTAGTAAACTCCTGTTTCAGCATTTCGTGTGGTCATAGTGCTAAAGGTAATCATCGTAGCGTAGCGTAGCACTAGTGTTATGAACATGGATCGAGTGAATACTGCCTAATTTATTTGCAACAGGGTTATCCATTCATCTCTAGCATTTTGTTCCAACCTCCCATGGTCTACTTTAATAATCAAGCTCGAATCCGTTTCCCCTAATAGGAATGTCATTTTAGGATGCAAAGGTGGATATGTCCCCATTGGATATAATGAATATACATATATTGAATCACTACACTGTTTGAAGCACAAAATAAATAATCCATCCTTAGATATCTTTGACCGAACTTCAGCATCAATATTAATGTTAAACTTAACCCAATTAGAGCTACTTTCAATTTGAACTGGATCTAAAGTGTCAAAGTCAAGTATTGTCAACTCCTGTCCTGAACAAAGAAAGTGTAAGAAGAAAGCTGGTAAAATTTTGAATAACTGTCTCATATCACTTGGAATTATAAAACCCAGATCCTGCGCCTATTCCAATAACATTGCCATATTGCTTCATTACGGCTTGTAGTGTCATAATTTTTGGAGCACTGGATCCATTTTTTGTATAACAGTATATTGTGCCATCATTCGACCTGTTGTAGAAAACAGCATAATGCTGAGCCCCTCCTGGTTTTATTGCCATGGTACTAAAACAATCCGGGCTATTCCTTTCAAAAGCTTTATGAGGATGTCTTCCTGCATCAGTAACTCCAAAGCGAATTAATGATTTACCTGAAGTTAAATCATTAACACCAACTTGTTCATATCCATTAAGCAAAATTTCATCGGCCGTAGTAGGACAACCAATATAAATATCTTTTGAAGCGTCAATTTCTTTCCCACTTGATAAGGTTAAAGACGCTGGATAGCAGTTGTAATTATAGTTTGCTCCAATGTCATCGGGTTTAGAACCATTGTTTGCTATATCTCTAGACATTGCATTGTTATAACTTACCACATCACCTTCGCACACTTCATCATACACACTATTTTGGGAGTTATAAAGTTGTGTCGCTTCTTCAACTGACACCCCAAGAGACTTGGCAAGCGTTTGCATGTTATCATTTTTCTCTGCAACAAGATTACCTTGCCCATCTGGTTGCCAAGCGGACCGACCATCTGGATCAACTAGATTTACAGGGTTGTTATGCACAAAGTGATACGGAGTCCAAGAAGGGAACTCTGCCGCCAACGGATCCACAGAAAGCCACACTGACACCTTCGGATCATAATACCTCGCCCCGTAGTAGTAATTCCCAGTCTCCTCATCCCATTCCTTTCCGTTAAACCTAAACCTACTAGAAAACGAAGTGTGATTCTTAGCAAACTGATTCTCTAAATTCTCCCCCCAAGGGGTGTTTAAGAAAAATTGATAGGGTTCACCACGCATGTCTGTTATAAATTCTACCGAGCCCAAATAATCGGGATGATAAAAGTAAATGATTTCTAATGCATCGCAGTCAACTCTTTCGTCTAATCCCGCAAAATAGGTACTTTGCTCGCATTGGCAAAGAGCTTGCCCTTCTAGTGGATCAGTGCCTCCACCTCCCTCACCTGGTTCTCCTAATTTGGCAATGCAAATTGTAAACACTGTTTCCTGACTAATGATCTAGCTGAAACTTGAAAAGGCTATTGCATGAATTGCTGAATCAGGTTATATTTTCTTAGAAGCTTTGTTTGCTAAATAATTTTTTCCGTTGATCAAGAATGGGATTTCTTGGCGCACCAAAAATTCTAATTTGCACTAAACACATTTAGCTTAAACTCTTTAGCCAAGTCTGGATGTAAATAGTGATCAAATGTATTCCGTCGCGACATGGTATCAGATAAACCTTGAAGTTGAGCTGAAAAAATGATTCTATCTAGCGATACCTCGTATACAATTGACTTATGCGACCCATTACCGAGTTTTGATAAAACCAAGTAAATCTCCAAGGGGTCAGAGTTCATTGAGTCAATAACAAAATTACTAGATATCTCAATCCTATCTGATTTGGTTCCAAAAAGAAATTGATTCTTCAAACCGACAGCTATTGAGTCTTGATCAAAACCAATTGGGTCGATAACGAAGTTGTCTTGTTCTTTATAAATGTTTAAAAATTTACTATTGGACTGAATAGTACCATCTATAACCTGAAGCCACTCAGGGTTAGAGTTATTGCTTTGATCCATAATTTCCAAATCAACAAACCAATTCCCTTCGCTGATAACACCTGTTTTCTTTTGTTAGCCGTACATATACTCACAATACCCTATAGCAGTATCGGTTTCAACGATTTTTAAAAATCGCCCCTCTAGGGTCGCATCGAGACTATCAGTGCAGCCAATAAGGTAAATATAGCCATCTAGATTTTTCTTAATCACGAAAGCGTTACAACCTTTTTCCCCATCCTCTAAATAATAAGTTTTTTCCTTATTTACTTGAAGATCACATGAGGTAAAATAAATCATAACTCCTAGTAATTGCAGATAATGCTTTAGTTGACTAATCATTTCTTACTTCTTTTTCACGCACAACCCAAGTTGTATCAATTACGGCTCTTATTACTTTTCCATCATGATCTACAAATGTACTATCCACTCTTAGGCGCGGAAAACTATCAATCTCTAAGATAGGTCGAGGTTTCATATCTTCTTTAGTCAAACCATCATTAAAGAAACCAAGCCAATCTTTTGCATGGTTCATTCCCCCCGTAATATGTCTTGAGTTCAGAAAGACACCTGCTAATTTAGCATTAATCCCTTAATGTAATCAAACATAGATGGTTGATGGAATCAATCCGCAATATACCCTTCACAAGGAGGGAGCCTTCTATGGTATCCGTATTGGAGATCGTTATTTCACTGGCCTTAAATCGATTGCCTCCAAACAAAATATCTTTATTCGAAAGTCTATTAAATAAAGTCACATCCGCAGACAGAGTTGAATCAACCTCATACTCCAAAAGCTTTGATCTTATAAGAATACCGTAAAAACCATAATCATCTATTTGATTAGGAAAGACCATCTCAACTGAAGAAATATCTTTACATCTGTATTGATCTAGCACAACTGCATAAAAGTCACTTTCCTTATTTTGGTCCAACTCTAATAAAAAATCTTTAGAGGCTGATAAATATGAATCGCAATGACTTGGCCTATAACTACAACCCAAGACACTCAATATTAAGATCGTAATACTAAGGCCTTTTAACACTTTTCTGTACCCCAGAAGGGTCTTGTAATTTCCCATTGAATAATAAGTAAGTATTTTCTAAAAATTTAGGGCTGACAATCCCTTGAAGCCACCCTTCAAATGAGTTTTGGCTTTCATAAGAGTAACTTTCTATGTGCTTCTGATGCAATCTATTGCCTCCTGGGACATTAGTCCACCTGAAAAATACTCTTTCTTTACCTTCATTACTTCTGTAGGCATTCTCAGGTGCATATGTAACTTCATCCCATGTTTCATTTTCAAAACCCTGTTCTGTAAAAATTTGGCCTCCCATGAAAGGCGGACCAGGCCCCGCACTTATTCTCGAGATATCACTTTCTCGAGTAACTTTAGTAGGAACCATATTATATTCATTCTTTTCCATAATTTTTTTAGAAACACCAGTTGAAAAATCATAACCTTCAAATTCACCCTGAAGATATGATCCCACTAACTGACCATCAGTTATATCACTCAGTGACAATTCAATATCATCATTGGACGCAAACCACGCGATGTTTCCCCCTAATGTGGAAGCATCGTCTTTACCCAAGTTTGGCCTATATAAAGTCTCCCCAGATTCTTGATTAACAAACCAATCATTCCCATCTGGATCAATAATGTTAAGAGGATTATTAGCTGAAAAATGATATGGCGTCAATGGCCTGTTATGCTTTTTTGCAGCCAACGGATCAACACTCAACCACACACTTATCTTAGGATCATAATACCTGGCCCCGTAATAGTAAAGTCTTGTTTCGGCCTTTTGCATAGTCATACATATACCCGGCCTTAAAATAGCTCTAGCGGAGGTAAGTTTTAAGTTAGAATACTCTACGAAACCAAACTCCAATTCTCTTTAATAATCCAACAGGCTCAATACCTCTTTCTTTTGACGAGTGATGTACCTCAGACAAACTCACTCTATCTCCATTTAGCACAAAACTGACCCAAGTATTAATATAATCCAAGTAGGACACCGTATCCCTTAGGCATCCGTACTCGCGATCTAAGGCCCAGGTTGGAATTTGTCCAATGATGAAGTCTTTTGATACTTCAGCTTCTCCAATGGCCTCTATTCTGCTTGGATCAAAGACAACAAAAAAACTATCTACTCTGATTACACTTGCAGTTCCATAGTCACTATCTTCTAAGACATACAGAGCAGGGAACTGTCGCAAATAAAACATATTCAAGCTATCACCCACACCAAGACTTAAAACCTTTGAACTTTCACAGTCATATCCATCGGCTATAACTTTAGAAAATTCCCCTATCATGTCCTGAAGAACCTTTCCCTCATATTGATAACATCTTACAACTACAGAATCATCTTGCGCACCTAAAGAAAATCCTTTTAGCAATAGAAATAGAATCATCCAAAGCCAGCCGCTACTTAATCCTTCCTGTTTCATTGTACTGATGTTTTTGACCAAATCTCCAAATGTTAAAAGTAGGTGGTGTTTTTTGATTAAAGACAGGTGTCCCACCTGGTGCCCCAACACCATTTAATAGATAATCAACCTGTTGTTTATCCGGGCCCGAAGGGCCTATAGAGCCTAGCACACTTCCCCCAAGGTTACCGTGATTATGAGTTGCATCTATTAACAGAAGATCAGGGTCTGCTGCTTTTCTTCCCTCCAAATAATTTGTACCCCAATCCACACCCTCTCTTTGTCCTGATGAGAAAAATACTGACTCAGCACTCCCTGAACCCGTCTTCAAGTCGTACTTAGCCACTTCTGCTTTGGTATTCCAGCCTATAAAGTCATAAAGCTCTTCAGACTCCTTACCTGTTCCCATACTAAAAGTTTGTACATCAACTGTTCCCGTACCACTTTTATCAGGTAAAGGAGTAGTATTCAAATCACCTTTTCCTTTACCTGTGCCAAATACGCTTTTATCCACCTCATGGAAATTTTTATTCTTCAATCCCCCCGCCTTATTATACCTTGCTTTACCCGCAATTAGTCTATCTGTTCCTGTAGTCGTCTCGGTTCCCTTCACGACAGTAATTTTACCAGATTTTTTATTAAGTGTATAATCTGTAAGTCCATTCGGGTCGATTCGCATAACAGGGTTATTACTTACAAAATGATAAGGCGTTTGACTGGGACTTAGGTGACTTAACGGATCCACACTCAACCACACACTCACCTTCGGGTCATAATACCTTGCCCCGTAATTGTAGTTAACTCGCCAACGCGGCAACCTGGCTCCTGCGCTAAAATAGGCCACTGGCCTATTTTTAAACGCTCGGCCCTCCCATTCTTTACCATTAAAACTAAACCTACTACTAAAGCTGGTATAGTTTTTAGCATACTGGTTTTCTAAATTTTCGCCTAAGGGGTATTTAAGAAAAATAAAAGGATGCCCGCTTGGAGGGTGATGTACCATTAAAAAAAATAAACAATAGAGTCTATTACAGAGTATATAACATTTATCTAAACATTAAGTCATTAACTAAACTTGAACTTTCTAACAATTTTAATGGCACCATTTATTCTCAATCTTTCTTTTGTTGCAATTACCTTAGGTAGTATTTTTTTCGACACAAAACTGATTAGGACTATTATCACTAAATGCAAGACCATGACGGTCATACCAATAATACTCAGGCTAAAAATCTCATCAAAAAGCATAAAAACAAAATAACCTAAAATATAAAAAAAACTCAGAGCTACAACCCAAATATAATATTTATACCTTCGGTTTAAGACAATGATTATTGCCACTAAAGACCAAATTAATATTGGGGATATTCCAGTTGTAAAAAAGACAAGCAAAGTATTAGAAAAAATAAGAGCTAGAATAATCCAATTTAAATAATCGTACTTCTTTTTCGCTGGCAGCGCTGGGTGATACTTAATAATCTCAACAACAACATCCGATGGATACTCTGTTGATGCCTCGTCAAAGACATTTTGGTGAGATTGACCTTTTTTAAGCTTAGCTGACAACTTGATATTTAATTCTTTCATATTTAAATAAATAACCTTTGCCACCCCATCAAAACAGCCCCTTGAAAGGCACTTATGAGTATTAATCCAAAATCCCATGAAGACATCTTGGTATCCTTTTTCTTATTAATGAAAGGCGCGACAGATTCTGCCGATAAATTATAGAATCTTGCTTTTCTTCCCAATTTTCGGATTGAATTTCGATGTATAATATGAACAATTGGAAAAGTTAATACCCCATGAAAGAGCGCTACATTATAAAGAGCACCCAATATTCCAAATGAAAAAATACAAATTATCACCTCTAATTTTCTATCCACCATAAAATACAAGGCATTTGTAAAAATAAAGACAAGTAGTATTGAACTTTCATCGCCTAAATGGAAGTTAACAGCAACATTAAATAAAGTCAAAAGGAAAACAAAAAAAATCAATCCTAAGACAATTAAAATTTCTTTCATCAATCCTCAAAATTATTTACAATCTCAGATATAAAATCAATCCCGGCCTCTACTGAACCCCAAGTATCTACAGAATTCGGAATAAGATCAACTGCATCTTTACTTTTACCTAGGCCACCAGTCATGGGTGCAAGTACAGATACCCCAGGTGCAATATATCTGTCAAAAGTACCAACTTTTTCATCTCCAAAAATGCTCACCCCAGAGTGCATGATTTTAAGTGAATTAGGTATGGCCACTGCAGGATTCCAAATCGCATTCAGTTCTCCCATAAATTTAGCATATGGTTTGGCAAAATTCCTATCCATCGATTCATTGAAAGCACCAATTGAGCTACTAGCACCAAATGCCTTTTTAAGAAAGCCTTTAAACTGTCTATCTGTAGTGTGCATAAATGTTTTATCTGTTCTATTTTTGTTGCCACCTTTTTTGAATTCCTCCATATGCAAGTTGTCTAGGTGAATATGTTCGCCACCAACGTCACTTTCATTCGACCTAGTAATATAGCTTACTCTATAGGAACCATCATCCCTTTTTTGTATGGTTGAATTTTTATGCTTAGCTGCTTCTTCTTTGGCTAATACATACCTATCCGAATTAAAAAGATTGTTAAAAAATCCAGCACCTTCAACCCATTTTCCATTTGGATCAACTAGGTTAATTGGATTGTTTATACTGAAATTGTAAGGACTATGACTAGGATACCAGTGAGCTTTCGGATCCACACTCAACCAGACACTAATCTTCGGATCATAATACCTGGCCCCGTAATAGTAGAGGCTGGTATTTTAACGTGTTACCGTAATAGGTTTACGCTTGTTAAAATTCACATGGTTTTACATCATACAAACCAGCTAAAAACATATCTAAATATCCGTTTCCAAATGCAACCCCTTTAACCAAAATTAATGAGTCACTCAAACTTTCATTGAAATCCAAAGATTTTACATTTTTTAAATCAACTCCATCAAAAAGTGGCCAATTCTTTAGAGAGGCTATCATTTTCATTTGACAGCTATCTATGGATACCTTGTGATTTAGTGGTTGGCTCCTAGTTCTAATCAGAAGGCCAAAATTAAAATTAGAATTATAACTGCTTCTGTAAACTGATCGAATTTTTGTTATACTATCACAATCGAATTGATTTACAAAGTCAAATATTTCTTGGAACTCTTTAGCTTGTAACACTTGTTTATGATTCTCCAATGAACGCTCCATCGTTTTACAAGGAGTAACGCCAGTTTTGAAATTACAGGAAGCGATTGTGAAAATAATTGAGAGGTAGCCCAATTTAATTTTAAGGTTTGTGCACATTTTTTTCAGTATATCCAAAGTTATAAGCGTCAAAAAAGCTTTTTGCACTCTCATTTAATCCCTGAAGCCGCCCTTGCCAAGACCCCTTTTCGGTATAGGAAAAGGTAGAAACTCTCCTGCTGGAAGTCATAATGGACCCAAAACTAAATTCTGCGTCTTCGAACGTCAATTCTGAGTTTATAGTCTTTCTAAGGGCGTTCATTGGAGCATATGTAACCTTTTTCCAATACTCATCTACAACCGTATGGGTAGAATAAACGGCCCCATGATGAGGGCTGTTTGTTACGTAAGTCTTTTTCTCCGTAGTTCTCTCGCTCATTAAAGTTGGTACCATCTTATAATCATTCTTCTCCATAATTTTTTTAGAAATACCGGTTGAAAAATTATAACCTTCAAATTCACCCGGAAGATATGATCCCTCTAACTGACCATCAGTTATATCGCTCGGAGACAATATAATATCATCATTGGAAGCAAACCACGCGATGGTCTCCCCTAATGTCGAAGCATCTTCTTTACCCAAGGATGGCCGGTATAAAGTCTCACCAGTTTCTTGATTAACAAACCAATCATTTCCATCTGGATCAATAATGTTCAGAGGATTATTGGCTGAAAAATGATATGGCGTCAATGGCCTGTTATGCTTTTTTGCGGCCACCGCATCCACACTCAACCACACACCAATCTTAGGGTCATAATATCTCGCCCCGTAATAGAAGTTGCCGGTGTCTGACTGTCGTGCGGTCATTCCTCCCCATCTTTAATCATTTAGTTTTTCAGAATACAGTGCCGGATAAAACTTAAACTCATCATACTTTCCTGGAACCAAAAGTGATAGCAAATATCTTAATTCAGATATTAGATAGCATTTATTGTCATCATTATCTCCACAAAAGTGATAATCATATATATTAACTGAGGCCGTATCTTCAACGTTTTTCAACCTGTAGACAATAGGATTTCCTGTAATTTCAGCGTATAAGTACTGGTCTTTTTTAAAGAACTCATGATGATTAATCAACAATTTGATCCTGTAAAGAATTAACTCATCTAAGTTTTCATATTCAATTTTAATCGACTTATACTTGCAACATTTACCTCCAAAAATTGAGCTATCCCATACATAGGTTCCAGCAAACAAACCACTGCTATCCAGCTTGTACCCAACGAATTCAGGGCCTAGTGTGCTGCCTAAATTCATTGTAACGTGGTATTGACCAAAGCTATAAGAGCCTGAAAACAGGAATAACAAGGATGTAACAACTACTACTTTCATCATTTAAAACTTTCTAATCGATGGGTATGCACGCCTCACGGCATCGAGAAGGCCGCTTCCATTATATGTATTAATAAAATCATTCACCATCCCTGGTGAATAAGTCGATTGCCTAAGGTATGCTCCCAGCTCCTCCAGCTGGGAGTATCTATTGCCTTGAAAACGTTGATTAACATGATAATTTTCATGAACAATAACACTTTCGTTGTAATTTGAATTAGGATATCCTTCGGATAGAAAGACAGTCCAATCGCTGCGACCATCTTCACTCTTTCTTGTCAATCCAGCATTACCCATTGCCGCAGCATCGTTTATCTCATACTTAACCAATGGGGTATTTTCATCAATTATGGCATTAAATTCATCTTGTGTATCCTTCCAGTCTCTATATTCCTCAGCTAAATCTGCATATTTTTCTAATTGTTTATCCGAAAGATCGCCATCTTGCCTTTTAGACTCGTACTTATCCATCTTCTTCTCGTACTTACTAACCATCTCATTAGTTCGGTTGTAAGCAGCGTCAAATCTGTCCTTTGCTTGTTGAGAGGCAAAGGTTGTATCCCTACCGTCAGGGTCAATCAGCATGATTGGATTGTTGGATGTAAAGCTATAGGGGGATTCATGGTGTTTCAGAATGGGATCAACTGAGAGCCAAATAGATACCTTCGGATCATAATACTTGGCCCCATAGTAGAAATTGCCTGTCTCCTCATCCCACTCCTTTCCGTTAAACCTAAACCTACTAGAGAACGAAGTGTGATTCTTAGCAAACTGATTCTCTAAATTCTCCCCCCAAGGGGTGTTTAAGAAAAATTGATAGGGTTTGCCGCGCATATCAGTTACAAATTCTATTGAGCCCAAATAATCAGGATGGTAAAAGTAAATGATTTCGACATTATTGCAATTAGCTCCATTTAATCCTGCAAAATAGACACTTTGCTCGCATAGGCAAAGGTCTTGATTCTCATCTAAGTCAGGGCAACGCTCTAAAAACTCTGGCGACTCCCCAACACTTTGCAAATAAAGGAAGTCTGTCGTAAATGAAATCGATTGATCGTCATATAAGCAGCGTAAAGTGGCCATTAAATCCTGTGGAGCACCAGCGTCTTGATTAGTATATCCTACTTCGCTTTCAGGCGCTGTTATCAATTCCAATGCTGGATCATTGTGATCAAAGGGATAGCTTATTAAATTCGAAGCGATTCTCTGACCGCCCATATAATAATGCTTACTAGCCAGTACCGTTTCGAGATAATGAGACGCTATAAAGTATGGACTAACGTATACAGTTGGAGGATCCATTGGAATAGTTACAGTAGAATTACTATTAACATTAACCAAACCTGAGTAGATATTAGACTTCATAACTCTATTACCAGTATGATCATATAGGTAATGATGAGCAGTGGTAAAGCCAGTCTTTAAATTCTCAATTAATACTCCATTTAGTTTTTGATCTTCGGTCCAGCAATATTTAGTTTTTTGATCTACGACAGTTGTACCATGGCACAACAACTTCTGGTATTAACAACAATGACTTCTTTAAAGATTTTTATTTTTACGTAGATACTACTCCCCAAACAACACTGAGGGCCTATGCCAATTTAGTCGTACCAATAGAAGATACGAGCTTAGTAAAAATTTCTGGCTTTACTAGCACGCTAAGTCCATGGGAGCGAATCGGAACCAGTGAAATGGCTTGGACAAAGCTATTACTGGATACGGGCCTGTATCAAGTTAGTTCTCCATCCAAAGCAGCAATCTATCATTATGGATCCTCTTATATTGCGCAAAGCATGACTGAAATAATTCATATGCGCTCAATGAAGTTAACTGGATTAGAAGATGACTCTGACTCTAGCGAGGCTCAATCTGAGTTCTTTGCGCTCATATATGGGGAGCCTTTTGAATTAGAGAGCGATACCATAAATATTTGCTCCAACCAATATTTTGCCTTGATTAGCCCTAAGCTTGGTGCCAGTAAATGGCGTGTTCAAGTAGATCAAGAAGCACCCCTTTATAGTATGCAGGAATTAGGACAAGACACTTTTACTATAGATTTACCGCAAAAGGGTTTATATCGCATTATAATTGAGGACACCTTAGCTTGTGAAAACACAAAAAACTACTGGATTAGAGTCTACGAAGCCCCTAGTTTAGATTGGGATTACTCTTTTAGTGAAAATTGTTTTGGGAGGCTTCTTCACTTAAAAGCCTATTCCAATTTTCCATCTGACTTTGCTTGGAGGATAGAAAGTGAAAACTATTATGGTGATAGTATTTCTATACCTACAATGTTTGATCTTACTAATGCAAACATCAAATTGATTTCAACCTATAAGGCCTGTGTTGATAGTGTAACTTTGCAAATAGAATCAGGTGAATTGGGTGTGCCCTCTAAATTACCAAATATAATAACACCTAATGGCGACGGGGTGAATGATCAACTATGCTGGATAGATTGGTTAAAAGGTTTTAGTAACTGTTTTGAAATCACCATTGTTGATCGTTGGGGAAGAATGATCTATAAGTCACAGGATTTAAACTCTTGTTGGGAGCCAAACAACCTAGATCAAGGAGTTTATTATTATCTAATTAAGCAAGGTAACCGGAACGCTTTGAGAGGCTTCCTGCATATTAATTGAGATTGTCTTTTTTAATGTAGTGGTTTGTTTACTAATAAGCTCCACAATGTAAGTGGCTAGCAACCAAGATTCAACATTTATCTGAGCGGCATTTATCGAGGCATCAGGAATAAGTTGGTCATAAACGATGGCTCCGTCCACGTTTATAACTCTAATGGAAATTTCCTCATAGATAAGCAGATCTACCAAAGTATATCTGAAATGCAATTCATCACGAGTTTTTAGGTGATTCTCAATTACGTTTAAGCTATTCAAGCCAACAGAATCCATGTGATCCGCGTGGTAGCTAATAAACTGATTGCTTAAGCCTTCGCTACTCACCTGCTTATTAGCAATCTAGTACATCCTTGGCGGTGATGGTCTGTTGACCATTCTCGAGATCATCAATGGTTTGTTGACTTAAGGCTGGGGTCCGGTTTGTAATGGGGTCCCAAACCACACCATCTCAAAAACCATGTCGGATTTAGCTAAAAACTCCCGTTTCCATTGATTAATCTGATGAGGGTGTAGCTCCACAATTCTCAATCTCTCAAATCTGTTTTTCGATAAAATCAAGTATATCCCTCCCGATTGGTTTATTGTAGAAAGGGAATTTTAATAAATCCTTACGCTCTAAGCTGTAAATATCACTGGCTTCCTGTAAGCTTGCAAAAGAAGTGCAATAAGAAAATTTTAATTGATCTATTAGGCCTTTAGAAATTAAAATCTCGGCCAAGTCAAAACCAGAAATCTGGGGCATTTTAATATCTGTGATTATTAGGTCTGGGATCTTGCCTCCTTCTATTTCCTTCAGAGCACTAAAGGCATTGTCGAAGAATTTAGGTTCAAGGTTTTTAGATCTACCAAGAAAGAGCTCACATAGCTTAAGGAGAATAGGCTCATCATCAATAAAAAAAAGCTTGGTCATGGTCTAAATTTCAAAATTATTTAGGGAGTCTTTGTTAGTCTTTAAAATAACTTCTTCAATAGACTTAATCTCGCTATCTAAAAGCTTGGTTAGCTCTTGAATATCAGGACTGTTATTTTGGCTCTTAAGCATTTCAGAAACATAAACTAGTTTGGAGATTGAGTTAATTACATTGTGTTCTATCAGGCGGGTATGTTTTATAAATAAGTTGTAGCTGGCTTCGCTTTCTTTCAATAACTGTAGCTCTTGCCGCCTCTTATTACCTTGGTAAACAACACCGCTAATAAAAATAAAGATAAGGGATATTGAGACCTTTGAAAATACTTCAATATTAAAAAGGTAAAGCGCACTTATGGTAAATAGGCAAAAGATAAAAATTAGCCACTTGTTCCACGCTAATCGTTCTAGCTCAAAATTATATAGTACAGCAAAAGAGACAAAGTAAATTAAGCCACGTGTATCATCTAGGCTTAATCCTATGTAGGTAAACGCCATTAAGAAAATCAAAAGACTTAGATAGGTAATCCATTTTATCGTGTGCGACTTTTTTGCAAATGCAACTAATACCAAGCCAATAATATTAGGCGGTAGAATTATTGCTGCCAAAGCAAAGTCTTTTGTTAAATGTTGCAGATAGGCAAACACCAAGAAGGCACATAGCAAAAAGAGTGAAATGCCAAATTTAAAAAGGGTTTCCTTTTTTAAAGAAGCTTCCGATGAGTGGGGTTCGGTTAGTTGTTGCCAATCTTTTTTACTGAGTTGAGCCATATTGATATCTTCGGTGGCTCACTAAGGTACAAATTATCTAGTTCCCAATACGATATATGAGTCGTTGCTTTGCATTTTTATTGCGTCATTCTAATCCTCCTATCCTGCTATAGCGAGATTTAAAAGCGGTTGCTCTGGCCGGTGTCAGTAGCAAGCTTTTTCTCATTAAATAGCGGCATAGAATCTAGCATTTTTTGCTGGTTAAGCTTAGGTTTTGCGGTATCTAATTTTTTAGATGGCCTTAAATAGTTTTAGGGTATCGCCTTTACTCAAGTCAGATTTAAACCTCTTCTTGCTACAACAAAAAATTTAGTGGCATGATTAGATAAATGAATTTTTATCACGTAGCTTGAGCTTTTTAAGTGAGTTCTATAAGTACATACTTTTAGAGCTCTATATGTTCCTTTCAAATATTAATATGCCGCAATCATTGTTTTCTTCGCTTTTTAAAAATAGAATTTCACTTTTAATCCTATGCCTGGGGTTTAGCTCTCTTTCCTCTAGAGCTCAATCTGGTATTGACCATTGGGAAACTGCCGTTTTTAACAACGATATATGGTCTTATCGGATTGGGAATAGCGCGCCGCCGCCTAATTGGATGCAAGCACAGTTTAACGATAGTGCTTGGAGCACTGGGCAAGGGGGTTTTGGATATGGCGATGGTGATGATAATACTATTATTCCAAATACCATGTCCCTTTGTATTCGCATCCCTTTTACCCTTGGCGATACTGCAAAAATTAAAATGGCCATGCTGCACGCTGATTATGACGATGGCTTTATCGCCTATTTAAATGGGACAGAGATTGCGCGAAGTAATTTTGGGCCGTCAAATTCATCTTTAGCCTATAATAGTTCTACTCCCGCCATTAAAGAGGCTCAGCTTTATCAAGGTGGGCTTCCAGAGGCCTACCCAATATTTCAGCCTTTATTTAAACAAATTGTGAAGGATACTGAAAATGTATTAGCAATCCAGATTAACAATTCGTCGACTAGCTCTAGCGATTTTTCCAGTAATTTTTTCTTGTCTTTGGCGATAAGCGATACCTCACAAGACTTTAGCCCAACTCCAAATTGGTTTAGGCCGCCACTTATCTCTAGCGACCTTCCCTTAGTGATAGTTAATACCGGCAATCAGCAAATTGTGGATGAGCCGAAGATTGATGCAAATATGCGGATTGTTAATAATGGACCAGGTTTAACTAATTACGCCTATGATGTAGGTAATGACTATGATGGGCATGTAGGGATTGAAATTCGGGGAAACTCTTCACAGGCCTTTGATAAAAAGAATTTTGGCTTTGAAACTCGCGATGCAAGTGGCAATAATAACAATGTGTCGATTTTAGGCATGCCCAGTGAAAACGATTGGATATTGCATGGTCCCTATTCAGATAAAAGTCTTATTCGTAATGCCCTTACTTTTCAAATTGGACGGGATATGATGGATTATGCCTCGCGCACCCATTTTTGTGAACTGGTAATTAATAATGAGTATCGAGGGGTCTATTTGATGATGGAGAAAATTAAACGCGATGATAATAGGGTAGACATCGCAAACTTGAAGCCGAATGATATTTCGGGCGATGAGCTTACTGGCGGATACCTTATTCAGATCGATCGTGATGACCCAAATATAGCGGGTGACGGTTGGTACTCGCCTCTTGGAAGTTCACCATTTTATGCATTCCACCATCCCAATGACGGAGATTTGGTTCCAGCACAGAAAGCGTATATCGAGAATTGGATTACGAATTTTGAAATTGCCATGGGTGGTCCAAATTACAATACAACTTTCGAGGATTATATTGATCTTGAGTCGTTTATAGACTACTTCTTAATCAACGAACTGGTTAAGCATATTGACGCTTTTAAGTTGAGCTTCTTTATGTATAAGGAAAAAGATAGCGATGGGGGAAAG
>CBFHVV010000011.1:0-51959 GCA_965658965.1 Croceimicrobium sp.
GAAACACCTGAGTTATTTGAAGGCAATAAGCAAAAAGAAATGAATCTCCATAACTATTATACCGACTACACCGAAAACATATATTATTTTGGAGCTTTTATTTTCTTAGTAATCTTCCCTTTTCTTAGATCGCAACTAGGCTTTTTAGGAAAAGTAGAACTTTTTAAGGTTTTAACACCTCGTCCCTTTATTGCCCTAGTTGGAGCTATTTCATGCGCCTATAACTATGATATGTGGAACATCGTCTTTACCCAGCTCACTTTTCACAGTACGGTAATTATCTTAGCGGTATTCACATTAAAAAGTGCTCGTAAAAATGAAAGAAATATGATTTTGGCTACCCTTCTGGTGGTTCTGGCAAGCCAAATTTCTTTTTTATCTAATGGCGAAAGTTTTAACCGTCTGTGGGAAATTACCGAGTATAAGGAATTATTTATGCCCCTGGCATTCTTTATTTATACTTTGGATGTTAACAGACAAATTAAAAACGGGATCTAAACATCTTAAGTATTTAATTTTAAAGGGCATCTTCGATAAAACCCCTTATTCCTTTTTGGGCTTTTTCTGAACTGCAAAGAAAGAGGCTTCTTGGATTTACCATAATTCTAAGGGGCCAAACAAGCGATCGAATTGCTTTACTTGTAAGCTATGGTGCTTGATGAAAATAGTCTTCTTAGTTTTAATTGGAAGCGAGCTGGGTTCTTTTCATTAAGATGCGAACAATATAAGTAAAGGGCTAGCCTTGGATAATTCGGTAGAATGGATGCTTAAGTTTGATAGGCTCCAGCCCCTAAAGAACAAGTACTAAGCTTAGCCTTCTTGATTCTTCTGCACGAAAAGCTATTTCATATTAAAAAAGGTCTACTTTCGCACGCTTTTTTGAGGGTGTCAATTTTAGCCCCAAAGCTGTGATAGCTATTTAGATAAACGCGATATGAAGAGATTAAACGAGTACAAGAAGTTATTTGCCATAGAAGGTAAGATAGAATTAAAAGACCTTAAGGCTAAATATCGCGGCTTGGTAAAAGAGTGGCATCCGGACAAATTTCAAGCAGACGATGAGAAAGCCTTGGAGGCAGAGCAAATGAGCACTAAAATTATAGATGCGTATCATTTTTTAGTAAGTATCGCTCCCGAAACACACGAGAATAACCAAGCAGAGTATAAAGAAACAATCGACAAAGGGGGGATTACCAATATTCAGTATAAAAATGCGCTTCTGGAAATTACTTTTATCGACGGCACTGCCTTTGAATGTTTTGGTGTTCCTAAAAGCATTTACCAGAAATTACTGAACTCTGATAAACAAGTACGCTTTGCCAAAAGGAACATTTTTGGTCCTTACCTATTTCGCAAATCTAAAAAGGCTAACGCGAACGAAGAAGAGTAAAATTCTTTGGGCAATTTCTTAAATCTTGGAGCAAAGGCCACTCTCTCTATGGTCCGCGGCCGCATTAATGGCAGGCTCTATTAAAAGGCCCCATCTAAAGAGCGATTTTATTAGCCCAGGAGCGACGCCTCTTGCTTAAAGGAGTTTATAACCAGGCTGATTACAGGCGAATAATACCGCTTAACCAATAAGTTTAGTCTAAGATATTTCGATCGATAATCATCCTCTTTTAGCTAGCCTTAATCTTGGTTTTGCTCGGAATCATCATTTAAGGCAAGAAATGAATACTAGCAGCTTAAAGCTAAAGTTCATTATTATAGATGCGAAGCTCTTTGGCCTCGCCGCTTATCTAATAAATTATCTTCGTTTAGCCATTCAGACACTATCTTGCTGAGAACCGAGTTTTAGGCTCTAAAACCAAGAAGGTTTGATGATATCGACCCAGAAAAAAGCATAGGAAGTCTAATTTTTCAATCTATTGAAATCTTCCATAATAGGTTATCCGGCCTCAATTAAGAACGTAATATTTATTTTATTGGAGTTCTTGAGCTCAGCTCAAAGAGCTTCGGTTATGAGCGCCAAAAAATAAAATAAAAGGCTTAATGAATTGGGAGCCGAAGAGCACAGCGATGAGTCCACAAACTCCAATAGAAATAAACAAGCCGTTTGTAACAAAGCGACGAGAGGAGCTCGCCCACTGAATTTGCCTTTTATGCAAGTTTTTGAAAAGAGAAATTGGAGCCTTGATTTTTTTCGTCCATTTTTGATCAAACAAAAACAGGACTTAAAATTACCTTGAGAATCTTAACTGTATCGCGAATAATCGCATTGAAAAACAGCATGTAAAGAAAGATGTCATGGGTAGGCTAAACTTATAGATAAAAAACATTATGAATCGTGCTTTTCTTCCGCTAAGATTTTTCTTTCTTTCCCTGCTCCTAATAGGTGCTTCAACTGCCTTTGCCCAGGTCTCCCCTTTTAGCTTTGAAATATTTAAGGATGCAAAAGGTGATAGCATGATCTACCGCCAGCTGGTTTCAGATTATGCAAAAGATGCAAAATATCCTTTAGTGGTGTTTTTACATGGTGCAGGTGAACGAGGCAATGACAATAATTTACAACTAAAGTGGGGTGTTGAGCAGTTTGCTTCACCAGAGATCATGAAAATGTATCGACCTATTGTTATTGCTCCCCAGTGCCCTAAAGAAATGACTTGGGATAACTTTTCTGAGAAGGAAAATGCCACAAGTGCTCTTCCTAGTAAATCTATGCAGCTATTAATGGAGCTGATTGATCAAACGATTCAAAATTTACCAGTAGATACAAGTAGAATTTACATAACGGGCCTGTCTATGGGTGCTTACGGTGTATTTGAAGCTATCGCTCGATACCCAAGTAAGTTTGCCGCAGCTGTACCAGTATGTGGTACCGGTGATACCGCCCTTGCCCCTCTCTTCGCCCATGTTCCTATTTGGATGTTTCAAGGGGCATTAGACCCTGCTGTAGACGCAGCCGCAGCGCGCCAAATGCTAGAGAAGCTTAGTGAAGCTGGTGCCAAGCCTGGCTATACCCAGTATCCCGAAACAGGTCACTTTGCTTGGTTAGCAGCCTTTAGCGACAAAATGATGATGCAGTGGCTCTTTAGCCAAAAACTGCCTTGATTTCAACAAAAATGCCCCCATTCTTTGCTAAATCGGGCATTTTACTCCATAAATTTTGATTTATCCAAAATTATGGCTATTCTCTATCATTCTTATCTGTAGACTTATTATGACTATCAACCCGGCCTAAAACCATAAGATACTGCTATTGTCTACTTAACAAAAACTAATGACAGAGGAGAATGAAGATTCTAGTGAACACGAAAAAAACCAAGAAGAACATCAAAGAGATTTAGAAATAAAGTCTGGAGAAGTAGATGAGTCTACCCCTTACTCCGAAATTCTTAGTAGTGTAATTAATGAGGGAGAGCAGATTTTTAAGGTTAAAAGTCGAGCGATGTTTTTATCCTCTTGCATCGCTGGTTTAGAGATTGGTTTTAGCTATACCCTAATTTGCACCCTTTACCATTTAATGGATGGTAAAATTTCCGATGCATTTATTTACAAAAGTTTTGCGTTTGTTTATCCATTGGGTTTTATCCTGGTTATTCTCGGTAAGTCGGCTCTATTCACCGAGCAAACTTCCGTTTTAGCTTTACCCGTTTTAAATGGACAAAGAACGATTTTCGAGCTTTTAAAGGTTTGGATGATTGTTATTCTTGGTAATATCATAGGAGGTATCCTATTCGTTTTGTCCATTGGGAATATAGCTGCCCACTTAAACGTTTTTGATCAAGCTACGATGGTTAAATTAGGCATGCACGTCTTTAGTCATAGTTACGGAATCCTCCTACTAAGTGGCATCTTTGCCGGTTGGTTAATGGGGCTGCTCACATGGCTATTAAACAGCACAAAGGATGTGCTTACGCGGATCTTAATTATTGCTATAATTACCGGAACTATTGGCTTTGTGGGCTTCCATCACAGTATTGTAGGCAATATTGAAGTATTTGGAGCCTTCCTTTATTCGGAGTCCATATCCTTAGTCAACTATTTTATTTTTTTAATATTAACCCTTTTGGGGAATGGAATTGGCGGCGCTATTGTGGTAGGCCTTTTTAAATATCGAATTTTTGCCGCAAACTATCCCTCTAAAGATTAATTAAAACCCTTTTACTATTTACTTCCTCAAACTAAACTTACATACTTACTTTTTAATTGTACTTCTCAGCGGCTTTAGCACCCAAGCTCAATTCGTTCTAAATACCGAATTTGGAGCGGCCTTTAACACTCAAAACGATGTCCGTTATTCAAATAATAAAAATAGCCAGGCCACTTTAGTAAATATACCCTCAGAGCTTGGTACTGGCCAGAGTGCATTTATACGCTTGCGAGCTTCCTACACTTTTGCTAAAAAGCATAGCATCTCAGTTCTATATGCACCGCTTCAATTTAAATCTTCTGGCAACTTTTCGAAAACCATAAAATTCGGGGAGGCTAATTTTTTACCGAATGAGATTACGGATGTAAATTATAAATTTAACTCCTATCGCTTAAGCTATCGTTACCGTCTCGTGGATAGAAAAAAAATAAGCTTCGGCATTGGACTTACCGCTAAACTGCGCGATGCCCGTATACGATTATCCACCGCTTCTAAACAAGAGGAAACTACCGATTTAGGATTCGTACCCCTTATTCACTTTCGATTAAATGTATACCCTGGTGATAATCTGCTCTTCACCCTGCGGGGAGATGCCTTGGTAGGGACTCAAGGTCGTGCTGAAGATGTTTTCGCAGGTTTTGAATATTCCCTAAATAAAACTCTGGCCTTAAAAGCTGGCTACCGAATTTTAGAAGGCGGAGCAGACGTTGATCAAGTGTATAATTTCTCGCTAATCCACTATGCGGCAGTAGGATTTGTTTATAAACCTTAATTAGCTTTAAATGAAAAAGAATCAAATTTTAGCAAGCCTTCATTTTGTAGTCTTATTGGCCTTAATATTTTGGAACTACTATGCTAACTCAGGAGTATTTGATAATAATACAGTGGGCTCAGTAAGCCGCAGCTATAGCAATCTCTTTACTCCCGCTGCTTATGCCTTTGCCATTTGGGGACTTATCTACCTAGGGCTTCTTGCCTTAGCTATTTATATGCTAATATGTGCCTTTAAGGACGGGGGTAATAATTTTATTTCTCGGGCTGCCCCAAGTTTAATTTCAGCCCATTTGGGAAACGCCTTATGGTTGTGGTTTTGGTTGCATGAAAATATTGGCGCCTCGGTGCTACTAATGTTATTTATATTACTTGCACTACTCCTCGCAGTATTGCGCTTAAACATGGAACGGTGGGATGCACCCTTAAAATTTATCGCCCTAGTGTGGTGGCCCATTGATCTCTATTTCGGATGGATTAGTGTTGCTACGATTGCAAATATTTCTGCTTATCTAAGCAGTATCCATTGGACTGGTGGACTAAGCGAAGTTACTTGGACCATTAGTATGATTGCCCTTGCAACTGCCTTAGCCTTATTCATGATTATTAGTCGTAATATGCGCGAATATGCTGCAGTATTCATTTGGGCCTTGGTGGCTATTGCCATACGGCATGCCGATAAGGTAGAATCTATAAGCAACAGCGCTTGGACCGCTGCGGCAATATTAGCCATTGCTTCTGGCATTCATGCCTTTCGCCATAGAAAGACGCTTCCATTTATCCGTAAATACCCACCCGAAAAAATTGATTAAACACTATTATTAAAGCTTATACTTTCAAAGCGATCTTTAAAACTTTAACATTGTTATTAAAACTTTAAATCATTAACCTGTCTGCTAAAAGACAATAAAAAATATCAAATGGCAATAATTGGAAATATCATAAAAACTGTAATCGATCTGCGCGGCAGCATAGCGCAATCTAAGCCTGTTGAAGAACAAAAAGAGGTTTTAAAAAACCTTCTAAAGGAAGCAAAAAACACGGCTTTTGGTAAACATTATAAATTCGAAGAAATACTTCAATCTGATAATCCTGCTAAACAGTTTGCCGAGCTAGTACCGATGCACGACTATGAAAAAATGAAGTCCGAGTGGTGGCATAAAGTAGTAGCTGGAGAAAAAGACATTACCTGGCCTGGAGTACCCGACTATTTTGCTCTAAGCTCCGGTACAACGGGTAGCGAAAGTAAGAGGATTCCTGTTACCAAAGCCATGATTGATGCTATTCGTAAAGCTGGCATCGATCAGGTTTTTGCGCTCACTAATTTCGATTTAGAAGCAGAGTCTTACGAAAAGGAAATTCTGATGCTGGGCAGCTCTACGGACCTAGATAAAAAAGATGATCATTACGAAGGCGAAATTAGCGGAATTAGTACTAGTAAGATACCAGCGTGGTTTAGCGGCTATTATAAGCCTGGTGAAGAAATTGCTAAAATCGACGATTGGGATAGCCGCGTAAAAAAAATTGCTGAAAAAGCTAAAGATTGGGATATCGGCGGTATTAGCGGAATTCCCTCTTGGATAGAGCTGATTTTAGAAGAAATCATCGATTATCACCAAGTAGATACCATCCACGACATTTGGCCTAATTTCACAGTATATACTTCTGGGGGCACCTCCTTTAGCCCTTATGAAAAAAGCTTTAAAAAACTACTGGCTAAACCCATTACGATTATCGATACTTACTTAGCATCTGAGGGGTTCATTGCTTTTCAAGAGCGCCCCGAAACCGACTCTATGAAGCTAGTAACCGACAATGGTATTTACTTCGAGTTCGTGCCATTCTCGCCCGACTACATTAAAGCTGATGGATCCATTAGCGATGACGCTCCCAGTCTAAGCCTAGAAGAGGTTGAATTAGACCAGGATTATATCTTAATCATGTCTACCGTAAGCGGCGCCTGGCGCTATCTAATTGGTGACACCATTGCTTTCACTAATCTCGAAAGGGCCGAAATCATCATCACAGGCCGAACCAAATTTTTCCTAAATACAGTAGGCTCTCAGCTATCTGTAAATAAATTAGATACAGCAGTTAAGCACCTAGAAGATACTTTGGATGTGCAGATTCCGGAATACACAATTAGTGCGAAACGTTTTGGAGAAGATTTTTATCATTCTTGGTACCTCGGTTCAAATATGAAAAACCCAGACACCGAAAAGCTTGCCCAAGAGCTAGACAATCATTTGGCTGATGCAAATAAAAACTATCGCGTGGCGCGCAGTAAAGCTTTAGCTGGTGTAAAAGTGTCGGTTGTGCCACCCAATGTATTCCATGAGTGGTCCAGCGCAAACAAGAAAAAAGGTGGACAAGTAAAAATGGAGCGCGTTATGGGCGAGGAAAAATTTGCCGACTGGGAGGCATTTGTAGAAAAAATCCAGAGCTAAAAACTAGGACCCCACAATATCCATTATCTCTTCTGGAGATAAGTAAAACTTCTTCATTCTCTCCTTGTAGCTATCATCGATTTCTGCATGGTTGAGAATGAAGTTTTTAGTTTCTAGAATATAGTCTTTCATGCCATGCTCTACAGCGAATGTATCCGCATTTCGCTCGGCCTCCACAATATGATTAAAGGAGAACAAATAGCGTATCCCAAACCAAAGGAGATTTAATTTACTGCGCTTTTGGTAATCTATAATGTGACCCAATTCGTGACCGATCCAACCAATTAAAACCTTTGAGGGTACATTTACGGTCTTAAAGTTTTTACCTGAAATTTTAAAGTTTTCACTTATAAAGATGTGGTACTTCCGATTCTTACGACTTTTAAAAAAGCTAGCAAAATCAGGCTGAGCCTGCATAGTAGATTTCTTAATGTCTTTTTTAAATTTAATTTCTATAACCGAATCATGCAAATCAGGGAAATAGGAAAAAGCCTTTTCGGCTTCTTTAGATATAATGGCAGGATAGCTATGCTTCTCGGACTTAGGTAATGTTTTGATAAACGTAATTTGTAATTGGTTAGCCCATAACTTAAACTTTTTAAGGCTCTTATGCAAATTAGGGAGCATCCCTCTTCGGTATGAGCCCTTAGGACTTAAAGTTTAGTAAGGCTCTGGCATTTAACTTAAATGCAAGCCCCTGCCGATTTTTTCTAATAAATAGGGATTATGTTCGATGAGTAAAACATCGTTCGCTTTACTAAGCTCCCGCAGCAGATCAAACAATAAATCTATATCCGCATAATGCAAACCGGTGCTTGGCTCATCTAAAACAAAAAGCTCCTCTTGGGCGCCACGTCGTAACCAATCTAACAATAATAAGCGCTGCTTCTCCCCGCTTGAAAGTGACTGTACCGTTTGATCTACACTGAGGTGGCCTAATCCAATTCCCATTAATTGCTCCAGAAGCTTAAGCACAGCCCTTGCGGCTTGATAGTTATGCAACCACGCATAAAGATCGGTAAGATTTAAGGCCAAAACCTCAGCAATGCTTTTGGATTGTACTTGATATTTTAAAACCTCAGATTGGTAGCGCTTGCCATTACATATTTCACATGGCTCTAGAGCGTTAGCAACAAGGTCTAAACTCATTTCAGTATAAGCTTTGCCTTTGCAATTAGGACATTGACTCGATTTAGTTTTATACGAAAAGTAGGCAGGCTTTTTACCGGTCTCGGCAGAGAATACCTTTGTAATGGCTTTTAGTAAATCGAGATAGTCTACCAATAAAGTTGCCGCTTGGCTGCGCAGCTGCTTAGTTTCAAAATAATGTGCTCCTCGATAATGTTTGGGATAGGCGATGCTTTCGCAGTTTATCGGCATCTGCTGATTGATACTGGGTATTACAATATCCCTTAACAAAGTAGTCTTACCAATACCCGATTTTCCGCTTAGTACTGTAATCCCCCCCACAGGAAGAGCCAGAAAATCTTTAACTAAATTATGTTTAGATAATTTATAAATGCTAATATGCTCCTTTCCCTCACGCAGTTTTAGATCTACCTTTGGCTTCTTCAAAAAGGGATGTACATTGCTTTGTCCTAAAAAACCCTTCAAATCGCCCTGATAACTAATATATCCTCCTAGCTTTCCTGCTTGAGGACCTAATTCCACTATATGCTGCGCCGCATGGATGATCTCTTTATTGTGCTCAATCACTAGAACAGTATTCCCTTTTTCAATAAGCTCCTTTAAAATATCAATCAGGTCGGGAATATTATCATGGGATAAGCCTGCAGATGGCTCATCTAACAAATAAGTAATACCCTTTAGCGGGCTGTTTAACTGTTTAATGATTTCTACCCTTTGATTTTCACCGCCAGATAGCGTGTGTGACTTACGCTTTAACTGTAAATGGTTTATGTGCAATTGCTCGGCCCGCTGAGCCGTTTCTTTGAAATGCTGGGCGATTTTAGCTAGCAGCTTACGATCTACTTCTTCTTTAGCTTGCCCTTGGTGAAGCCAATTTTGTAAACCTTTAAAATCCATGCACTTTAAATCGTAGATGGATTTTCCACCAATTTGAGTTTCTAGTCGGCTTGGTTTTAAGCCGCTGCCTTTACAAGTGCTGCACTTATACTCCGAAAAAAGAGCCTTTAATGCGCTAATGTTTTTATTCTTTCGGGTTTTAAGATATTCGTCTTTCAGGTACTTAAACAAACCTTCCCACTTCATTTTTATTTCTTGCCTACCCTGACGCGTTTTCGTGCGAAAAAGCCATTCTGCCTGCCACTCTTCTTCCCCAGTACCATAAAATAGTAATTCCTTTTGGGCTTCTGTTAAATGCCTAAAAGGCGTTTCCAGGGTAAATCCATACTTCTTCCCTAGCTCCTGTAAAATCGCCATATACTGGCCCTCTGGATTTCCATAATAAGCTAGCGACTTATTGTGAGTAAAAAGGCCATTGCTTATGCTCTGATCTTCTTCTAAAACTAATTTTTCTAAATCGGGTAAAAGCTCTACCCCTAAACCATCACAAACTAAGCACTTGCCTAATTCATGATTATCTGAGAAATGACTGGCAGACAATTCTTCACCCTGGTATTGTGCCTTACGGGAGAAGGCGAAACGCAACATTTTGTCTATTCCCGTTTGCTTAGCGATATCCGAACGCTGCGAGTAATTTTTCTCCTTGCGCGTAATACATATAGTTGGGGTAAGGCCCGCGATACTATCTACTTCAAACTGAAAGTTTACACCCACTCGAGACTGCTGATAGGCCGAGAACTGTTTGGTCATTTCCTGTAAACCAAATCCATGGAGCGTATCTATTAATAAAGAGGATTTCCCCGAGCCAGAAACACCGGTAAGCACCGTTAATTGTTGCTTGGGTAATTCTAAACTTACATCCTTTAGATGATGGGTTCGCGCGCCACTTATTACAATCCGATCGCGCTTTTGCGGAGCCTCCTTTGGGTAATGATACGCTTCTGCCTTGAGCGAATTTTCCACCCAAGTATCGCCAGCCCTTTGAAAAAGCTTATGATTCTCTATGCAAATAATACCCGCCGTTTGATGCTTTAATTGCTGCAAAGCTTCCAGCAGCTGATGGACATTTTGATAATGTAATCCAATACTCGGTTCCTCTAAGAGTAATAGGCTATTTTTAGACTTTTTGGCAAAGTGTTTAGTGAGTTTAATTCTTTGCGCCTCGCCACCAGATAAGGTATTAGAAGCTTGTCCTAATTTTAGATAGCCCAAACCCAATTGCTCCATCAATGCCAAAATTTCCCTTACTTTCCTTTCGGAAGAAAAGAAACCTTTAGCTTCTGTGACACTCAAATTATAAATTTCGGCAATATTCTTTCCGCGCCAATTAACCTGCAGCACCTCCTTTTTAAAGCGCTGACCATTACAAGTAGGACAAGTTTGATTTACATTACCCAAAAGGCTCATGGAGAGTGTGATCACCCCAGCACCTTCGCAAGTTTCACAGCGCCCTAGCTTATTGTTGAAGGAGAAAGATCCCTTCGCTAATTTTAAGTTCTTGGCGACAGTAGTTTTAGCCAGTAAATCGCGAATCTTGTCGGCCAATCCTGTATAAGTTGATGGGTTGCTACGCGGTGTTTTACCGATGGGCTGATCTGTTACCACCAAAAGCTGCAGTCTTTGGGAATCACAAAAATCAGTCAGATTTTTAAGAATGATGGGAGTTTTTCGGCTAATTACGCTCAGCTCCTGTAGCTGTGGCTGAAAGGATTCCATTTCTATTTTCCGCTGGTTTTTTAACTGCGCATCTTGCGAAAGCTCGCTTTGCCTTAAAGCCTTTAAGGTAGGACTAGGTAAACCTTGGGTCTTTAAAAATTCACTTTGAAGACCATTAAAAAGGAGTTCCCCACCTTGTGGCCCAGCCTGTGGACCCAATTCGATAATCCAGTCGGCAGCTAGAATAAAATCTAAATCATGTTCGACCACCATAACCGTGTTGCCCCGCGATATTAAGCGACCTAGAATATGAAGAAGGTGTTTTTGGTAGACATCTGGCAAGCCGATAGAAGGCTCATCAAAAACGTACAATATTCCCTGAAGCCTACTATTTACTTGATTCACCAATTTAATGCGCTGGGCATCACCCGAAGAAATATCTTTACTGGGAGTACTTAACTGCTGCTCTTCCATTCCCAAACGAATAAGGTCTGCTAACTGGGTGGTTATTTTATCGACCAGGAGCTGCTCGCCAGCACTTAGTTTTTGCCTTATTAATCTCTGATAGAGCTCCTTCAAGGAAAGGTCCATCCAAGCAGGAAAATTTAAACCTTGCCATTTATATTCTAAATGCTCGGCTTTAATGCGCGCGCCTTTACAACTGGGACACTTTTTGCTACTTACAAACTTTAGAATATTTGCATTTCTATCGCGACGTAAAATATCGTTCATTATAGGTAGCATGCCCTTATAATAGCCTTCTTCGCGAGGTTTAGCCTTAATACCTTCCCAGCGTAAGCGAGATTCGAGGGTATGCTTTCCATAAAAAACCTTAATGCGTTTACTGCCATTTAAAACGACTGCGCGCTGTTCGTCGCTTAGATCTTTCCAAGGAATGTCAACACTAAAACCGTGAGCTTCCGCTACCTTATTTAATTCATCTACTGTAATTTGCGAATACACGATATAACCATTGGGCAAAGTGGTTATTATCGCTCCTTCGCGTAAAGTTTTATTTTCATCGCCCACCAGTTTAGCCAAGTCTATATACTCTGCTTCGCCAATACCATTGCATGTAGGGCAGGCCCCTTGCGGGTGATTGAAAGAGAAGAGAGATTTACTAAGATTCTCAGCGCTGGCGTATCGGGCGAATAAAATTCTAAATATCGCAGTTAGCTCAGAGAGGGTGCCGAAAGTTGTGTTAGTGGACTGAAAGCGTTTGGACTGTTCCACTTTAATAACCGGAGGGAGATTCTTTATTTCAGCTACCTCAGCGGTGGGAATGGACAGGCCGTTCTGCTGATTATAGGCGGGAAGGCTTTCTAAAAAATAACGGTAACCTTCATTGGCTACTACCCCCATCGCTAAAGAAGATTTTCCCGAACCCGATAAGCCCGTAAACACAATAAGTTGATGTTCGGGAATCTCTAAGTTGATATTCTTAAGATTGTTTTGGTGGGCCTTTACTATTCTCATAATTGAAATACAGATTCGCGCTAAGCGGGAAATATACTAAGTTTATAAGACCTTAGACTCTAAATTACCGAGGAAATCAAGCCTAGATCTCATCTACCGGGAGTGCCCTGAAAGCCAGATAAAAGCTAAGACTTTTTTGCTTCGGAACTCATTAATACCTCGCCAAAGGAAACATCTTGCGCTGCCAAACATAAAACCGTGGTAGGCAGACTTTTAATGCGTTCTTTCATGTTTCGGTAATATTTCTCAAAATGCATATTAGGTTCTGCCATACCTAAGAATATTAAATCTGAAGATGCAGAAGAAGCTATCAAAATATCGTCGAAACTGCGCGCATTAGCGGCAATAATGTCGGTTTCGGCTTCAATACGAATATCGTGTAAAATATGCTTGAGGTTGCTCGCAGCCTTCGCTACAGCCTGCTTATCTTCTACTACCATTTTAATACAAATACGGGCTTGCCGCCAGTCGATACTCTGCTTAAGCAGGTAAGACAAAATCATCATGAAGCCACCATTCCCTTTGAGTCCGCCCCACCATACATCGATTTTCATTTTGTCGCCGAAAGCAAACTCACCCGTATTGCGATGTAGTATGAGAACATTGCGTTTCATTTCGTAAAAGCGTTCTACCATCTTACAAAATTCAGGCGTATGCTCTTCCTGATTAGTTTCTCCCAAAATAATCGTGTTGGGCTCTAATCCACCCAAGCCATAAGCGCTTACAAGATTTACCGCCCCTTCAAAGCGATTTTTAGCCGGATATACTTTCACCAAGCCTTCTACTCCGCGCTTGGCCAGGTATTCCTTAATATTTTCCTTGAGGCTCTGAATACGTTTTTCTTGCACCTTTTCATCGGTTAACACGCTAGCCACGCTTAAGATTCCCTGATTTTGAGTGAAGCTATTGGCGAACTCAATAAGATACCAACGCCGCGAAGGAGAACCCGCTAGAACTATGGGATTGGGACGCCAGTTTTTCGCATCTTTCCCTTCGTCGCTCAGTCTAATTAGGTTACTACGAATAATAGCCATTTTAACTCCACGGTTAATACTGCCCCAAGAAGTTTGCATTTGACGTCGTTTAATCCAAAAGAAGAGCAGGCCAATAAACAAAAAGGTAATTAGGGCCGCGGAAAGGTTAATGAGTAACATCACCGCAAAGCAAGAGAGGGCCCCAGCAAGTGAAAATATCCAGTTGACTTTAAAAGTAGGACGAAATGATGGGCTTCCCAAAAAACGCTCCGTTCCTGCCGCAATATTTAAAACACCATAGGTAGTGAGAAAAAACATCGTTAAGATAGGCGCAATGGCATTTAAATCTCCAATCCACACCACTGCCAACACTAAAGCTAGAGTAAATAAGGTTCCGTAGCGGGGAGTATCAAAATCGCCAGAGCCGCGACCAAGCCATTTTAAAAATTTGGGCAACATATCATCTTTGGCTAAGGCTTGCAATACCCGCGGTGCTCCCATTATACTACCCATTGCGCTAGAAAGAGTGGCGCCCCAAACACCGATTAAGATTGAATCGCCCCACAGCGAGATCTTCCGCATGATTAATGGATCTTCCACCAAAGTTTTAGCATCAGCCGAATAGGCCAATAAAATGGGCAAAGACATATATATTGCGTAACCTACGCCAATAGCAGCAAAGGTACCACGTGGGATAGATCGCTTAGGGTTTTTTAAATCGCCTGACATATTAACACCCGCCATGATACCCGTAACCGCAGGAAAAAACACGGCAAAAACCGTCCAGAAACTCTCGCCCTCCTCACCATGTAGACCCCACAATTCAATCTTCGTTTCTTCGATTGGACTACCAAAGAATAGGGCCAATAAAGACAGGCCGATACCTACCATAATGATATACTGAGCCCGGATTGCTGCCTTAGCCGAAGCTAAAGTTATACTAGTGATAATGATGATGGTGATAATCCCAAGCCACTTTTCGTTTAAACTGGGAAAGACTGCCACTACACTTTCGGCAAAACCCACGGTATACAAAGCCACCGAAAGCGCCTGCGCAAAATAAAGTGAGACGCCAATGGCCCCGCCCGATTCAATGCCGAGTGAGCGACTAATCATATAATAAGCACCGCCGGTTTTAACCTTTTGGTCCGTTGCAATAGAGGCGATAGATAAACCGGTAAGAAAGGTAATACTAGTGGCTAGGGTAACGATTAATAAAGTACCCAAGAGCCCAACATTACCCACTACCCAACCAAAACGTAGGTACATTATTACGCCCAGAATGGTAAGAATAGAAGGAGTAAATACTCCACCAAAGGTGCCAAGGCCTTGGGCTTTGTCGTTTTTGATTTTATGATTGGATTCAGTAGACAATGAAATGGGAAAATAGGTAAATTTAAAAGTCTACTATCCTGATAGCCCTTTTTAGTCAATCTAAATTTTATCTAAGCTAATAAAGCAGAGCAAGTGATAGCTTTTCTTCGCTTAGCCCTTTTTATTTTACATTAAAAATCGTCCTGCCTAGGCTTCTGCTATTACTAAAAGTGAAAAGATACACTAAACCAGAAGATAACATATTGGTATCTTGCCCAAGAATTAAACTCTTAGGATTTAATGAAAAAGGCTTCGCTGGTGCTTTCTACCTTATTCTTGGCTTTTATCCTATTTCAATTTGGGATGCGTTTTTCTCTATGGAATTTTGCTGGACTTAATTCCGACCATGCCATACACATTTTAATGGCTGAGTCTTTTGACTGGACTAAGGACTGGTACTATTGGGGACAGAATCGCTTAGGCAGTTTAATGCCGCTAATAGGGTCTCTTTTAATCAGCCTAGGTTTTGGCAGCTTCGATGCAATGGGCCTTACACAAATTTTCCTATGCCTATCCCTACTGTTAATGGTCCGCAGCTTTGTGCACTCATCTTGGGTTTTCGTTGGCGCTACCGCCGTTTTACTGCTCCCTATTTTTCCTTTTTGGATGCAAGTTTCTTTGGGGCACCCTTATTTAGGACAGCTATTCTTCAATTTATTATTCCTGGTGATTTTTAGTGCCAAGAAGCTTAGCCTCCGTGCTAAGGCAATTTTATTACCGCTGGCAGCAGTCGGCTCGATATGAACCTCAGAGCTATCTATTGCTTTTCTTTTAGCCTTCAGCTTAGTGGAGTTTAAGAGTCTTTTAAGAATTCTAAAAGAGCAGTATCTATATCTTATCACTTCTTTGATAGCAGCGCTTGCGTTTTTATATTTTGCAAAAACCAATGCCGTTACCGTTACTTCCTTCTCCACACTTTGGGCTGAGGGCAAAAAAATACTCGAATCCCTGAGTACGAACACAGCTCGTTTTTTAAGTATTGCGCTCTTTCAAACCGCAAAAATTTTTAACTCTTTTTTAATTTGGACTTATCTAAGTATCATCGCGATTGTAAGCGTGCTATTGGCAAAGAAAAAGCTTTCTTTACCGGCGGTAGCCAAAATTTTCATTCTGGCCGCCTTACTTTCCTTCCTACTAATAATTTGCTCCAATTGGAGTGCTGAAATGGGCAACCCTCTTCGCTATTACACCTACAGCTACGTGCTATTTGCCCTGGGCTTGTTAAGTATTGTAGAAAAATTGAACCAGAGCTTTCCGAAGATTTCCCTTTTAGCAATCGCTGTTAGCGTTTTCACGCTTAATGCCTCCATCCAATTTAATAAAGATTACGACCCAAGTGCAGAAAACCGAATTACCAGAGCTGAGGCTGAGCTTTTAATTGATCAGGTAAAACAAGAACTACCCAAGGAAAAATCCATTTCAGTTATCGGCTCTTATTGGAATAGCTATTTATTGGCTGGGCTTGCAGAAAAATGGATTGCCATACCAAGGTTCGGGGAATATATTAGAGACTATCGCAGCCTTGAATATCTGCAGAAGAACCAATATTTTATTTTAATCGTTAATGAGTGGCTCAATGGTTTCCCAAAGGAACTCACAGAGCACAATCTAAGACTGAAGCGCGTAAAAGTTTATCCCCATGTAGAGGAAATACAGTATGCCTTATATCTTAATGTAAATTGGCAAAAGAATAAAGCCCATTAATTTTCTTAAACTTAGGACAATAAAATCTAGGCTTGGAAATTCTAAGGCCATAAATCCTACCTTCGAATTCTCATTCATTATCCATTGAAAATAAACTTAAGTCTGGAAAGTATTCCGTCCGAATTGCTTCCCCTATTAGATTCGGTTGTTGACAGTATAGTTGCACAAGGCTATGCAGTTTTAGATAAACTTTTAGAGGCTGAGGCAGCCATTTCCATCAGAAGCCGACTATTAGAGCTCAAGGCAGATGAGGAGTTTAAAAAATCGGGTATAGGTAAGGCCCTTTTGCATCAAGTTGACGAAAGTATCCGCGGTGATTTTATCCGTTGGATTGAAACCGACGAATTACACCCAAGTATTGAAATTTATTACCACTTTATAGAGGCTTTAATGGCCTATGCCAATCGATATCTTTATTTAAACCTAAAAGACTTAGAAAGCCATTATACTTTTTACCCACCGGGAAAAGGCTATTTAAAACATCGCGATCGCTTTCGCGAGAAGCCTCACCGTGTGCTCTCTATGGTTTATTATTTAAACGAGGGATGGCAAAATGGAGACGGTGGTGAATTAGAGGTATTTGATAAGCGCCTTAAAAAACTAATAACCATTGAACCTAAAATGAATCGATTAGTGGTATTTAAGAGTGAAATGATCCACGAAGTATTGCCGAGTACTAAAGCAAGATATAGCATTACCACCTGGCTTTTAGATAAAGAGAAAGAGCTTACCTTTTTATAGCCAGCAGAGTGAGGGCTTTAAAAGTCGATTGCAGCTAATAAAATCCAGTACTAAACAAAAAAAGCGACTAATCACTGGGATCAGTCGCTTTTAACCTCTAGAGAGAGAGGGTTTAAAGCTATGCTTCTACCGCTTGCTCAACACTTAGCTGAACTTCGCCTTCTAGTTTTATTTCATCTGATACTAATAGGTTTCCCGCCTCATTAACTACATGGAATTTAAGGCCAAAATCCTTACGATTCAATTTGCTCTTAAAAGAAAATCCAGCCTTGGTGTTTCCCCAAGGGTCTACGGCTACACCACCAACTTCCATATTTAAAACCACAGGCTTGGTTACATCACGAATGGTCATTTCGCCGTGTAATTCGAATTCATCCCCTTCTACCTTTTTAATATCTGAGCCGGAAAAAGTTAAATGTGGGAAAGACTCGGCATTAAAAAAATCATCACTCTTTAGGTGATTATCACGGTCGGTACTGCCAGTAGACACGCTGTTTACGTCGGCTGAAAAACTAAACTTACCCGTGGTAAAATCATCACCTTCAGTTTCTACTGTACCGTTAAAGGAGGAAAAGTTCCCTCTTACGGTAGTAATCATTAAGTGTTTTGCTTTAAACTCAATGTTCGTGTGTGCTGGGTCAATAGTCCATTTCTTAGTGCTCATAATATCTACCTTTTTTTTGTTTTTGAATTATTTCGATGTTTAAACATCTATGCAAATATATAATTAATGTTTAAACATTGAAGTTGATTAGGGAAAAATAATTTTGACTACTGAGGCTAATATTTTAGATCTTGCTGCCAATTAATTGCCATGCACCTATCCCCTGTCGAAAACTTCATCTATAAAGCTGAAAGTCCCGCCCAAGAAATTATGGACTTTCTCCACGGGTACTTTTTAAGTAAGGGCTTAAGAGCTAAACTATCTTACGGCCTGCCTTTTTACTTTAAAACTAAGAGGCTATGCTATTGCAATCCCCAAAAAAGCGGAGGCATTGAATTATGCTTTACCGAAGCGGACAAATTTGAGGACCCTACAGGCCTGCTCCAAATTCGGGATCGTAAAAGAATGAAAGGCATTCACCTCAAATCTTTAGAGACCATACCTTTGGAAGCCCTCGAACAAATTCTTGCGGTGGCACTACAGCTCGATAGCCAACGAAAATAATTGAGTTTAAAAAGAAGTTTTAATTCTGGCGCATCTGGCGAAAGCCAAAAAAAAAGCGCCCCTAAAGAGGAGCGCTTATTCGTATTATAAAGCTTCAGAGCTAAAACTTCACTCCTCGTCTTCTTTCTGCTTCTAGCAAAAGGATTTTTCTCAGACGAATCGAGTTTGGCGTAACCTCCACGTACTCGTCACCTTGAATATATTCTAAAGCTTCTTCTAGAGAAAACTCGATATGAGGAGCGATACGCATTTTATCATCTGCACCAGAAGAACGCATATTACTCATCTTCTTGGCTTTGGTGATGTTAATGGTTAAATCGCCTGGACGGTTATTCTCGCCAATTACTTGACCCTCATAAATTTCTGAGTTAGGCGCAACGAAAAAGCGACCACGATCTTGTAAGTTATTGATAGAATAAGGAATCGCCTTACCGGTCTCCAAGGAAATTAAAGATCCATTTTGGCGACCTGGCATTTCACCTCTAAAAGGCTGATACTCTTTATAGCGATGCGACATTACTGCTTCTCCCGCAGTAGCCGTCATTAAGTAACTTCTTAAGCCAATAATACCGCGCGAAGGAATTTCAAACTCTAAGTGCATACGATCACCTTTCGGAACCATTTGCGTCATTTCTCCTTTACGTTGCGTTACCGCTTCAATAGCTTTACCACTTACATTTTCGGGAAGATCGATGGTTAATTCTTCTACCGGCTCATGTTTACGGCCGTCTATTTCGCGGAAAATTACCTGTGGCTGACCAATTTGCAATTCGTAGCCTTCACGACGCATGGTTTCAATTAAAACCGAAAGGTGCAATACCCCACGTCCAAAAACTCTAAAGCTATCGGCCGTTCCTGCGCTTTCTACTCGAAGAGCAAGGTTTTTCTCCAGCTCTTTCATTAAACGGTCGTTTAGGTGACGAGAGGTAACAAACTTACCTTCCTTCCCAAAAAACGGAGAGTCGTTAATAGTGAAAAGCATACTCATGGTAGGCTTATCAATGCTAATAGTTGGCAATGCCTCTGGGTTTTCAAAATCTGCGATGGTATCACCAATTTCAAAACCTTCGATACCTGTTATAGCGCAAATTTCGCCGCTTTCTACCTTATCACTTTTACGTTTTTCAAAACCATCAAAAACAAAGAGATCTTTTACTCTCGACTTCACTTTCGTTCCATCGCGTTTAACCAAGGTAATTTGTTGGTTAGGCATTAAGCTACCGCGGTGTACTCTACCAATGGCAATTCTCCCGATATAGGAAGAGAAGTCTAGGCTGGTAATAAGCATTTGGGTAGTACCCTCATTTACTTTAGGCTCGGGGATATATTTAACGATGGTATCTAGCAAGGCGTTAATATCCTCGGTAGGTTTTTTCCAGTCATCGCTCATCCAGCCATTCTTCGCGCTACCGTAAATTGTAGGGAAATCTAATTGCTCTTCGGTTGCTTCTAAGGCAAACATGAGGTCGAAAACCATTTCATGTACATCGTCGGGCGTACAGTTTGGCTTATCCACCTTATTAATAACTACAATTGGCTTAAGACCAAGCTCTAGGGCTTTTCCTAACACGAAACGTGTTTGGGGCATTGGTCCTTCAAAGGCATCTACTAAAAGTACAACACCATCAGCCATGTTTAATACACGCTCAACTTCACCGCCAAAGTCACTGTGACCAGGTGTATCGAGGATATTAATCTTAATATCTTTGTATTGAACGGAAACGTTTTTTGATAGAATGGTAATTCCTCTTTCTTTCTCGAGGTCATTACTATCCATTACTAACTCTCCGGGGGTTTCGTGATCTGCAAAGGTTTTACAAGCTAGTAGCATTTTATCTACTAAGGTCGTTTTCCCGTGATCAACGTGGGCAATAATTGCTATGTTTCGCAAATTCATAATTAAGCTCCTAAAATGGCCGGCAAAGGTAGGGAGCTTAAATGCTTTTCGAGTGAATTATTTACGATAATACAATTTTACGGGTAATTGTCTGACCTCTACGACTTAACCGCATCAGATAGATGCCTTTTGCCAAATCATTTAAAGGCAGTACTGCGTTGTCTTTGCTTACTTTCTGAGTCTTCTCTTTTTGCCCAGTTAAGTTATAAACCTCCACCAAAATATTTCCTTCTGGCACTGCCGAAAAGTGCATTACACTGCTCTTTATGTAAAAACTTATGGTTTCTAAGCTTCTATTTTGTCTTAAACTTAGCCCAGACTGACTAGCATTTAATGCCAAATTACGTGCTTGTCCTTCATTGCTACCTTGATAAATTAGACTGCTATCTACCGGCGAGTAAACAGAATAACGCGGTGTTCCAAATTCAAAGAAATACTGACTACTATCTATAAAAGTATAAATATCATTCCAGCTGTAGGTGCTCACCCAGTTGTTCAGCATCGTACAATCGGGCGTATTAGCACTGTAAGTATTCGTCATGGCTCCCCACACAGAAACCTGTTGCGAGTTGTTGCTTGCCCAGGTACCCCAAGCCGATGCCTTGCTTCGGCAAATGGAACAATCAAAACCATCAGAAGCTACAATTAGGGCTTTCCCCGTTGATAGTTCAGCGTAAATTGAATTGACAGTATTATTACAATCTTCCACCGAGCGGTTCATAACCTGAGCTTGGAGCAAAATAAAGGAAAGAGATAAAACGAGAGTAAGGATTTTCTTCATCAAATATGAATTTGGTTAAAGATACTAAAATCAACTTTAACTATTACGTATACTTTTGCCTATGCGTTTGTTAAGGGCCTTAGAATCTCCTCTCCGTAGCGCGCGAGAAGTTTGGCCCAATCACTCTGATCATTTAAACAAGGTACCAAAGTAAATTCTTCACCGCCATGTTCTAAAAAGCTTTCTCTGGCCTCCTCTCCTATCTCCTCAATAGTCTCTAAACAATCGCTTACAAAGGCCGGACAGAGCACGACCAGTTTCTTTACGCCATTTTTAGCAAAGTCCTCTATCGTTTTGTCGGTATAGGGAGTTAACCACTGTATTGGTCCTAAGCGACTTTGAAAACTGGTGCTGTATTTAGACTTATCTAAGTTTAACTTTTCGGCCACTCTCCGCGTGGTATCTACCGTTTGGTGCCGGTAACAAAATTGCTGTACCGGACTATCCTTCTGACAACAATTAGCCACATTTAAACAATGTGCCTTAGAAACATCTCCCTTTAAGATGTGACGTTCTGGTATGCCATGATAGCTAAAAAGTATCTGATCATAGTCTTTGGGCAGGGCGTCCTCCAGAGATTTAGACAACACTTCTAAATAAGCAGGATCGTCGTAAAATGGTTTTTTCACCATCATGGTGAGATGCGAAAAATGCTCCTCCACAACCTCCCGGGCTTTCACCACTACAGTTTCATAGCTACTCATCGCATAATGCGGATAAAGCGGAATAAGGCTAATATTCTCCAGGTCGGGGTTATCGTCTTGTAATCCCTTAATGGCATCATAAATAGATGGGCTACCGTAGCGCATTCCCAAAGCCACCGGTAATTCAGTCTCTTTTTGTACTGCCGTATGCAAGCGCTTACTTAATACCATAAGGGGCGATCCCTCGTCCCACCAAATACTTTTATACGCTGCGGCCGATTTTTTTGGTCGCGTGTTTAAGATGATGCCTTTAATTAAAAAGCTGCGGAACCAGTGCGGGAAATCAATTACTCTTTCGTCCATTAAAAATTCGCCCAAATAGCGGCGCACATCTTTAACGGCATAAGAATCAGGTGAACCTAAATTCACTAAAAGGATAGCATTTTTCATTTATGGTACTTAACGATTGAGTAAGTATTTTTTGGGGGTAACACCGAATTTCTTGCGAAATGCAGCAATAAAATGACTGGGATTAGCGTAACCGATTTGGTAAGCGGCCTCATTAACTTTTACATGATCCTGCTCTAAAAGCTGACGAGCAACATCTAAGCGATAATCGTTTAAAAACTTAAAAACGGTGGTGCCGTATATATTTTTAAAACCTTCCTTCAAGCGGTATTCGTTTAATCCAATTTCTTTAGCCAACTCCGTAATTGTGGGAGGGTCGGCCATTTTATCAATAATTATTTTCTTTGCTAGGCGTATCTTTTTAACATTATCCTCATCCTCTAAAAAAGGGCAAGCTTCGATATCCGTTCCTTCTTTCCGATTAAAAAATAAAGCCAAAAGTTCTAAAACCTTGGCATGTAAAAAAACCTTTTCACCAGGGCCGTACACTGGCGATTGAAAGACTTGATTAACGGCAACCATTAAAGAAGGTTCAAGCTCCATTTCAGAATAAAATTTCTTATTCACGTTGTCGGGGTTGATAAAAGCCAACTCTTCGGAGCCTTCAATAAATAAGCGGTGTAAATTTTCCACCTTAATATATAAAAAGAGAGCCCGCGAATTTGCCTGTGCCTCGATCTTTAGCGGCAAAGCCATTAGGGGATTGTAAAAAAGCAAGCATTTTCCTTTTTGCAGCTGCAGCTGATAGGCCCCTTGATGAAATTTGAAAGTAAGCTCGCCCTCGCCACCAAAGTAAAACTGGATAAGACTCTGATCTATATCACGTTCTATCTCTACCGAGTGATTTTCACGGTTATCGATAGCGACCAAAGAAAGCCCTTCATTAATCGGGGTATTTTTGATGCTACATTTTGAGGTACTATTTCCCTCATTCAAGAACTTAAAATCAATTTCCATGCTGCAAAAATAGAATATGACAAATATCATAGCATCAAAAGCTTGATATTATTTAAGATTGCAAAGCCTTAAGGTATTTTAAATGAGAATCGTTCTAAATAGAGCTATTCGATTAATCGGGATATTTTTCATCCCAAATGAGGTAGAAAACTAAGCACTAACTGGGATATTTTTGCCCCACGTTTATGAAAGAATTTGAAGTAAGTCGTTTTGCCAATTTCTTTTTAATAGGAATTGATCACTCGAAGGCAGATGTTGAAATTCGCGAGCTCTTCACCCTTAATGATGAAAGAGCTAATCATCTGCTACATGATTATAAACAAGGTGGTGGCGATGGTATGCTCATCCTCTCCACTTGTAATCGCACCGAAATTTATGCCTTCGCTAGTTGTCCACGCGATTTAATCAGCCTTTTCTGTAAGTATTCTAACACCACCAAAGCGCAGTTTGAGCTTTACCAAAACATAAAGCAAAACCGCGAAGCCATTAACCACCTTTTTAGGGTAGGCTCGGGGCTAGAATCGAAAATTTTAGGCGACTTTGAAATAATTGGTCAGATTAAAAAGTCCTACCAATTTTCCAAGGAGCAGGGTGGGCACAATGCTTTTTTAGATCGTTTAGTAAACAATGCCGTGCAATGCTCCAAGCGTGTCAAAAACCAAACAGAACTAAGTACTGGCGCAGCTTCTGTAGCTTTCGCAGCCGTATTACAACTAAAAAAATATTTAGAAACCCATAGCAAGCCTAAAGTGCTTTTATATGGCATGGGTAAGATGGGTCGCACTACCTGCGAGAACCTAGTCAATCAAACTGGCATTAAAGACATTAAACTTGTAAACCGTACGGAAGAAAAAGCCGCACGCTTAGCTCAGCGCTTTAATTTACAATATTTGGATTTAGCCCATTTAGAAGAGGGGCTGGATGAAGCTGATATCGTTATTGTAGCCACTGGCTCCGATCAGGCCACCGTAAAAGCGGGACACTTTAAAACGCAAAAGCCACGATTATTGCTAGATCTTAGCATGCCTCGTAATGTAGATTCGGCGCTGTACGCAGATACGCAATTTGATGTAATAGACGTAGATCACCTGTCTGAAATCGCAGCCGAGAGCATTCGTAAGCGCCAGGCGCAAATCCCCTTGGCAGAGAGTATAATTGAAGAGCAAATTACAGACTTCTATCTTTGGCTAGAGAGTCGTCGCGTTGCCCCTACCTTACAGGCTTTACGCGAGAAAATGAATGACTGGAAAGACAAAGAACTAAAAAGCTTAACTAAAAAGTTTCCAGAAATGTCTAGTGAGCAAGCAGATGAATTTGCCGCACAAATCCTCAATAGAATTACGGGTCAATTCGCAAGACAACTAAAGGCTGGAGGCGATTTAAATAGCGACCTTCGGACCATTCACCATATTTTCGAGCTATAAGCTTATGCACACTCTTCGTATCGGCACCCGCGATAGTAAACTAGCCCTTTGGCAAGCAGAAAAAGTTAAAGGATTACTAGAAGCGGAAGGCCAAAAATGCCAACTCGTGCCCCTAAAATCGGCTGGCGATATTGACCTAAAAACTCCTCTCAATCAATTTGGGGGGACTGGTATTTTTACAAAAATTTTAGACGATGCTCTTCTAGAGGAAAGGATTGACCTTGCTGTTCACTCCATGAAAGACTATCCCACCTTAGCACCAGCAGGTATAAAAATGGGAGCAGTTTTGGAGCGCGCGGAATCTGAAGATATCCTAGTGCACAAAGGCAATACTGATTTTACTAGCCAAGGCGCCATAATCGCAACGGGGAGTATTCGTCGTATTGCTCAATGGAAAAGTCGCTACCCGCATTACCAATGCACGAACTTAAGGGGCAATGTTCAAACCCGCTTGGCTAAATTAGAAGCGCATGATTGGCAAGGGGCCATCTTTGCGAAAGCAGGATTATCACGCCTCGGGCTCTTGCCTGAAAATTATTTAGTTCTCGATTGGATGATTCCCGCACCCGCCCAGGGTATCATTGCCATAACTTGTTTAAGTAAAGACGAAGAAACCCAAAACATTCTTTCTAAAATAAACCATAAAGCGACCGCCATACGCGCCCAAGTAGAGCGCGACTTTTTACGTACCGTGGAAGGCGGCTGCTCTGCTCCAGTGGGCGCATACTCTGAAATTTTAGATGAACAAATTCACCTAAAAGCAGGTATTTTCTCTGTAGATGGACAGAAAAAAGTTACCTTGGAAAAAACGATAACCTTGAATGAAGCAGAGACCCTTGGCCGCGATTGCGCTCATCAAGCGCTTTCTCAAGGAGGTGCTGCCATTATGGAAAGTTTAAAGAATGAAAAATAAGGCTACAGCGAAACACATTTTTGCTACTCGGAAGCTACCCGAAAAAGCAGCGGAAAAGCTTTTAAATGCTGGTTTCAATCTCGACGAGTTTGATTTTATCCAGGTGAGCACGCAATACGATGAGACGAGTTTCTTAAGTCAACTCAATAATCCCGAGAGTCAAGCACGCGTTTTCACCAGTAAAAACGCGGTGCATGCTTTAGCCGATCTTTTAAGCAATAACCCCATTGAGCTTAGCAAAAAAAAGGCTTTTACGGTTGGCATTAAAGCCACCGAACGTTTAGCCGAATTGGGCATTAAAGCTAATGTAAGATCAGACAATGCCATGATTTTAGCCCAAATAATTGCGCGCAATGCTGATGTTAAAGCAGTAGACTTTTTCTGCGGTGATCAAGCCTTGGACGATCTGCCTGAGTATCTTGCTAGTAAAAATATTAAGGTACACAAAGAAATTGTGTACCACACCGATTTAGTCCAAGAAAAAGTAAGTACTGAGCTTTTTGATGGACTAATCTTTTTAAGTCCTTCTGCTGTTTACAGCTTCTTTAAAAAGAACACTGTAAACTGCAAAACCCCTGCTTTCTGCATTGGTGCAACTACCGCCGAAGCAGTACGTCGCCGCTGCGACAATCCCCGCATCATTGCGCATCATCCCTCAATTGATGGTGTGGTAGAGCGGGTTATCGAATATTTCCAAGACTAACTTATTATTTTGTCTGCCATGACTAAACCTAAAAACGACCTTTTCCTAAAAGCCCTAAACGGTGAAAAAGTGAATCGTCCTCCTGTTTGGATGATGCGCCAAGCTGGTCGATACCTACCTGATTTCATGAAGCTTAAAGAAAAGTATAGCTTTTTTGAAAGAGCGGAGAATCCCGAGCTCGCTACAGAAATAACAGTGATGCCGATTCATCAAGTAGGCCCAGATGCTGCGATATTATTTAGCGACATTTTGGTAATCCCTCAAGCACTAGATGTGGAAGTGCAGATGGTACCCGGAAAAGGTCCTTACTTGCCCAATCCTATTCGTACTCCCGAGCAGGTAGATGCCTTGCCCGATATTGACGTAAAAGATCGCTTGCATTATGTGTATTCTGCCATTGATCTTACTTTGGAAGCGCTAGAAAATGAGGTTCCGCTTATTGGTTTTGCAGGTTCTCCTTGGACTATTCTCTGTTATATGGTAGAAGGCCAAGGCAGTAAAACTTTTGACAAAGCCAAAGAGTTTTGTTTCGTTTACCCAGATGCAGCCCACAAGCTATTGCAGAAAATTACCGACGTTACCATTCGTTATTTACGCCACAAGCAAGAGCGAGGTGTGCACGCCGTGCAAATTTTTGATTCGTGGGGTGGCTTACTATCCCCTTTAGATTACAATACTTTTTCCTTACAATATATCCGCCAAATCGCTGATGCTCTGCACCAGCACACCCCGGTTATTGCCTTTGCGAAAGGTTGCTGGTTTGCCTTAGAGGAAATGTCTAAATTACCCGTATCTGCCCTGGGCGTAGATTGGACCATTAGCCCACAAATGGCGCGCGAATTCACTAGCTTCCAAACTACCTTACAAGGAAACTTTGACCCCGCACGATTATTATCGCCTATTCCTGAAATTGAGCGCTTAACTAAGCAAATGATCGATGACTTTGGAACCTATAAATACATAGCCAACTTAGGCCATGGAATTTTGCCCAACATTCCGGTAGACCACGCCAAAGCCTTTGTAAACGCAGTTAAAAACTACGGTTAAATGAAGGATAGATTTACAAGCTTTGTCCGCACTTTACAAGATGAAATCTGTGCAGCAGTAGAAAATCTAGATGGTGAAGCTAAATTTAAAGAAGACCTTTGGGAAAGACCTGGCGGTGGCGGCGGACGCTCGCGCGTAATGAGCGAAGGAAAGGTTTTTGAAAAAGCGGGAGTCAGCACCTCGGTAGTGCATGGCAGTATGCCCGAGGCTTTAAAAAAGAATATGCAAAGTGAAGGCGACAGCTTTTTCGCCTGTGGTGTTAGTTTGGTGATTCATCCGCGCAGCCCAATGGTTCCTACTTGCCATGCTAACTTTCGTTATTTTGAAATGTATAATGCGGCAGGTGAAAAGATCGACTCTTGGTTTGGTGGCGGCAGTGACCTCACCCCCTATTATCTTTTTGAAGAAGATGCGCAACACTTTCATAAAGTGCAAAAAGAAGCCGCTGACCCTCACGGAGATGAGCTTTATCCACTTTATAAGAAGCAGTGCGACGAGTATTTCCGTAACCACCACCGCAATGAAGGACGCGGTATTGGCGGTACTTTTTACGATTACTTAAAGCCAAACGAAGCACGCAGCGAAGAAGACTGGTTTGCCTTTAGCCAGTCCATGGGGAAAAGCTTTCTCCCTTCCTATCTACCGATAGTGGAAAAACGCAAAGACTTGCCCTACACCGAAGAACAACGTTACTGGCAGGAATTACGCCGGGGACGTTATGTAGAATTTAATTTAGTGCACGACCGTGGAACTCTTTTTGGACTAAAAACCAATGGTCGTACGGAAAGTATTTTAATGAGTCTTCCGCCCCGCGTACGTTGGGACTATAATGTAGAACCAGAGTCTGGTAGTCCAGAAGCTAAGCTAATCGCCGTTTTAAAAGAACCCATAGACTGGGTAAAAAATAATTAAGATGCTACAACGTCCTCGTAGACTACGTGTGAGTCCTGCCATGCGCGCCATGGCTCAAGAAACACATCTCCAAGCCTCCAACTTTATTGCGCCCTTATTTGCTGTAGAAGGCGAAGGTGTGAAAAGTGAAATCAGCTCTATGCCAGGCTATTATCGTTATAGCCTGGACCTACTTAAAGAGGAAGTACTAGAGCTTGAAGCTTTAGGCGTACAATCGCTACTTCTTTTTGTAAAGGTGGAAGATAACTTAAAGGATAATGACGGAGAAGAAGCTTTAAATCCCGATGGCTTAATGCAAGAGGCCATTCGCATGATAAAGGAGACGGTACCTAATATGGTTTTAATGACCGACGTAGCCCTAGACCCTTACTCTTGCTATGGCCACGATGGCATTGTTGAAGGAGGCGAAATTATTAATGACGAAAGTGTTGGCTTTTTAGCCGATATGGCCATTAGTCATGCACAGGCAGGAGCAGATATGGTAGCTCCTAGTGATATGATGGACGGTAGAATTGGTGCCATACGTATTGCCTTAGATACTGCTGGTTTCGAAAATGTGGGCATTATGGCCTACAGCGCCAAATTTGCTTCTTGTTTTTATGGCCCTTTCAGAGATGCGCTAGATTCTGCGCCTGTGGATGCACAAGATATTCCCGCCAATAAGAAAACCTACCAAATGAACCCCGCTAATGCCAAAGAAGCTTTACGCGAGGTGCAACTAGATTTAGAAGAAGGAGCAGATATTATTATGATTAAGCCTGCCATGGCTTATTTAGATATCATCCGACAGAGTAAGGATATGAGCACGGTGCCTGTTAGCGCCTATCACGTAAGTGGCGAATATGCCATGATTAAAGCCGCCGCGGCTAAAGGCTGGCTCAATGAAGAAGAAGCGATGGTAGAGTGCCTTACCGCTATTAAGCGTGCTGGCGCTGATCTCATTGCAACTTATTTCGTAAAAGACATTGTTAAATTTCTAAAAAATTAAACATGGACAATCAGAAAAGTAAAGCGCTTTTTCAAGAAGCAAGCAAATATATTCCTGGGGGAGTAAACTCTCCTGTACGTGCCTTTAAATCTGTGGGTGGAGACCCTGTATTTATGGACCATGCTCATGGCACTTATCTTTTTGATGCCGATGGTAATCGCTATATTGATTATATCGCTTCTTGGGGTCCAATGATTATGGGGCATGCCTATGAACCTGTTATCGAAGCCGTTCGTGACGCAGCATCGCGCTCTACTTCCTTTGGGGCACCAACCGATATGGAAATTAAATTGGCCAAACTTATCGTAGATGCCATTCCCAATATTGAGCGTATTAGAATGGTAAACTCGGGTACCGAAGCTACCATGAGTGCAGTGCGTTTAGCACGCGGCTTTACCAAACGCGATAAGTTTGTGAAATTCGCAGGAAACTACCACGGACATGGCGATAGCTTCTTAATTAAAGGAGGTAGTGGCATGGTTACTTTAGGCCACCCTAGTAGCCCAGGCGTTACCAATGGTACCGCCAAAGACACCCTTTTAGCAGAATACAACGACCTTGACTCTGTAAAAGAGCTTTTCACCGCCAATAAAGGAGAAATTGCTGCTATTATTATAGAACCCATTCCTGGCAATATGGGATGTATATTGCCAGAGCCCGGGTTTTTAGAGGGCTTACGCGAGATTTGCAATAAAGAAGGAGCACTGCTAATTTTTGATGAGGTAATGACTGGCTTCCGACTTGGTTTTGGAGGAGCCCAAGAAGTAACTGGCGTAAAAGCAGATTTAGTAACCTACGGAAAAGTAATTGGTGCTGGCTTACCCGTTGGCGCATATGGCGGTAGAGCCGATATAATGGAATATGTGGCTCCTAATGGCCCGGTGTACCAGGCTGGAACCTTATCGGGTAATCCTATTGCTATGACGGCTGGTTATACCCTCTTAAAATATTTACGAGACAATCCATCGGTGTATGAAAAAATGGCCGAAACCTGTAAAGCTATTGAAGAAGGACTGCAGCCCATTTTAAAAGAAAGTGGTTTAGATTATCAAATAAATCGCATCGGCTCCATGATTAGTCTGCACTTTAGCAAAGAAAAAATTCGTGATTTCGAATCTGCAAAAAGCGGAGACAACGCACACTTCAAAGCATTCTTTCACGGAATGCTAAAACGTGGGGTTTATCTACCGCCGAGTGCCTACGAAAGTTGGTTCCTTAATGCAGCGCTTACCAAAAACAATGTGGAAGAAACGCTGCAAGCAGCAAAAGAAACGCTCGCAGAAATGACGGCCTAAAAAAATCGCCACTTGCCTCAACAAGTGGCGATTTTTTTTCCCATACTAATTGCCATTAGCAACAATGCTCAATTATTCCGTTCTTTGAACAAAATAAATAATCATGCGCGCTAAGCTACTTTCGCTCCTCTTTTTAGTGCCTTTTTTAGGCTTCACTCAAGGGCTTCCCTTGGAACGTACTTACACTTATCACACGCTTAAGTTTGATGCCGGTGCGGCAGAAATAAATGCTTACGAGCCACTTTCTCAACGCATCTTTTCCTCTAATGCCGCTGACGATAAAATTGACATTTTAGAAATTGGCAATCTGCGAAAAGCATCTCGCATAGGTAGGATAGACCTTAGTCCATATAGTGGTAAGGTAAATAGTTTAGCAGTTCAGGGTAATGTTTTAGCCGTGGCGATGCAAAACAACCTTCCACAAGCAAGCGGCAAAGTGGTATTTTTTGATACCAATGGTGTTTACCTCAATCAAGTGGCGGTTGGCGCAATGCCAGATATGATTTGCTTTGCACCTAGCACTCAATATATTTTAGTAGCCAATGAAGGTGAACCTTCAGACGATTATTTAAGCGACCCTTTAGGTACTGTTAGTGTTATCGATTTTCGCTCAGGCTCGGCTACCGCTCTCACTCAGGCAGATGTGCACTCGGTAGACTTTACCCGCTATGACACCATTCCTTATGACCCCAGTGTAAATATTTACGGGAATAACGGGCTTAGTGCGTTTTCACAAGATGTGGAACCCGAATACATTGCGGTTAACGCCAACAGCACTAAAGCCTACGTTTCACTGCAAGAAAATAATGCATTAGCAATTATTGATATTTTCACTTGGAGCCTTGATACGGTAATTGGTTTGGGCTATAAAGACCATAATGCACCTTCCGCAGGATTCGATGCTTCCGATTCTTCTTCTAGCATTGATATCCGTAACCACTTTAATGTCTTTGGCATGTATCAACCCGATGCCATTAAAACTTTTTCTAAAAATGGTGCAGAATATATTGTAAGTGCAAATGAAGGCGATGCTCGCGAATACTCCGCCTACAGTGAAGTGGAGCGTGTAAGAAATGTAAACCTCAATCCTATTACTTTTAATAGTCCCTCTACCATGCAATTAGATACGGTACTTGGTCGCTTAAAAGTAACTACCACCCTCGGTAATAAAAGAAACGGCTTTGTACACGATTCACTCTTTACTTTTGGAGCCCGTTCTTTTAGTATTTGGGATACGCAGGGCCAGTTGATTTGGGATAGTGGCGATGATTTTGAGCAAATTACCGCACAGGCCTACGCTGCCAATTTCAACTCAAATAGTACTGATAATAATAGTCGTAAGAGTCGTAGTGATGATAAAGGCCCGGAGCCCGAAGCTCTGGCGCTTGGCGAAGTAGACGGCGTTCTTTATGCATTTATTGGCTTAGAACGCATGGGCGGCATCATGATTTACAATATTGACAATCCCCTAGCCCCTACCTTTGATTCTTATATTTTAGATCGTGACTTTAGCGTATCGGCTAATGACACAGCTACTGGAGATTTGGGCCCCGAACATATCACTTTTATTCCTGCCGATGACAGTCCGAATGGCATTGCTCTTCTTGCAGTTTCCAATGAAGTAAGTGGCTCTTTAAGTATTTATCAAGTGGGTCAAGGCATTGGCATAGATGAGTTTGTAGAAAACAAAACGATAGAACTTTATCCCAATCCTTCTTCTGGCATTTTTCAGCTCAGCGAAAAGCAAAACCTAAAAGTTTATAATAGTAAAGGTCACCTAATCCAAGAAGTTGAAAATGAGAGTGAACTAAACCTCAGCCAAGAGGCAGCAGGTTTTTACACGATTATTAACGAAGCAGGAAATAGTATTAAAGTGATTAAAAATTAATGCAAAAAAACGTTTTCGGCGAAAGCCTATTAAGCTGCAGCACTGAGCCAATAACTGGCTACTTTAGAGACGGTCAATGCCGTACCGATGATTCAGACTTTGGCGTGCATGCCGTTTGTGCGGTTTTAAGCGAGGAGTTTCTCGCATTCAGTAAAGCGGAAGGCAATGATTTAAGTACGCCTATTCCGCAATATAACTTCCCTGGCTTAAAAGCAGGCGATCGCTGGTGTGTATGCGCTAGTCGCTGGATAGACGCTTTTAAGGCCAATTGTGCTCCCCTTCTGGTTTTAGAAGCTTGTCATGAAAAACTACTAGACTATATCGATTTACAAGATTTAGTTCATTTTGCTCATGTTGAAAAGCCCTAAGCTCTAATGCTCTACCAGAAGATTCTACAGTTTTACCAAAACCTACAGCTAGACGAAAAGCTTTTAGATTCGAACACTAAGGTTATGAATCCCTACGCGGAGCAAAACCCGGAGGTAGATCGCCTTTTAAAGGAGTTTTACCAGAAATACTATGCCGATACTAATCCGCGCACACTTATAATGGGTATCAACCCTGGCAGACTAGGAGCGGGTTTAACGGGCATTCCTTTTACGGATAGTCCTGCCTTAACTAAGCATTGTAAGATTCCCACTTCCATTCAAACTACTGAAACCTCTTCCGCCTTCGTTTACGAGTTTATTAAAAGTTTCGGCGGGCCTGAGGCTTTCTACGCCAAGTATTTTATTGGTGCCGCTTGTCCTCTGGGCTTCACGCACCTCAACGCAAAAGGCAATTGGGTAAACTGGAACTATTACGATAGCCAAGAACTCTTTCTGGCGGTTAAGCCATTTATGATTGAGCATCTTAAAAATCAAATAGAAATCTGCGGAAGCAACGAAAGAGCCATTGTTTGGGGCAATGGTAAAAACTATAAATTTCTCAGCGCCATAAATAAGGAGGAAAAGCTTTTTAAAAAGCTCATCCCTCTAGAGCACCCGCGTTACATTATGCAGTATAAGCGTAAAAGTCTTACCATTTTTATAGAGAAGTATTTAGAGGTTTTTAACTAATAAATCTATCAGGGCTAAGCTTAGGCTAGATGCAGCTATTGTTGATACAACGTCCCGGCTAAAAAGCGTTGCTGTCTCGCCGGGCATATTTAATTTTTTAGCCATTGTTGGGTCCCGTTTTTCTTTTAATTTTTTTCCTTCAATTCAGGTTCAGTTGTGTCTGGTGACAACGTATCTAATTTTCTTAGTTTTTCAATTGGCGGAGGCGGAATCGGGTTTTTTCGGCTTAAAAGTCTGGAGTCGGAGTCGACAATTCGAGCTTTTAAAAGCTGTTCGAAGTTTCTGTCGTTCCATTGGGTTAGGATGTTTTTGCTACCCCAATCTTGGGCGCTAAATCCAATCATTCCATATTTCTTATTCATTAAAACTCCAAAAGCTCCGTCTGGTGGTGGATTAACCTTTTCAAATTTGAAAATCTTAAGTGTCTCGTTGTTCAGTTTCACGTTGAATGTGTCGACAACTGAAAGTCCATGGTCGATATTAGATGAAATCAATTTGAACTGGTCGTTCGATATGTCGAATGCATAGGTTTTGAAGGTCTTATTGTCTTGGCAATATCTAAAGGTCAAATTGCTATCTCCAATCTGCATTCGCTCAACGAGATATTCTCCAACACCATTTTTTTCTCCGTCAGACCAATATCTGGTGAAGACAACGGTGTCTGTCCTTTCAAAATTCTGTTGAATTGAAGTTGTTGTCGAAGTCTCACAGGAGGCCAGGAAAAGAAGGGTTAATATGGTAATCGGATGTTTCATTTTAAATGTGCCCCCAACGGTTTGAATAAACGTCTGGGTGGTGTTACTGAAGATAAGATACGAGAATTTCCTTTTCAGTAGTATGTATCATTTGAAACCGTGAGTAAGTGCCTTGCTTTTATTTGTTGTTGGCGTTTCGTGTTTTATTTATTCCGCGGTTAGTTGAATGGAAAGGCCAAGTGCATTTGCTAGTAGAGCGAAGTTTGAAAGTCTAATGTCTTCACCGTTTTCGATACGCGAAATATAAGGCCTTTTCTTACCAACTATTTTGGCAAGACTCTCTTGGCTCATGTGTAGTTCCTTTCTTCTATTCTTTATGATTTCTCCAAAGTAATAGGAAAATGCATTTTCACTGAATTGCTCTCGTTCCTTTGTTCCTTTAGCACCAAATTTTTGATCTAGTAGCTTATTTGCATTAACTGAATTTGTCATTTCACTTTTCGTTTAAATATTCCTCTAAATTTTTTTCGGCAACTTTAATTGCCTTGTTGTAATCTTTAGTTGATTTCTTTTGAAATCCAGTCAAACAGACGGCTTTGGTGCACTCACTAAAATTAAGATGATCGACTGCGAATAAGATTACTCTATATTCATTTCCGGATTTAATCCTCAACTCGTAAAACTGAGTCGACTGCAGTTTTTTCACAAAATTTGAGTTAATCACCTTTATTTCAGTCATTACCTCAATTAATTGCCAAAACTTGAGAGTGGTCCTTTCGTCTTGAGCGTTTATGAAATCAAGACATTCTTGTGTTATGTCGATTTTTCTCACACAACAAATGTAACGGAAAAGTTACAAAATAGAAGCGTTTTTTTTTCGGGGTCCTTGTCAGCATGAACGCCAACGGCTTGAATAAACGTCTGGGTGGTATCGCTGAAGCGAAGATAAGATACGAGAATTTCCTTTTCAGGAGAATATATCATTTGAAACCATGAGTAAGTGCCTTGCTTTTATTTGTTCTTAGCCACTTTCTATCTAATAATCTTGAATTAGGACTTCCGTGGGAATATGAAGAGCAGTGTTTAATTTTCTTATCATATTGAGATTGAGTTTTCTTTTTTTATTCAAAATTTCGCTTACTCTACTTTTGAACCCGACAACTTCAGCTAAATCCTTTGGTTTCATTCCCATTTGTTCCATTCGGAACTTAATTGCTTCGATTGGGTCAGGCATTCCAATTGGGAAGTTCTCATTTTCGAAGCGGTCAATTAAGATGGAAAGGATTTCCAATTCATCACCTTCTTCAGTTCCTTTTTTAGCATCAAAAATATTCTCCAGTCGGTCGAGTGCTTTTTGGTAGTCGGCTTCGTTTCTAATCGGTAATATTTTCATAATCAGATATTATTTGCGTCAATTTTGTCATATTCAGCGTGAGTTCCGATGAATCGTATCCAGCAAATTCCATATTCAAAATTGAACTTTACAATTAAGCGGTAATTATTGCCTTTGATGTTGTAAACAATGCGATTGTCCTTCAGAATACTTGCGCTCGGATATTCACTTTTTAGTTCATTGATGGTCTTCCACTCAGACTTTTCGGTTTCTCTGTACCAGGCCTTTAATTGTTGCTCACAATCCGCATGTTTGTGCCAGAAATCTCGTAAAGTTCTTTTTGCGATTACTCTCAAATCAGAAAGGTTTGATGCAAATTTACGAAAAGTTACCGTATTGGTAACCAACCTCTTCTTTTCAGATTGTGGCTAACTTTAGTCTTTGACTCAAAAAAAAAGGACTCCGTCTGTCATATTTCTAGGAAACTTGTCACTAAACAATTAAGACTGCCAATAATGGGTCTTGAAAATTTAAAAGACATGAAAATTTCGAGCATTATCAAAAATTTTTTAAGCAATACCTTCATTCGAAATAGCTTAGTTTGGGCTGCCATAATGATCAGTTCCGCCTTGGTTTTAGGGGAAGATTACAAAAAAATAAGCTTTATCTTGTTAATCGGTTTTTTTATGGAGCTCATCAGACAATCTTCAGGGCAAAATGCTAAAGTAAAGGCTGATTCAAAAGAAAATGATTAGATGAAAGGCCTTCGATTTAAATTTAGCTTTCCCCTCTCTTGCCATTTTTTAGTGTCAGGTCGAAATCACAAAGCGGCACAAGGTTATTTTTAATGACTAAGGACAAATAATGTTTATTGACTGAGGACTGATGCAGGCTAGCGATCAAGCTGGGTCTTTTCCTCTTCTGTAAAATCTGAGAATATAACTTAAGCTCGAACTAATTTAACTAAGGATGCTCGGCAATTTCGATACTATTCACAATGAGTAATTCTCTCTCTAAATTTGAGCAAATACTAATTGACAACAAAGACAAAATCTACCGCATTTGTCGGGTCTATGCTACTCCCCCTTTAGAGCCACAAGATCTATTTCAAGAAGTCATTTTTCAAATTTGGAAATCACTGCCTTCTTTTGCGGCAAAGTCTTCTATCGACACTTGGGTTTACCGCATTGCACTTAACGTTTGCCTTCGTTCTAAAATGAACCTTGAAAAAGTCAACGAAAAAACTAGCACCTTGGAAGCGATAAACATTAAATCTATTCCTCTGGAAAACAATAGTTTGAGCGAAGAGAGATTTCAATTTTTAAAAGAGTGTATCGCCGAACTAAATCCTAGCGATACCTCAATAATTGTGCTCTACCTAGATGAATTGAATTACCGGCAAATTTCAGAAATCACTGGCCTATCTGAGAACCACATCGCCGTTAAAATGAAAAGAATCCGAAAGCAGCTATCTGATTGTATCAGCCCAAAAATGCAATAACATGATCGAACAAGAATTAAAAAACATCTGGCAAGCTTCCGCCAAGTCAAGGCAGATAAATATTGAAACGCAGCAGGTAGTTGATGTTTTTCAAGTGAGAATGCAAAAGCTTCAAAAGCAGATACGGCAGCGGGATACTCGCGAAATATCAGCATCCGTTTTCGGCATTCTGATATTTAGCTTGTTCGCAGCGAGCATTCCGTTTCCTATTACGCAATTCTCATGCATCTTATCTATTTTCTGGTTTGCCTATGTTATTTACCGCTTTTGGCAATCCAAAAAACAAAGTAAGGATGAAACACTTTCCGTATCACTAAGGGCACAATTGAAGCAAAAAAAACGACTTCTAAAACAGCAGGTCAAATTTTTAGAATCTGCCGCTTATTGGTATGCTGGCCCTTCCTTTCTCACCAATGCTTTATTTATTATTGGATTGGGAAACCCTACTGATTATCAATGGGAAAACCCTATCGCAGAACAGCTCTTACCCTTAAGCATAAACGCTAAAATAGGTAGTATACTAGGACTCTTCCTTTTCTACTCATTTATTGTTTGGCTAAATAAGAAAGGCGCTAAAAAGGGCATTAAGCCCATTTTAGAGAATATCGAAACCATAGAGCAAGACTTAGAGTTACAGAGCTAAATCTAATAAAAGCTTTATCTAAGCTAAGCAAAATGGACCTTGCAAAACTTTCACTGCGAGTAACAGAACGTTTAAGACCTCACTTTTAAAAAAGCACGGCAATTTTATTAGCCGAGTTTCGAAAAATACTTCGGCACCAAAGTCTTAATTTTAAGCAAGGTCTCTTCTACTGACAATTCACTCATTCCTCCGGCCGCATTAGCATGTCCTCCGCCGTCAAAATTTTCGGCGGCCAAGATGTTCACTGGATTATCTTCACCTTTAGAGCGGAAAGAGATTTTCATAATGCCATCTCTCTCGGTAAATACTATCGCGGCGCGCATTCCTTTAATGGTTAAAACCTGATTCGCTAAATTATCGGTATCTCCTTTTTGATAATTAAAGCGCGCTAATTCTTCTTTACTTAAGGATATGATTGCTACCCTATAGTCTTCTAAAACTTCTAGCTTTTCGCTCACCGCATAACCTTGCAAACGCAAACGACTGGCCGTATTGGTATCGCTAAGCAGTTCATGCACTAAATGGTTCTCTACCCCAGCTTCAATTAGTTTGGCCAATATTTGATGGGTGCGTGGGCGGGTTGAAGAAAAGCGAAAACTTCCCGTATCCGTTAAAATTCCCAGATATAAAGGAGTGCCTATCTTTTGATTCAATAGCTTTAAATTTCCAGACTGCTCAATTAACTCTACAATCAACTCGGAGGTAGAAGAAGCACTAGTTTCGGAAACTTGCAGATTTGCGAAATCTTCTGGGTTTAAATGGTGATCAATCATTACAGTTTTAGCCTGAGTCGCTTCCAGTAAGGTCTGCATTTCTGCCCCAATGCGATTGGTTGCATTATAGTCCAAACAAAAGATCAAATCTGCGGAAGCAAATGCTTTGGACACTTGCTCTGGCTCATCGGTCATTAAGAGAAAATCCTGTGTATCTAACCAATATAAAAAGTTAGGTGCTGGATCGGGATGACAAACTGTAGCGGTTTTACCCAGCTTTTCGATGAAGTATAAAAGCCCGAGCGAGCTGCCTACCGAATCACCATCGGGAGATTTATGCGAGGTGATTATAATGTTGGAAGCCTTTTCAATTTCGGCTACGATCTGTTGATATATATTCATTTAAGTCTTTTCGGTTTAATTTTTTTGGCTATTAATCAATTAGCCTTCTTTAATTAATTGGAGCGAATCCAATCGTAGTTGTGCATTGCCAATTAATTCGGCCAATTGCTTTTTATCACTCATTGCTTTTTGCACTTCATCGCGGCGAATACCAATATTACTTTTCGCGAGTGCAAGCAAGCGGCCAATCTCATGGTCCATGGTTTGATTTAATCGCTTCATCCCTTTTTGAATTTCCTCTAGACGCACTTGCTCTGCAATCTCACGGGCCGTGTCAAGCATTTCAGGAATTAACACATCTACCAAAGTGTCATTTTCTAAAATCTCATCAATTTTACCAGTGCGCAATTGCTTATTTATTAATTCCACGGGATAGTCTAGGCCTTGCTCTTCCCCAGTATGATTAACAACTATGCGTATTGGCAAGCTGGGTAAAAAGCGGTTCAAATCTAAACCTTTACTCTCTGTGCCCTCCAGCACAAAGTTCACTTCTAATAAAATTGCCATTTGATTGGTCCCTTTCAAGAGACCATAACTGGCACCAATGGTTCCTGTACTTAAAACCTTATCTATTGCTCCCGTAACCATGGGATGATCCCAGCTTATAAAACTCAGGTCTTCCCTACTTAATGCTTGCTTACGATCGAAGGTAATCGCAATACCCACATCGGGAATAGCAGGAAAGGCTTCTCTATTGGCTCTAGCTGGACGCAAGAAATAGCTTCGAGCCGCTAGATCTTCCATCTCAATGCCAAAATGATTAAAAACTTGGCTTAAATAGATCTCTAAACTAGGATCCCTATCTGCTTCTTTTATCTGCTTAATTAATTGATCTGCCACTTTGGGCCGAAAAGAATTCATTTCCAATAATTTGTCGCGTCCATCTGCTAAGGTTTTTCTTAGCTGCTGACGATATTTAGAAGTCTCGCTAATCAATAAATCCAAGACTGCGGAATTATCAGATTTAAATTCTCCTAAAGTGACTTCCAAAAGCTTTTCTTTAAAAAGAGCTGCAATTTGACTACCACTCTCAATGTTTTCTTCAAAGGCATTCAGGCCCTCATGATACCAACGCACTAAAGCCTCTTGAGGACTGTTTAGCAAATAAGGGATATGAATATTTATAGTGCTACTTTGTCCGATCCTATCTAAGCGACCGATCCTCTGCTCCAGTAATTCTGGCTGCAGCGGCAAATCAAATAGCACTAAATGATGTGCGAATTGAAAGTTACGCCCTTCACTGCCTATCTCGGAGCAAAGTAAAATACTAGCGCCATCTGCTTCCGCAAACCATGCGGCATTTCTATCGCGTTGCACAATGGTAAGGTCTTCATGAAAAAGGGCAATTTTTTCTCCACTAAGTTTTTCTAAGGCTTTCTCCAAGTCCAAAACCTTGCTCTTGCTTTTGCAGATGAGTAAGATTTTATTGGGACTCATTTCTTCTAAAAAGCCTAAAAGCCACTTAACACGGGGATCTTCTTTAAACCAATACTGCTCCTTACTATTTTTTTGCTGACTATCTATCTCATTGCTAAACTCTGCTCTTAGGCGCTTCAACCATTTATCTTTATCCTCCTTCAAATCCAAAGGGACAAAATGAGCCTTACGCTTAGGGAAACCGCTCATCGCGGCGCGGGTATTTCTAAAAATCACACGACCGGGGCCATGCTGATCTACCAAATCTTCTAGTAATTGGTTCCGTTCTACAGAACTTAAGTGGCCAAGCTCAGCCACTCGCTCATTGCCAATCAAGCCAATTAAATGTGCTTTTTGCTCCGTATTCAATTCTTTTCCAGAAGCTAATTGCTCCGCTATTTCAGCCGTTTTCGCTTGGTCTTGCGACTCCTTTAAAAAACTATTATAATCGGAATACCTTTCTGGATCTAATAAACGTAAACGAGCGAAATGACTTTCTTGACCCAATTGCTCTGGGGTGGCAGTTAATAAAAGTAGGCCCTTTGCCACCTTGCTCAAAATCTCTACTATAGCGTATTCAGGACTAGCTTTTTCTAAAGACCATTCTAAATGATGGGCCTCATCAACCACCATCATATCCCAATCGGCCGCCACCGCTTGTTTAGCTCTCTTTAAGGATCCAGAAAGAAAAGAGGTACTGCAAATAACTAATTGATCATCTAAAAAAGGATTACCATCCGGCGCACTTTCATCCAAGGCTTCACAGCGCTCTTCATCGAAAATATGAAACCATAGATTAAAGCGGCGAAGCATCTCAACAAACCATTGATGCACCAAAGAACCCGGCACCAATATTAAAACCCTTGATACTTGACCGCTAAGAAGCAAGCGATGCAGAATTAAACAAGCTTCGATAGTTTTCCCTAAACCAACTTGATCCGAAAGCAAGACACGAGGATTATAACGACTGCTTACCTTCTGGGCGATATATAGTTGATGCGGAATTAAATCAATCCGGCCGCCCACAAAGCCGCTAATAGGTGAGCTTCTGCGCAGGTGATCATATTCCAAGGTTTTCCGCCTTAAGGCAAAAAACTTAGGCGATTCCACCTCGCCCATTAAAAGACGATCATCCACGCCATGTATCACCGAAACTTCACCTAAATCCGCTTCCGAAAGCACTCCGTCCTTCCCGATGTATAAAAATAAGTTTGCTTCTTCTTGCACCCTTTCAATTAGAAAAGGAGCCTGACTTTTATCGTAAACTGTATCGCCGGCTTTAAAAGTAACTCTCCGTAAGGGGGCACTAGCAATGGCATAAATTCGGCTGGTTTGCGCCAGCGGAAAATTAATTTCCACTCGGTTTTTACTAAGTTCGGTTACAATACCAACACCCAGCTCAGGCTCACCTTCGCTAGCCCATCTTTGATTTGGAAAAAATTCCTGCATAATAATGATTCCTTCCCCCAACTATAGTAGGGGCTTGGCTTTAGATAAAATAGTTAAATACCCTAGTTAGCAGCGGGCGCTTCAGCTGGCAAATAAACTGCCTCCACTTCACTTAGCTTTATTCTTTTAAATACCAACTTTTCTGCAAGATGTCCATAAACAGTGGCACTATCACCCCTCTCTAATTGTCCTTCGCCCTTAAAATTCCAGCGCAAGGCACCTGTCCAAAGCAATTCCTCTTGCTTCAACAACGCTACCTTCCCATCTATAAGCACCAAGCTATCTAAGCTTAATAAAGGCACTGGTGCCGACAACTTCAACTTAAACTCTTGCATTACCAAAGCATCTGACTCGCCGGGAATAATATATTGGTAAGTACATTCATTAAATTCCGCTGGCATCGCTTGCGCAGAAAGGTTTTTAGGAGTAGCGCAGGAACAAAGCAAGACAAGGCTACTAAAAAATACGAGGACTATTGTTTTAAGCATACCTGGCTGCTAGTAGACTGAGAATCTGAAAATTCAACTAGGTAAACACCCTTAGGCCAATTCTGGCTATTGATAGAAAATTTCCCAGCATCTGAGTCTAATAATCTTTCAAAAACAATCTGCCCTTTGCTATTACTTACTTTCACTGCTGCTTGATTGCTCTGCGCTGGGTCCCACACTAATTCTAAGCTTTGATTAAAAGGATTTGGAAAGACCGAGAAATTGTTGTCAGTTAATTGCTCATTAAGTCCAATACCCGAACCTGTTAATACCACCGAGTAGTCTTCCACTTCCCCCACAAAATCGCCACAAGCACTTGGAGAACCTAAGCCCCTTTGGCTAATCACTCGCATGCGCAAAGTATCTACGCCAACCCATGGGCGGGTAGTAAAGCTAGCCATACTTTGGTTATTGGGATCTATCGGAGGAAAAACAATTCTTTCATCATCATCAAAATCGCCATTCTTATTATAATCAATCCAGGCATGCAAAGAATCTTGATTAATAGAATTATTTAACTCAATTAAAAACTGATAATTCTGCTGAGCATTCAAGGCTATAAACTCATTGCTAAAGTTGCCATAACCTTCATTAAAACTTATTTTCTGATAACTACCTAAGGAGATATACTCAATAAAATTTCCACTTATCGGGCTAGCATTCCCCGAGGCATTACAATAAGTAAAGGGTTTAACGGTATAGCAGAAACGAATGGTTTCCGAAGTATCATTAGCCGAACCTACCGCAAAAATTTTAAAGTACAATTTGGTACCGATCGGGTAATTGGTAATGGGACGAATACTTTGCCAAGTGCTGTCACCAATATTTTGCATGACCACTAAAGAATCTAAGCTCATAGTACTATCCGACCAAGTGGCATAAACAGAACTTAAACTTCCGTTGTAGTTTATTTGCGCATTGATAAATTGATCAACCCCAAATTTTGGGCTCACAAAACTTTCGTCCTGACTTAGAAAGCTATAATTGATTTTAGGATAAGTAGCACGTCCCAGCAAATCGGTTTCCCACATGCCACGTCCCCAGGTAGCAGCTCTCAGGGTGTTACTACCATGCATAATCTCTAGATCTTTCACACTAGTATTGGGTAGATCAGTATTATAAAGTGTCCAAGTTCCACCGTACATGGGTTTAGTGAAAACCCCAATTTCTGCACCCACATACAAATTAGGGTTTGGATTATGATCGATAGCCACACTTAAAATGGGCATATCGCCAATTCCCGCATCGCTAATATTATTCCAGTTAAAACCCTGATCGAAAGAGATATAAACCTTTTTCTGATCATTATGGTGGTTATTATAACAGATTAGAATAATGGAATCATTGTTTGGAGCAAAAGTAACATCGGATATATTTCGGTTGGGTAAGCCGATGTAACGATTGATAAAACTTTGGCCACCATCGGTACTTATTTCCAATCTATTATTGGTAATCGCCGCAATTACATCGGCATTATTGTATGCTACTGCTGCACGATCAATAACACCGCTAGCCAATGTAGTTCCTCGATTAACCCAAGTCTGTCCGAAATCACTACTGCGAAAAACATTCTCTCCCATAGAATAGATGGTCATGGGCTCGGAATGCGCATAAATTAGGGGTGCCTCCCAAGCTCCTGTTTGGCCACTTGGCGTTGCCGGAGTCTGGCTTAAACCGCCATCAAAAGTTAATCGCCGGGTTCCGAATTGCACGCTGCCCATCATATAATCTGAGTTTAGCGGATGAATTACTCCGTCCATGCCATCTGCACCGTAAAACTCCAGCCAGTGATTAGTTTTGCGAATACTAGTACCATTATCTTGTGAGCCACTGATATTGCGCAAATTGTGACTTTGGGCTACTCCTAAATCGTAAAACTCTCGAATGCCTGTGCCTTCACTAAGCCGCTGCCAGTTTGCTCCCTTATCGCTGGTTTTAGCCATATAGCCATCTGTGCCGATATAAAAATCTCCGTTAACACATTCAATCTCTCGCAAATCGGCATGTACATATTGGCTCCCCGAAAAAGGGCGATTGCTATTATTATGCGCCCACCAAGCTACCTGCTGAAAGGTACTCCCTCCATCATAACTAGCATAAATATCCAGCATTCCGTAAATCATATTGGCTGTATCCGCATCGTGTACCGCAAAGCCATCGCAAGTTCCAGTTGGGTTAGTCATAAAGGTGAAGTTGGCGCCTTTATCGGTAGACTTCCACACCCCATTTCCGCTGGCCGCCCAAAGGCAATCTGGACAAGCCGGACTAAGGGCAATTTGCACTTTAGCGTTATTATTGCCCGTTAAGGTGGCGCTATTGTTAAAAGTCAAACCTCCATCTTCGGAGCGCAGAATCACATCCTGATTAGGACCCCAGTAGTAATCGTCATAGATATACAATATCTGATCATCGGTAGGGTGGAACTTAATATCTATTACATCGCTGGAACTTAAAAGCTGCGTAAAAGTTTGCAAATCGTCCGTACTGCGGTACAGGCCTCGCGAAGTTCCTACAAAAACTAGGTCCTTCACGCGTGGGTGATAAGCAATTTTATAAACCTGATTATTATCTCCTAAGCCACCCCACGTAAGAGCGGTAGTAGAAAAGTTACTCAAAGCCCAGGTCTGCCCACCATCGGTGGAACGATAAACACCATGACTTGTGCCATTGCTAGCATTGCGAACATTAATTAAAATTGAATCCTTATTGGTAGGTCTTACCGCCATGGTATTTACCCCAGAAGCAACCAAAAAATCCGTAGAAGAGCTCGTCCAAGTGTTGCCGCCGTTAGTGCTACGCCAAAACCCGCCGGAGCGAGAACCCAAGTATAGGTTTTGATTGTTGCTGGGATCTACATAAAAGCTTTCTACTCTTCCTAAACCAGCACTATAATGACCAGATATACTATCTACGAAATAAGGACCTAAATCACGCCAAGGCGGACTGGTATTCGTTTTACCGGCATTCTGCTGAAGAGCTTGCCAAGCCTTTTTGGTAAAATAAGGATCAATATTACTACGATCGCCACTGGGAGCAAACTTGTTTTCATTACTATTCTTCCAGCGCTGATAGCCTTTGTAGCCCGAACCTTCACCGGTGCCATTGGCGGCAAAATAAGCTTCCGCCTCGGCGCAAACTTCGTAGAAGTTATAGCTATAATCGTAGTATTTGGCTTTAAAAGACTGGGCAGAGCTAAGGAAGCTCAGCAGTAAAAAGCCGAGCATTAGAGTAATTAATTTCTTCATGCCTCAAATATAAAGTCTATTAGGCAAAAATGTGATGGGTTTCAATCTATTTACAAGCCGTAAATTTGGAACCATTATGAAGCTTGATCCCGAGTATATCCGCAAAATCATCCACATTGACATGGATGCCTTTTATGCCTCGGTAGAGCAAAGGGACGATCCTGCCCTTAGAGGTAAAGCAGTGGCCGTTGGGGGCTCGCGTGAAAGAGGGGTTGTTGCTGCGGCCAGCTATGAAGCGCGGAAATTTGGCATTCACTCGGCTATGGCTTCTTCCCTAGCCTATCGGCGTTGCCCCGATATCGTTTTTGTAAAACCTAATTTTACTAAGTATAAAGAAGTCTCTCAGCAAATACGTGCGATTTTTTACCAGTATACGGATTTAGTGGAACCGCTTTCGCTAGATGAGGCCTATCTAGATGTTACCGAAAACAAGAAAGGCATTAGTACTGCCACCAAAATTGCCAAAGAAATAAGAGAACGCATTTGGGAAGAAACAGAACTAAGAGCTTCCGCCGGAATCTCTATCAATAAGTTTATTGCTAAAGTTGCCAGTGACATCAATAAGCCCAACGGTCAAAAAACTATCCTTCCCGAAGAAGCTTTAGCCTTTTTAGAAGATTTACCCATTGGGAAGTTTTATGGAATTGGCAAAAAGACCGCCGAGCGGATGAAGTTTCTCGGCATTCATCGTGGTAAAGATTTAAAATCATGGTCGAAAGAATTATTACAGCAAAACTTTGGAAAAGCTGGTGAGCACTTTTACGAAATCGTTCGCGCTCGCCAGAAATCGATAGTTCGTCCGAGTAGAGCTCGAAAATCGCTAGGTGCCGAAACCACTTACAGCAAGGATATTATCGGCGAAGAGCAGTTACAAAAAGCCTTGGCGGATATTTTTGAAATCTGGTACCGCCGCTTAGAGCTTGCCAATCAAGCCGGAAGGACCATAACCCTTAAGTTTAAAGACAATCAATTTCGGAGCTACACGCGCAGTATTAGCTTAGTAAAAAAGACTCTTAATCGCGAAACTCTTTGGCAAAACGCGCTGCATCTCCTGTTAAAAGAAGAAATTAGCGAGCCCATTCGCCTATTGGGTTTAAGCCTCTCAAATTTTAATGAGGATAAAGAAATTAAATATCAGCAGCTCACGCTCAATTTTTAGCTTTGTAAAAATAATATCATGAAAAAGATTCTAAGCTTATTTGCACTCGCTAGCCTCTTATTTTTCTCCTCCTGTGAAGAAGAAACTCTCAATGATTTTTTAGGCAGCGGAAACTTAAGTGATAGTGAAATTGCAGAAGGCCTGAAATCTGCATTAAGCGTGGGAACCGATACTTCTACAGCTAAACTAGGTGCCAATGACGGATATCATGCCGACCCCACCGTTAAATTATTACTCCCGGAGGCCACCCAAAATGCTATAGAAGTCTTTAAAAGCAAGCAAATTAATATAGGCTTTACGAGCATAAGCGGCACTACTATTTACAATGGCACAAGCATATTAGGAATTACTATTCCCGGTTTAAAAGCTAAAGAAGATCAATTAGTTTTAGGCATCAATAGAGCCGCTGAGTCTGCTGCAACCGAAGCCGCTCCCATTTTTATAGATGCGATAACTGCCATGACTATTGCGGACGCGAATGACATTCTATTTAGTGGAGTTGACACGGCGGCTACTGCCTACTTACGCGGAGTTAGCTATAGCAATTTGTTTACTACTTATGAGCCGAAAATTGAAAATGCCCTCCAAAATATAACTATCGGTGGCACTAGCATCAGTCAATCTTACGAAAGCTTTGTTGCCGACTACAATAACACCCTAGCCATCGGCATTCCCGGCTTTGGCACGCTAGGCTCGCTAATGAACCTACAAAGCATAACGGTAGCTGATCTATCGGTATACTCTACCAATAAAGGTTTAGACGGCCTTTTCCTTAAAATTGCTGAAGAAGAGCAAGACATTCGCACTGATCCTTTAGCTCGTATTAATGAAATTTTAGTCAAAGTATTTTCCCTCCTCGATTAATGAAAAAAGTATTGATTTTTTTAATGGTACTTTTTAGTACCTGCGCATCTGCGCAAAGCGAAACTGATTATAGCGATAGCGAGCTAAGAGACTTTTTACTCATTAACCAAGAGCTACAAAGAGCACGCGTAGAACAAAGAGCGGAATTTGACAGCCTTCTGGCCGTGGTTCCAATGGACCAACAGCTTTGGGATGAAATGCTTTATGATTATCATCGCTTAAAAGATGTTGACAGTCTGCAAACCCTCTATTCTGCAAAGGATTTTGAAGTTTTTTACTATCTAATGTCTTACCGAAAGACGCAACGAGATGAGTTCCCCGCTACCTTAGCGCAGATTCAAGAGAAATATGGAATGACGGACGATTTCTTTCAGCACTTAGCCATGCGTGTGCAAAACATCCCAAGTTTAAGGGATAGGCTTAGTAAAATTCAAATCACTAATTAGGCCCGCTTTTATGAAAACCATTGGAATTATTATGGGAGGCTATTCTGCCGAATTCGATGTATCTATGAGCTCAGGCCAAGTAGTATACGATAGTTTACAAAACAGCGATTATCGCCTTTTTCGAGTAATATTAGAACGGAAAAATTGGCGTGCCCTAGACGATGAAGGAAATGCTTACCCTATCGTGAGCGACGATTTTAGTTTTGTTTTAAAGGGCGAGAAAATAATATTTGATGGCATCTTTAACGCGATTCACGGGCACCCCGGCGAAGATGGCCCATTAGCTGGATATTTCGATATGCTGCGCTTACCCTACACTAGCTCTAAGCAATTTGCCAGCGCTCTAACCTTCAATAAGGCCGAGTGTAATGTCCTTCTTTCTTCTTACGGTTTTAGTACTCCTAAAGCCGTTTTCCTGCACGGTTTTGAAGAAATTGACCTCGAAAATATTATCACCAAAGTTGGTCTACCTTGTTTCGTAAAGCCCAGTCGTAGCGGATCTTCCATTGGAGTTAGCATGGTTAAAATTCAAGCCCATCTAGCGGAAGCGATAGAACAGGCGAAAAAAATTGACCATAAAGTACTTGTAGAAGGGCAAGTAAAAGGCTTGGAGCTGGCCTGCGGAGTATCAGACCACAGCGGCACTATTTCGGCTTTGGCCGTTACCCACATTAAGCCAAAAAATGAATACTTCGACTACGAATCGAAATACAGTGGTGCTTCGGAAGAAAAGACACCTGCCGACATAAGCCCAGAAGTATATGAAAAGGTGATGCGCTTAAGCGAAGAAGCCTATAAATTACTTGAGCTCAATGGCTTAGCTAGAGTAGACTACATTTTAGAAGATGGAAGGAACCCTGTTTTGATTGAAGTAAATACCGTTCCTGGCTTAAGCAAGCAAAGCCTTTTACCACAACAGGCGCTTTATGCAGGTATTAGCCTGAAAAAATTATTTAGCGACTGCATTGCTAATACCTTAAATCAACACTTATGAAAACAGCAGTTTTCCCCGGTTCTTTCGACCCTATTACTCTCGGGCACCTAGATATCGTGCAACGAGCACTTCCTTTATTCGATAAAATTATTATTGCGGTAGGCACCAATGCCAATAAGAAGTACATGTTCCCTGAAGAGCAACGGATTACCTGGATTAAAGAGACCTTTAAGGATCAAGCTAAGGTGGAAGTAGATGCTTACCAAGGTCTAACCATTGAATACTGCGAAAGGCAAAATGCTCGGTTTATTTTGCGGGGTCTGCGTAATCCCAGCGATTTTGAATTTGAAAAAGCAATTGCTCAAACCAATCGCAAATTGAAAAAAGATTTGGAGACTGTCTTTTTACTTACTGCCTCTGGGCTCTCCTCTATAAGCAGTAGCATTGTACGAGATGTAATGCGTAATGATGGTGATTATACGCAGTTTGTACCATTGGCGGTACGACTTAAATAAGCTTAAGAACCTAGTTTTTAGATTAATAGTCGCCTTGATTTAAAGCATCCAAGACTAAGCGAATATTTCCATAAGACTGTTCCTTTAAGTCCTCTACCTTCGCTGCATCACACCAAATTACCTGCGAGATGTCCTCCTCCAACTGTGGTTTAAGTGGGGTATCTTTAGATAGCTTCATGGCGAACCAAAAGCTGCGTTTTAAAATCGGCTCTCCATCTAATTCGTAATAATGGTAGGTAGTGGGTAAAACACCAGTAATTTCAGGCTCCAGCACTCCGCACTCTTCCATTACTTCACGAATCGCACCCTCTTCTTTGCTTTCCCCTAGCTCTACCTTCCCTTTCGGGAGATCCCAATGACCATAGCGATAGATCATTAATAAATCACCTTCTTGGTTTTTCACTGCTCCTCCCGCAGCATCAATAATGCGGAATATGGATTTAAAGGACTGCCATAACTTTGGCAAATCGGATGACCAAATACATACCTCTGTTTTTTCGGACTTAGACAGACTTTTTACTAAGTTTCGCAATTGTTCCGTTCCTAAAAAGTCAATCGCTCCTTCTTGAGAAGTATCACTAAGAATTAATAGACTTTCCTTGATGAAAACTTTATACATTTGAACCATGATTTTAGACGCACAAACCGCTCGCAAAACGGCCTCAGAGCTATTGCAAATTAAGGCAATAAAACTACAACCGGATGAACCTTTCACTTGGGCTTCTGGCTGGAAATCTCCAATTTATTGCGATAATCGCGTGACGCTCAGTCACCCTGATTTGCGTAATTTCCTTAAGCAAGAATTAGCTAAGGCCGTTAAAAAGCTTTACCCTGATGCAGAATACATTGTAGGTGTAGCTACTGGTGCCATTGCAATTGGAGCCTTAGTAGCCGATGAAATGAGCCTACCAATGGTTTATGTGCGCCCAGAGCCCAAAAAACACGGCCGTCAAAATCAAATTGAAGGCGACTTGAAAGCGGACAGCAAAGTAGTAGTTATTGAAGACTTAATTAGTACGGGGGGAAGCAGCTTAAAAGTTGTGGACGTATTAAGAAAAAATGGCGCTGAAGTAATGGGGATGATTGCCCTTTTCACTTACGCCTTTCCGGTTGCTGAAGAAAACTTTAAGCAAGCAAACTGTAGCTTGCACACTCTTAGTGACTATCCGAACTTAATAAACCAGGTGCAGGATAGCGGTGAAATAGATCAATCAAGCTTTGACACATTAATCAGCTGGCGCCAAGATCCAGCAAATTGGAAAAAATAATATGGAATTCTCATCAGATAAAGTACAAGTAAAAAAAAGCCCGGAAGAGCTATTCACCCTTTTCGATAATTTGGAAAATATGAAACTCTTCATGCCGGCTTCGGTAGAACGATTTGAAGCAGACGCCGAAACTTTTGTCTTTGGCTTAAAAGGCATGCCCGATGTACGCCTTTTAGTGGATGAAAAGCAGACAGCCAGCATGATGAAGTTTAAAGCTGCGAGCTCTAAGCTTGACTTCACTTTAGCCTGCATGGTAGAAGCTAATGACGCAGGCTCCTTAGTGCATTACGAGTTTGAGGGAAAGTTTAATCCGATGATGAAAATGATGGTGGAACGCCCTCTAAAAAAGTTTATCGAAGATTTAGCAGAAGCAACAAGCCGCTTATAAATTAAAGCTAGGAGGATTACGGCTTAGGAATTTTTTAAAGGGAAGCTTATCTCTTTATGCTTAAAAAGCTGAAAAGAACCATCCTTAAACTCTACTAGTAAGTTGCCTTGTGGGTCTATACCACGGCAAAATACCCAGTGTTCTAAATCCTGCCAAATAATGGCTACGCTTTGCTGCTGCCCGTAAAGCTTTTTATTAAAAATTTGCTGTTGCTGGCTAGAGCCGCCAAGCTGTAGTTCACGATATCGCTTGGTTAAACAGTCAAATAAATTTAAAGACAATTCTTTGCGATTGTACTTTCTTTGGCCGATTTGCCGCATGGACACTGCCGTTTTATGGGCAAAGGATAATTGATTTACATTAAGTCCGATTCCAGCAATAATATATTCGAAGCTTTTTGAATTCAAAGAGCTTTCGAGAAGAGTACCCGAAACTTTTCTTCCTTCTATAAGAATATCGTTCGGCCATTTAATCTGCGCCTGAAAACCCAAAGCTTCCAAAAGGTCGCAAATTCCAAGACATAGTGACATAGTGAGGCGGTAGCTCTCGCTAAGCTTTAGAAAATTTGGATAAAAAACCGTACTAAAAAGTAGGTTTTCTCCCCTTGCCGACTCCCAGGTATTGCCAAATTGTCCTCGGCCTAGTGTTTGGTATTCTGTGCTAAGTACAAATCCCTCAGGAACTTTTTCCTGATTTAGTTTGTTTTTGAGTGCCCTGTTGGTGCTATCTGTTTCAGCTAGCTGTAATAAACTAATTCCAACTAATTGCGTATTCATAATAGCATTAATAGAGGTGAGCCTAGGCTTGCCAATTTTACATTGTTTAATTTTGCAACGAAAATAAAAGTATTTAATGGCGAAAGCGAAATTTCCCGACTTAGTTTCTAAGATAATTGAGGGAATGGAAAACCTCAAGGCTAAGGGAATAACTATCCTTGATTTAAGGAATATTGAGAACTCTATCTGTTCTTTCTTCGTTATAAGCGAAGGAAACTCTAATACCCAAGTAAAAGCAATTAGCGAATCAGTGGAAAAAAGTGTCCGCGAAGAGCTTAATGAAAAGCCTTGGCACGTAGAAGGTTTAGAAAATTCGGAATGGATTTTAATGGATTATGTAGACACCGTGGTCCACGTTT
>CBFHVV010000012.1:0-50628 GCA_965658965.1 Croceimicrobium sp.
AAGCAACGGTATTCCAATGCTTTTTATCACTGTGGTAACCAGGAATCACCGCCGGATACTCTTCCCGATAGCTAATGCCGTCTTCTGGCTTGGCCTTAAAATTGAAGCGCAAGGGTTGAGCTTCAAGGCCACAGAGAATAAACATTTTGTTCATTACCTTGAAGACTAATGTTTTATCATCCAAGGGAAATGATTCGTCAGTTGCTTTTAAGGCTAAGCAAAAATGCCTTAATTCTTCAATATTCATGGCTTTGGCCTTTGCGCAAATATACAATTAGCAAGTTTGAACTTTGGGGGATAAAATGCGTTAAAGGGTTTAAGGTGAAATTTTGAAATTCACAGTTTTTTGATACTTTTATTTCACCGTAGGAATTAATGGAAGCAAATGAATATGAACGGAGTAGATTTAGAGAAAGCTTTAATTCGTGAAAAGCAAAAAGAGGAAGCCCGAAACCCAGATACTGTTTTAGAAGCCTTTAAAGAACTTTTAGCGGCAGACGACAAAAAGGACGAAGAAATTTTAGCCGCCATATTTAAGGGCGGTAGCGATTTAAGTAACCAATTAAGAATAAGGGATTTAAATCCCGAAAGGATATTTACCACCCAGCAGATTAAAAGTCTGTGCACGCAATACCGTTTGCGCTTTTTAGACACTAAATACTTTAAAGGAGAGATTCCCTATGAAGCGATTAGTAAGATAAAGGCCTTACAGCGTGATCATGATACGGAACTTCGTGCCTTCAAAATGATTGCTCCCGCTCCAATGTTTAATCTTCAAAATAAAGACAAGGATCCTCTTTTGATGCTTCCACTTGGGAATGATCGTTTTTACCTAGCTCATAAATGGGGTAATGATTTACACCCGCTTCGGAAATTGATGGTCTACCCATTTCGCAGTTTTAAAACCCTATTATTTACCCTTGCGGCTTTGGCAGCTTTTATTGTTGCCTTGGTGCCAGACTCAGTAATGATGGGGCCTTACGATAAAAATACGGTGGGCTTACGCGTTATATTCTTCTTTTATTTGTTCCTGTCTTTTAGCGGACTAACCGCTCTGTATGGCTTTAGCAGATTGAAGAATTTTAATTCGGAACTCTGGAATAGTCGCTATTTAGACTAGTTTTTGCGCTTAGCGCAGAAATGTACCCTTGTCAGCTTCTTTTCCTTATTAAACTGAAGGAAGCAATTTATCGGTGGCTCACAAGCAATTAAAAGCTGTCTTTTCGCAGATGCCCTAAGTGCGGCCGAGTGATCTCCTCAATTCTTCGGAGCTACCCGGTCTTACTAAGGCGCTGCCTCTATACAGCTTCTAATTTCTTGAAGGCCAAAAACTTACAATAATAGTTTTCAATAATAAAGATGGCGAGAAAGTAAAATAGACTCCCGGACGACTCCGCAGCAGTTGGAAAAAATAATTGAAGGGAATGAAAGCTTTACATGAGGGCTAAAGTCTGTAAATATTGATCTAAGCTTAAGGCATCTTTTATAGAGAAATCACCAATAGCCGTTCGGCGCAAAGCGCTCAGATAGGCTCCGCTGTTAAGGGCGTGGCCAAAGTCGTGTGCTAAAGAGCGAATGTAAGTTCCTTTGCTGCAGCTTACTCTAAAGTCAATTTCCTGAGGAGCTTTAGGCCTTATTTGAAAGTCCATTATTTCAACACTGCGCGGCTGCATTTCAATTGCATTGCCCTCTCTGGCACTTTCATAGGCTTTTTTGCCATCTTTTTTAATGGCAGAAAAGATTGGAGGTATTTGTTCTTGCTTGCCTAAAAATTTTTGACGTGTGTTTTCAAGAAGTTCCTCATTAATATGTTGGTAAGGAAAGGTCTTGTCTACTGCAGTTTCGGCATCATAGCTTGGGGTAGTTTCACCTATCCGGAAAGTACCTGTATAGGTTTTGGGAAGCCCCATCAATTCGTTTATGGTCTTGGTCTTTCGGCCCACAGCAATAAGTAGTAAACCCGTAGCCAAAGGATCTAGTGTGCCAGCGTGCCCCACCTTAATCTTTTTAAAACCGTAGGCTTTTTTAATACTGTAGCGTATTTTGTTAACCACGTCAAAGGAGGTCCATTCTAGCGGCTTGTCAATTAATAACAATTGACCAGCTTCAATTTCGTCTTTAGTGAAAATCAAAAGGCAATAAAGCTAGCGATGATGGCAATAATTCCTACTATAAAACAGTAGAGTGCGAAATAATTTAAATTAGCTTTTCTAACAATATCTAACATCCAATTACAAGCCCACAGGCCAGTAACAAAAGCCGCTAAAAAGCCAATAATTACTTGAGAGGAAATCCCACCCTCTAAAGAAAAGCCTCCATCGAGAATTTCTTTAGACATTTTCCCTAAGATTAGAGGAACCACCATTAAAAACGAAAAGCGAGCGGCTTTTTCTCGAGAGACTCCCAATAATAGGGAAACCGATATGGTAGCACCACTGCGGCTAATGCCTGGTAAAATAGCTATCGCCTGAGATATACCAATCAGTATGGCTTTACCTCTGCTAACATGTTTATCGCCTGCCTCGGTATAATTGGCAAAGAGCAGTAATACACCTGTTAATAAAAGCATTAATCCTACTAAGAGCACTTGGCCTCCGAAAAGTGTTTCAATAAACTCCCCTAAAAATAGTCCAACTAAAACTGCAGGAATCATAGAGAGGATAATGTTTAAGGAAAAGCGAAATTCGGCATTATTTTTAAACTGAAATAAGCCAGTAAAGATGGTGCTCACTTCTTTTCTAAAAACGATGATTGTGGCCAAAGCGGTTGCGAAATGAACCACGACGGTAAAAAGCAGACTTTCCTCGGGTAAAGACTCGTCCCCAAAGAGCGCTTTTGCTAATTCTAAATGTCCGCTACTACTTACCGGTAAAAACTCTGTTAATCCTTGAATTACTCCAAGTAATAACGATTCCCAATTACCCATTCGAACTATTTGAAGCCATAATAGCATAAACTTCTATTACCAGCCCAATGATAAGCATTAAGGGTGCCCAAGTAATGCGACGTGCATTGAAGATTTCATCATTAAAAACATTCGGATCTTCACTTCCGCCACCTTGCATTAAAAGGTAACCAATTATCATGAAAACGATACCTAGACCCATCAGGAGGTAGTTTTTCTTTTTAAAAACAAAGCTTTGCTTCTGCATAATTAAAAATAAAGTTGGTCTGTTTTAAGTCTCAAATATTTCTTCAAGGCAAAGAAAGTACAAGTAAATGAGATTAGCAGTCCTAAAATAAGAATACTAAGACCGAGAATTAATAGAAAATAATTGTCTTGAAATTCGGCAAAGCCGGGGATGTATGAGGAAAGCCAAGTTATTAGGCTAAAAAGTAAAAGCAAAGCTATGGTGGACCCGAGTATTCCTTGGGCTAAACTGCGCAGTAAAAACGGCTTACGAATAAAGGTGGTAGTGGCTCCCACTAATTGCATGGTTTTGATAATGAAACGTTTAGAGTATATGGCTAAACGGATGCTAGAATTAATTAGTGCTATGGCGATTAAGGTTAATAAGAAGGCGCCACCAATTAATGCGAAGCTAAGTACTCTTAAATTATCATTCATTTTAGCCACTAAAATCTTATCGTACACTATTTCTTGAATGAAAGACTTTTGGGAGAAGTTGTTTTCTAATTCCGCTAGTTTCTTACTATTTAAGAATTCCGCTTTTAGTTTTAACTCAATCCCATCGTGTAAAGGGTTGTAACCAAGAAAGTCCACAAAATCCTCGTCGAGTATGGTTTTAAGCTCTTCCGCCGCATCCTCTTTAGAAATAATTTGCGCCGATTTGGTATACGGAGCTAATTTTAAAGAAGTAAAAAACTGATTAACCTCGGCAGTAGAAGCATCGTTTTGTAAAAGAATGCTAATGGCAAAGTTTTCTTTAATGGAGCGACTAATACTTTGGGTGTTGATGAGTAAGACTCCAAAAATGCCCAAAACAAAAAGAACTAAAGCAATGCTGATTACCACGGAAAGGTAAGCAGAACGCAGTCTTCTTTTAGTAAATCGGTCTTGTTTTGATGGCATTAATACGATTTTATTGCTCTCGATTGCGAAAGTAGCTATTTTGCTATTTATATTTTCTTAAAAAGCCGTTAAGTCCATCGGTGGGTCTTCTCTTTTGCGCGATATTTGTCATTTGTAGGCTGTTAATAAGTAAGAACTAAGCCTGAACGGCGTTCGTTTGCTTTGCTTATTTTCGTTGAAATATTTCGTTGTTGACTAGAGACTAGTTAAATAGATTTGCAAATTGAAGTACCTAGGTAGGAAAATCTTATTCTTTCTCATCATTTTAATTCCCTTTTGGAGTTTTTTGGTCTGGTTTTTTTACCCAAAAATTGAGCTACCAGGCTTAATTTTGGATAAAACTGTATTGGATCGCTCTGGGGCAGAGCACCGTTCTTTTAACTGGATTACCACCAATAACAAATACGTAAAGCCGGATGGGTCTCAATACGAGATTACAGAAGATTATTACGGGTTCTTTCCTATTAATCGCCCCGAATACGTGGTTAAAGATTTAACGGTTTTTAACCAGAAGGAAATAGATAGCCTGGCGCGAAATTTAGAATACCTTTATTATACCGATGCTTATGGCATTTACACCAATGAGTGGGTTTATGGAAGGGATATAAACGAGCGATCCCGTTTGATATACGGAGGTTTATCGCAGCAGAGTTATCAGCTATTTGAAAAAATGTTCCGCAATCGCAAGTTGGTTATTACCGAGTTTAACAATCTCGCTTCGCCTACCTCTCTTAATCTGCGTTACAAAATGCAAAGGGTTTTAGAGTCTGACTTTACCGGTTGGACGGGAAGGTATTACCATTCCTTAGATACTTTGCTTAACCCCGATATTCCTGGGTGGATGAAGCGTTTGCATAGGAGATATTACAAAAAGCCTTTTGCTTATCCAGATATTCCTGGGATAGTATTGGTACACGAAACCGAAAGGATATTAGTATTGCAATCTGGCTTAGATCTTGAGTTTGAGATTCCCATTCTGCATACAGGTGATAGCCTTATGGCAAAGTATGAATTGCCCGAATTTATTCGCTATCCCTATTGGTTTGATGTGAATTTCGCGAAGGATACCAATAACATTTATGCGACTTATAAAATTAATACCAACGCCCGTGGTGATTCTATTTTAGGTTCCCAATTATTACCCAATGAATTCCCTGCAATTTTAGCCGACCATAAGGAAAACTTGCGCTGGTACTTTTGTGGCGATTGGGCAGATAGTCCCACTCCATTTGGTTTGAGCTATTTTAAAGGTGTGCAGTTCTTAAGGAAGTTCTTTTACAATAACCGCGATGAATTAGACCGTAAAAAATTCTTCTGGGAATATTATGAGCCCTTAATTTCTGGAATTTTTGAAGACTATATTGCCATAAAGGATTCCATTTCTGGTCCGCGAAGATTACCGCCAACTTATCCGCGTTATGTTCCTTACTATCGTCGTAATAATATGCCTTTGCCAGATATAGATTTGATAGCGAGTGGACGGGTCTACGATCCAGAGCAGGTGTTAGGAACACAATATAAAGAGCGGGCATATCGCGATTCGGTTTTAAGAGCAGAGCGGGAAGAAGCAGCGCGAACAGGATACTATATTGGAGAATACGGTGATACAGTATATCTAAGTCAAGGCGAAATAGCAGAGCTAGAAGCTGAAGCTCGTTTTGAGCAAGAAAGTCAGGGAAAGCGCGATTCTATTAATCAGCGCCGTTTGGACTCTATTAGAGGTCAGGGAGAGTTTGATCCGCGTTATAGAATGCGCAATGCGGGTATTCGACCAGCTCTTAAACGGGGTGGTCGCATGCCAACCTTAATACCTTTAAGTGCAGAAGATTTAGCCAAGCGCGATCGAGTAAGAGATTCCTTAAGAGAGGTACGTCTTAAGCGCGAAAAACAATACGAAGACTCCTTAACGGAGAGTCGTTCCATTAGATTAGAAGAAACCTTTTTAAAAGAAGGACAAAAAACGGAGCCGGCACTTGAGGAAGATACGATTCCAATGGTGGATAGCTTTCGCAGAGGAGGAAGACTCCCTAGTTTGCGAGGGAGCAAAGGAAATCTTGAAATGGGAGAGAGCGGCAAAGAGCCTCCAATTAGGGAGGAGCAAGATCCCGACCAGAAGAAGGAAGATTCTTTTTCTTTGCCGGAAGATGATCTAATTGTAGTTTCGGCGCCTGAACGATACGCGGTGGGAGGTCGAAAACCTTTGTCTTTTAATGCGGAAAAGAGCGAGGCCACTGATGAAGCTGAACCGGTGGTATCGGCCAATGAGGAGAATAATATCCCTAAGACCAAGAAGCAAGAATCAACCGAAACCGTCAATGTTGGGGATGAGAAAAAGGCCTATCATATAATAATCGCTAGCTTCTATTCCAAAGAGCCTGCGGAGAAATTTGTACAGAAAAAGGGACAAGGCAGCATGAAGCTAGTATACTTTCCAGAAAAGGGAGTATACCGAGTTTCACAAGGTTCGTATAACTCTATTAAGGATGCCGATAGAGCATTAATCAATTTATTAGGGTCTTACCCAGATGCGTGGCTTTTGAAGTTTTAGACTTTACCTCAGGAGTGAATTTTTTAATGCCAAGGGTGGGCTTTGCAGATGTAAAGTTTAAGCGTAAAATGCTAAATTTTTAAGCTTTTAGACGTATTAAAAACCTGCGCATCTGCCGAAGGCTTAAATATTTTTAAACCAAGCTTAGAAGCAAGCATTCTGCCTTAATTAGCGTTTTTTTTGGCGCTTCCTCTTTTGATTTGTCTTTTTTAGGAGCTTTTCTAAAGCGCAAGACTTTGCCCATGTATGTCTGTTTTTTGCCAAAAGTGCTTGACTAGACTTAAGGCGCCGCGGGACTATTACGTAATTTAGGTGGGGGCGTTGCTTTGTTGCCCGTAATTTTGCGACCGCGATTGTCGTTGCCTGGCTTCTTAAAGCCAACTCTTTTCATACTACCCCAAGCTTTTTTACCTTCAAAGAAATAATCCCAATTTCCGGTTACCGAACAGTACACTAAAAAGGGGTGAAAGATAAGCGGTTCTAAAAGTCCAGCTAGCACGAGACGCAAAAGTTGACGCCTTTTCTTGTATTGAAAGAAGGTGATTTCTTCTATATAAAGGGTGGCAATAGTAAAGGAAACTGTGTAACCGTAAATAAGGGCAATAAAGAGGTAAAGGAAGCTAATATTAATAACCCCTAGCAGGCTAAATAAGACCAAAAGCAAAATACCAAAAGCTTCGATTAGCGGTGCCAGCCACTCAAAAAGAAGCCAGTAGGGATAGCTAATCATCCCAATTTTACCGTAATATGGGTTTAAGAAAAGTCGCTTGTGCGCGAGTAGAGTTTCAAGTGCACCGCGGGTCCAGCGATTTCTTTGACGGCGCAAAACGGACCAACTTTCGGGTACTTCTGTCCAGCAGAGTGGATCAGGAACGAAGCCTACCACATAGTCAATGTCTTTTTCACGGGCATAACGGCGCATCCTTACGGTAAGCTCCATGTCTTCGCCAATGGTATCGTCGTCGTATCCGCCGCAAGCGATAACCAATTCCTTTTGAAAAACCCCTAAAGCACCACTAATTAATAAAAGTCCGTCTAAGGAGCCCCAGGCTACACGACCTAAAAGGAAGGAGCGTAAATACTCTAGCGTTTGGAATTGGGAAAGAAGCTTGTTCGGAACGTTTATTTCGGTGATTCGACCCTTTTCAATTTTACAATTGTTCGCAATACGTACTACACCACCGGTGGCAATCATATTTTTATCGGTTTCTTCAAGAAAGGGCTTCATTAACTTCAATAAGCAATCTTCTTCCAAAATACAATCAACATCAATGTTAAGAGTATAATCGCTTTCCGAAACATTAATAGCGGCATTTAAGGCATCCGATTTACCGCCATTTTCTTTATCTACAACAACGAGATTATTGTAAGTGGGATTCTTTGATTTGTAAACGGCTTTTACCTTTTTGGTTGGAAGAGCATAGTTAACGGCAAAATCTACCGGTTCTAATTGATACTCTTCAATCAATTTTATTAAGCTCCGGTCGCGGCTACCATCGTTAACTACAATTACTTCAAAGTTAGGATAGCGGACCGAAAGTAAGGAGCGAATATTTTCAATGATGGATGCCTCTTCATTATAGGCTGGCGCCAAGATGGAAACGGTGGGAGCTTCTGGACTTTGTAAGATATTTAGGTAATCGGTGTAGGAGTTACGACGTAAGTATTTACGAGCTTGTATCACCGACAGGATACCAAGAACGAGATAAGAAACCATTACGAATACGGTATAACCGTAGGTAATAAAGTAAAAGATATAAATCAGTACGTCAACGACTGAGTTTTGATTATCAAATTCTATCATCCAAAATATGCTTCACAATGCTTTCGCCTTTCTCCGAAAGCTCTTGTTCTTTGTAGCCTACTAAAACGTCTCTACGGCCCATGCGCTTTAAAGATAGCGCGGCCTCAAATACTAGGTTGTATTCTTTTTCTTTGGCGATGGTTTCTCTTAAGAAGCCAACTTCTTTAGATCCACCTAAATCTCCTAAAGCCCGTAATATTTGTTTTTTAATTCTGATTTTTTTGGTCAGTTCGTAAACTTCATAAAGGCTTTCAAGGCACTCTGCATAGGCCAGTTCACGCGCCGTTTCAATGGCCTTTTCTTGAACTTTTTCGTTTTTGTGATATAATAATTTAAGGAGTTCGCCTTTTTCGTGGTATTGATTTAAGTGGCGCATAATCATCAATCCAAAAACAACCACGGAGTTATTTTCAGAGCGCAACCAATTTCCTACGCGATCAATTAACTCATATTCGAACTTTAAACTTTGATCCAATAATCTTATTTGCTGCCATTCACTCATAGGAGTATCAAGGTCATCTAAGAAGCCCATGGCTTTTTTACCTCCTAATTTAACGGCGGCATACTGTGCTTCGTAGCGCACATTTTGATTAGGGTAATCGGTAAATTGTAAAATATCGTACAGAGACTCTCCCATTCGCATGGTGCTGAGGTCATTAATGGCTTTCGCTTTGATGTGCCAATCGCCAGTTTTAAGGTTATCTAAGGCGATTTGCTTAAGACCAATTTCGCGGTAAAGCATTTCTAAGCGAGTGAAAGCTTCACCCCCAAGGTTGCGGTGATAATATAAAACAAGCTCATTAAGAATGGCCATATTGGAACGGCGATAAAGAGTAGAATCTACAATGCGATTAATCTTTTTAATGGAATCTTTAAATTCTTCCCCATTGTATTCGCTAAAAACAATTTCCTGAATAATAGGCTCAACGTTACGTTTGATACGTCTTTCACGATTTTCAACGCTGTTTTTTCTCGATCTTTCACGGAGAACAATCACTACCATCACCGCGGCTAATGAAAGCAGGGCAATAACCAAGAAGAGCACGATTTTATAACGTGGCTCTAAGGCTACTAAGAAGTAATATGTTTCGGTGAAAAAATTAAGCACCTATATTATTTTTTAGCGTTTTTCAGCAGTTTCTTAATACGAACCGATAATTCGTTAGGGCTAAAAGGCTTCGTCATAAAGTCATCTGCACCTAAATCAAAGGCTTTTAAAACTGCTGTTTCTGAATTAAGCGAGGTTAGCATTAATACCGGGGCGTCGGTGCCTCGTTCTTTAAGAATCTTAACCAACTCAAAACCACTAATAAAGGGCATCATAATATCACTAATGATTATTTGATACTCTTCGCTCTCTATCTTTTGGATCGCTTTTTCTCCATCTTCGGCCGTATCTACGTCGTAACCGTCTTTGGTTAGTTTGAAAGCTAAAGCGTCGCGGATTAAAGGTTCATCGTCAACTATTAATATTTTTGCTCTTTCGCTCATGGTCTTATAAAATTCTTTTTGAACACTACAAATGTATTTTTTAATATAAGTAGAATTCCCAAATTTAGATGAAAGGTTTAAAATTTAAGACGTGTAGACGATACAATTATGAACAAAAGGCTAAATAAGCTCGAAGATTTAAAGCTCTTAGAGGAAATTAAAGGCAACTCTCGAATTGTTGTTTTTACAGGTGCTGGAATGAGTGCTGAGAGTGGGATTAGTACTTTTCGGGATAGTAATGGGCTGTGGGAAAACCATCGCTTGGAGGATGTTGCGAGTATTGAAGCTTGGCAGCGAGACCCCCACTTAGTGCTTGAATTTTATAATCAGAGGCGCAAGCAGTTGTTAAAGTGCGAGCCCAATGATGGTCATTTAGCGCTGGCGGCATTGCAAGGTAGTTTCCCTCATCTACAGGTTATTACTCAAAATGTGGATGATTTACACGAGCGAGCAGGTCAAAATAAGGTCCTCCATCTTCATGGTCAGTTGCGCATGTCGCGCAGCACAGGGCCTAATGCAAAGGAGTTTTTTATTGATGGTGCAGCTCTTAATGTGGGTGATCTTTGTCCAGAAGGTTTTCAGTTAAGACCAAATATTGTTTGGTTTGGCGAAATGGTACCGGCATTTGAAGAAGCTATTGAGGAGGTGTCTCAATGCGACCTGTTAATTGTGGTTGGTTCTTCTTTAGTGGTTTATCCAGCTGCGGGATTGCTCAATTATGTTGGCTCACGGGCAGATATACTTTTATTGGATCCAAAAGAGCCCAGTTTCGAAGGAAGGAAGCGGATTTACTACTATCCCGCGAAAGCGGCAGAAGGGCTAAAGGAACTTGCAAGATTATTAATGCCTTAGGCTTCTAAGTTTCCATTAATAAATTATATCTTTGCCGCAAATTGAGGGGGCTGTTGTCCCCTCTTTTATTAGGCGTTAACCATGGATAAAGCGAAAGTCAAAGAATTGATAGATCAAGCTCTTGAGCAAGAGTCTGCTTTTTTAATTGATTTTTCTATCAGCGCATCGAATGTAATTAATGTAAGTGTAGATACTTTAGATGGTATTACCTTAAAAGGAATTACTGCGGTTAGTCGCATGATTGAGCAAAATTTGGACCGCGAGGTTGAAGACTTTGAACTGAGTGTAAGTTCTCCCGGAGTTGGTAGTCCTTTAGTTGTAAAAGAGCAATATGAGCAAAATATTGGTCGTGATTTAAAGGTAAAAACAACTAATGATCAGGAATTTGTGGGTGAATTGATTGCTTTTGAGGATGAGATTTTAACTTTGCAGTGGGAAGAACGTGTCCCAAAAGAAGTTGGGAAAGGAAAAGTAACAGTAAAAAATGAGGCTCAAGTAGCTTTAGTCGACATTGTAGAGGCTAAGGTTCAGGTGAGATTCAAATAAGATTAGGCAGCTATGGAAAATCAGGCTATTATAGAGAGTTTTGCCGACTTTAAAGACGAGAAAAACATCGACAGAGTTACGCTAATGGCGATTCTGGAAGATGCTCTTCGTAATCAGCTTAAAAAGAAATACGGTAGCGATGATAACTTTGATATCATCGTAAACCCAGATAAGGGTGACGTTGAGATTTGGAGAAATCGTGTAATTGTTGAAGACGATGAGTTGGAAGACGACAATACCGAGATTGCTCTTACTGAAGCCTTGAAAATTGAACCAGATTTTGAAGTGGGAGAGGATATCGCTGAAGAATTGAAGCTAATTGACCAAGGTCGTCGCTTTGTTCTAGCCTTTCGCCAAAATCTAGTTCAAAAAATCCAAGAGCACGATAATAGCATAATTTACAAGAAATATAAGGATCTTGAAGGTGAGATACTAACTGGTGAAGTGCATCATGTTAGACCTAGAGCGGTGATTATTTATGATGATGACCAGAATGAATTAATTTTACCGAAAGATCAACAAATACCGCGTGACTTCTTCCGTAAGGGTGATACGATTCGTGCGGTAGTAAAGGATGTTGATTTAAGAGGAACAAAGCCAGTGGTGATATTATCACGTACTAGCGAGAAATTCTTAGAGAAACTGTTTGAGCAGGAAATTCCCGAAGTTTTTGATGGCCTCATTACTGTTAAAAAAGTAGTGCGTGAGCCAGGTGAAAAAGCTAAAGTTGCGGTAGAGTCTTACGATGATCGTATTGACCCTGTAGGAGCTTGCGTGGGGATGAAAGGAAGCAGAATTCATGGTATTGTACGTGAATTAGGCAATGAGAATATTGATGTAATCAACTATACGAGTAATGATCAGCTATTGATTCAAAGGGCTTTAAGTCCAGCGAAAATCAGCACCATTACCTTGGATACGGAGGCCGGTAGAGCAGATGTCTTTTTGAAACCGGAAGAGGTTTCTAAAGCGATCGGAAAGCGTGGTCTTAATATTAAATTGGCTGGGCTTTTAACCGGTTATGAAATTGACGTGTATCGCGATGTAGATGAGAACGAGGATGTAGAGTTAACCGAATTTTCTGATGAAATAGAAGCTTGGGTTATTGAAGCTTTACGTGCTATCGGTTGCGATACCGCAAAAAGTGTATTAGATTTATCTGTGGACGAATTAGTTACTAGAACTGATCTAGAGCAAGAGACCATAGAGGATGTACGCAGGGTTCTGCGTGCGGAGTTTGAGGAATAATTTTAAATTAATTACATGGCTGAAAAGTCGCTACGACTTAGTCAACTGGCAAAAGAGTGTAATATTGGTGTGAGCACCGTTTCTGAATTTCTTCAGGAACTTGGTGTTGATGAAAAGCTACGCCCCAATACCAAAGTCTCTGGAGAATACATCCAGAAGGTTTTGGAAAAGTTTGCGCCAGACAAAGCTAAAAAGGAAGCTTCTGCAGAAGTAGTTCGTAAGAAGCAAGAGGAAAAAGAAGCAATGCTGCGTGAGCGCGAAGAAGAGCGTGCCGCGGAGGAAGCTTCTAAGCCTGTTTTAGCCGGTCCCAAAATGGTCGGCAAAATTGATTTGGATGCTAAGGATAAACCTGTCAAAAAGGAGGAAGAATCGAAAAAAGAGACTCCCGAACCTAAAAAGGAAGAAGCTCCAATAGTCGAAGAGAAACCTGCGGAAACAGAAGCAGCTCCAGTTGAAAAAGTCGAGGAAGAAAAGCCAGCGGCGAAAACTGAGGAAGTTAAAGAAGAGCTTGAAAAGGTAGAGGAAGAAGCTACTCCAGTGGAGGAAAAGAAAACTCCTGAGGAAAAGGCTCCAACCGAAAAAGAAAAGCCTGCTGCGGAGAAACAAGTAGAGTCTCCCAAGGAAGAAAAGAAAGAAGAGGTAAAGGCGGAGAAGAAAAAAGCTCCTCTAAAACCAGCTGCCGAAAAGCCGGTGGTACGCTTCACAAAAGCAACTCCGAAAGAAGAGCCAAAGCCTAAAGAAGTTGAGGCCGAAACGCCTAAAGAAGCCGAAGCTCCCGCTGAAGAAGCGGTGAAGGAGAATAACGATATTACTACCAAATATGCCAAACTTAGCGGCCCTAAGTTCACCGGTGAAAAGGTAGATCTCAGCAGATTTGAGAAAAAGCCGAAGAAAAAGGTGGCTTCTAGTGCTGATAATAAATCGGACTTAAACAAGAAACGCAAACGGAAAAGAATACCTGGTGCAGGTGATAACCGTCCAGGACAAGCGTCTGGAGGTGGTTCACGCGGACCGAATAAGGGCAGACCGGGTGGCCGTGGGGCTAAACCAGAACCGAAACGCGAGTTAACCGAGGAGGAAGTTCAAAAACAAATTAAGGAGACCCTAGAGAAATTAACTAGTGGTGGCCGTAAGAACAAAGGAGCAAAACTTCGTCGCGAGAAAAGACAAGAAAGAAGAGAGCAAGATGCCTTGAATGAGGCAATGCAGGAAGAGGAAGACAAAGTAATTAAGGTAACGGAATTTGTTACCGTTAGTGAGCTGGCAAATATGATGGATGTTGGGGCAACCCAAATTATATCATCTTGTATGTCTCTGGGAATGATGGTTACTTTAAACCAACGCCTTGATGCGGAGACTCTGACTATTGTTGCCGAGGAATTTGGCTTCCAAGTAGAGTTTGTGGATTCGGAAGTAACTGATGCTATTGCAGAAGAAGCGGATGTAGAAGAAGATTTAGAAGCTCGTGCGCCGATTGTTACGGTAATGGGTCACGTTGATCACGGTAAAACGTCTTTACTCGATTATATACGTAAGGCAAATGTTATTGCTGGTGAGTCAGGTGGAATTACGCAGCATATTGGTGCCTATTCGGTTAAAATTGAAAGCGGTCAGGATATTACTTTCTTAGATACTCCTGGTCACGAGGCCTTTACGGCGATGCGTGCACGTGGCGCGAAGGTAACCGATGTTGCTATTATTGTAGTGGCGGCAGATGATGCGGTGATGCCACAAACCAAAGAGGCTATCAGTCATGCCCAAGCGGCCGGCGTTCCAATCGTATTTGCGATCAACAAGGTCGATCGAGATGTAGCCAACCCCGAAAAGATTAAAGAACAATTAGCGCAGCTAAACCTACTAGTAGAAGACTGGGGTGGTAAGGTGCAGTCGCAAGATCTTTCAGCGAAATCTGGTCTTGGTGTAAATGAGATATTAGAGAAGGTATTGCTCGAGGCAGAAATGTTAGATTTAAGAGCTAACCCTAATCGTCGTGCTAGTGGTGCGGTTATAGAAGCGGCCTTAGATAAAGGACGTGGATATGTTACCACTATCCTCGTGCAGAATGGTACCCTGAAAATCGGTGACTACGTTTTAGCAGGGCAGTATAGTGGTAAGGTTAAGGCGATGTTAGATGAACGTGGACATCGCGTTGAGAAAGCAGGCCCAGCTCGCCCAGTAACCATTCTTGGTTTAGATGGAGCACCACAAGCAGGTGATAATTTCACAGTAATGGAAGACGAGCGGGAAGCGAAAAATATCGCCGCCAAACGTACCCAGCTACAGCGCGAGCAGAGTGCCCGTTCTCAGAAAAACCTTACCTTGGAAGAAATTGGTCGTCGCCTCGCAGTAGGGGATTTCCAAGAGCTAAATGTAATTGTTAAAGGTGATGTGGATGGATCTATCGAAGCATTAGCCGATAGCTTACAGAAACTCTCAACTGAAGAAATTCAGGTAAATATTATTCATAAAGCAGTTGGTCAGATTTCAGAAGGTGATATCCTCTTAGCTGCGGCATCGGATGCCATTATTGTGGGCTTCCAGGTAAGACCTTCTTCAAGTGCACGAAGGTTGGCCGAGAAGGAGTCAGTGGATGTTCGCCTCTATTCTATTATATACGATGCAATTAATGAGATTAAAGATGCGATGGAAGGTATGCTTTCACCAGACTTTAAAGAGGAAATTGTATGTAATGTGGAAATTCGCGAAACCTTTAAGATTTCTAAAGTTGGAACTATTGCTGGTTGTTATGTACTAGATGGTACCATTACCCGAAACACTGATGTACGAATAATTCGTGATGGTGTAGTAGTTTACACTGGCGAACTAGCTTCATTGAAACGCTTTAAAGACGATGTGAAAGAAGTTAAGAAGGGTTACGAATGTGGACTTAATATTAAGAACTTTAATGATATTAAAGTGGGCGATATAATAGAAGGCTACAAACAAGTGGAAGTTAAAAAGACACTTTAGTACCTTTAGCGTAGATATTGAAAAGCCGATTCGAAAGAGTCGGCTTTTTTTATGCCGTATTGTTTAAAATAGAATTTGATTAGCAAAGGCTGGACCTTATTGTGTCTTTAAAAGCTTTCTCTTAATTGCTTTCGTTTCCTGGTTTATTAGGGTGAATTACTCATGGCCGAAGCCCAATTTGTCACTTTCGCTCCTTTACAACCTTTTAAAAAAGGTGCTTTTTATGAAAGGTTTTATGCGTTTCATGTCAAAAGTGGCCTCTTTCAGGCTAAAAGCCAATGATTTCCCCTATTTTGAGCTGAATAGTTTGGTGCTTCTTTTCACTAAACATGACCAGCAAGAGATAATGTCTATTAAAATTTTGATTATATGAAGGGGATAAGACAAATCATGAGCTTACTATTTTGTGTGGTAGTCCTATCGGTTCATGGCCAAAAAGAACGTGATTATAATTCTGTTGAACGTTTCATTTTAGAAAATGGCGACCAACAAAAATCAATGACCATTCGTCAAGTTAATAGGATGCAAGCAGCGAGCCAAGAACGAGCTGAACGCTTCGCCAATGAACTTAGTAATTATGCTTCCATTAGTAGCGCAAACGATCCTGGGCGAGTTTTGCAGCAGTATCAGCAGCAGAAAGCCCAGATGGAACAATACATCGAGCAGAGAAACAATCAATTGATGCAACAGGGTTTTAACTCAGTTGAAAGAATTTCCAATCTCAATAATAATTCTAGTGAGGCTCAATTTTATGATGCTATTGGTAGCGCAGTAAACACAATAGATGAAAGCATCAAAGCTAAGAAGGCTGCGGAGGCCCAAAGGCAGCAACTAGAAGCGGAAAAGTTGCGGGTGATGCGCGAAATTGCCAATGATATCATCAGCCAAAATAATTCCATGATAACGGAATATATTGGCAAAGCAGCCTATGCTTTAAACCCAGATGAAGAGGATTTTTACATGAAGGTAGCGTATTACTTTAACGGTCATAATACCTATATACAGAATAATTTTTCCACCAGCTCAACTCAGTGGGCGAGTAATCCATATTCTGAGCCGCAGCAACCCACCATAATTCCAAATAATTTAAAGTCGAAATACGAAAAGTACACGGAAGCCGCAAAACGAAAAATTGCTTTGCATCATAAGGTTAATGATCAATACCCTAGCTTATACGAAGCGGCAGTGAAGTTTGCAAATGGCGCTATCCATGAGAATAAAAATAGTCCTGCGCCGTATATGCTTCTAGCCGAAATTACTTCTAAAATTGACCCATCAACCGCATATTCGTCGCTCCTTATTGCTCGAAAGATTGATGAAAGGAAGTTCAGCCAAAATGGTGGCGCTTCATTACTAGAAGAACAGAGAGAAATTTTTAGGCAAAACTTTGTTGCCAATGCCAATGCTGATAATATCGATGCCATGCAGCAAGCTATCAATTTAGGATTGCATCGAGGCTTAACTATCGAAGGGAAGAATACCACCGCATGGGCTATTGAGAAAGATAATGCCAACCTCTTGCAATTAATTACCAATCGCGAAGTGAGTGATAATGGCCGTGACAACAAAAAGTTGGCCGCAGTTTTAGCACAGGCCTCTTACAAGAATGCCACAAAATGTACGGAACGTTTATTGCGAATGGGTGTGGATGCTGATGTAGATTTTAGAGGAACTAAACCTATATATCTTGCCAGTAGGGCAGGTTCGGTGGAAAGCCTTAAAGTGCTCTATGCAGCCAGTGATGAGCAATCGACCTACGATAATTTTTTCATGCGGCCCAGCAATGCACCCTACGCGCCAGGCTATATGGAGTGGCGGTTATCGGAGAAGCTAAAGGCCAAAGATCTTTTAGCGGCAGAACCTTACGTGCAGTATTTTGTGAAAAACCGCAAAGCAAAGCCTTTACTTGCTACCGTGGTGTCCGCCGCCGAATCACTCTCGGAGCCCAATTTGGTGGTAGCCTTAAAACCGCTAGCGCAAGCAGCACCAGCAGGTATAGCAAATGATGTTTTTAAGAATGCTTTAAATGGTCCACAACCAAGAGTAGCAGAGCAATTGTACCTATTGGGATTAACAGATTTAGATTTCAGTCTTAATACAGCCCAAACTACCCAGAGGGAAGTGACTGAAGTGGTCACCAATACAAGCAGTGCTTCTAGCAGAAAATATTCTTCTGGTATTCGAGGGCTAGCAGAGTATTATGTTGAAAAGGGAAGCTATACGGATGTGGAATCTGCAGAAGCAGCTCTGCGGACGGTATATGAATCAATGGCTGCAGGCAGAGAAGACTATACATCAGAGGAGTTAGCTAATTCTAGCCTAGAAATTATGCTAAGGACTGAAAGCGGTCAAGATCTCATAGGTATAGAAATGAGCAATCGGTCTGCATCATCTCAGAATATGAAAAACCTACTCCTTGCTAAAGTTATTGATAACGATTTGGATAAGATGTTAGTGGATCTTAGTAATCAGGGGACCTTTAGAGGGGAAGAGAGAAAAATTTTGGAAGGAATACTGAAAGCTAATGCAGAGCGGAGTTTTAGACGTTTACCTGAATTGAACCTATCTTATGAGTCCAAGGACGAAATGGGTTTTGCCGTAATTCATCAAATAACTTACTTAGGGAATACAAGTTTGTTAGATATGCTCTTAAAGGCAGATCCCCATCTTGTAAATATGGAGGGCGCTTTTGGCTGGACCCCTATGCACATTGCCGTGCGCGAAGCAGATTACGACATGATGGAGTACTTATATAATAAAGATGCGGAACTAAACCCTAAAGACGATTGGGGTCGCACCCCTAAAGATATTGCCAAGGAGTACGCTGAAGTTCCTGGCCAAGGTCAGGCTTACGATCGCATTCTGAAATTTCTATAGTTCCTTAAGCAACAGATTTATGATTAAAAATATTGTACCCTATACTTTTTTAGGCTTGTTTTTTATTTTATTCAGTAAAAACGCGCAAGGCCAAGTACTTCCAAGCGATTCATCGTATTATGCACCTTATGAGTATGAAGGTATCGCCAGAGACGATAAGGATCTTTTCTCTTTTTATACTTCCATTGGTGGAGGAGCTTCTGCTCCAATGGGAACTTGGGGTCAACAAGCAGATTTAACATCGCCTCTTCTGGCTCCCTTATTGGGAGAAGATGGAATGGGAGCTACTTATGGTGGTTATATCAGTTTAAGGCAAATGGTGAATTTAAGTTATACTTCGCCTAATGCATGGTCTTCCATCTTACATTGGAACTTAGAGTATTCATACAATGGGACGGGCCTAATGCACCCTGACATGGATATTTTGGTAGGCGAAACATCCTCTCAGCTCTCCTTTGGTATTGGGACGGGCCTGGCCTATAATTATAATAATAATTGGGGCTTTGAAAGCGAGGTTAGCCTGCTGTTGCCTGTGGTAAGCACTGCTCCTGATTACAGTTATCTAGCAAACTTTAGCAACGATGAAGATAAGGAATTTGAGCTGACTCCATCTGAAACTGATATGGCGTGGTATCCGGGTTACAGCATTAGTGCCGCTATTCGCTCCAAGCGATGGCGATTCTCAGTAGAATTGTATTCCATTAAGCATAAGGGTATTTACACCTATTCACGCATAGATTCTGCCATAGATCCTAACACTGCCGTTGAAAATGATTTTACCGCAGAGTTTCAAGTGACAACACTCAGATTTGGTGTAGATTATTTGTTTTCCCTTTAAAATATAATACCATGAAAATTAGATATCGCATTTATCTAGCCGCTTTTATAATTATTAGCAGTCACGCTTGCTCTGTAGACGAGTTGCCAGCGCCAGATAGTCCGAATAAAGCTGTCTACACAGAAGATCCTGCAAGTTTAAATGATAATAGTGCACGCTGGACTTATAATTTAGCTAGTGCTTCACCTCAGGTTTATGATCGTGATGTGCATACTTCGAGCTTCCCTATTTTGGAAACAGATTTTAATTATTTTTTGAATATTGTTATTCAAACTTTCAATTTTCAAAATCAGACCGACTATCTGAATGTGGGCACTAGGCTACTAAGTCGTCCGTCTTCTGGCAGTCAATATGATCTCACTAACGAGGACTATAAGATAGAACTGAAACGAGGAGATAACTACCGTACTTATTACGGAGGTGATCCTGAGGTATTAGGCTTGATGGTTCAGATTGGAGAGATAGATTATCAGAATGAAAGTATCAAAGGTGTTATTTATGTGGTTTTAGAAGAGGACTTTAACGGAGGGCGAGTTGTTGAGCATAGCATCAGCTTTGATATTTCAGTTCCGCCTAGTGGTAAGCAAATTATTCAATAGTGCGCTTTTACCGAAGCACTGCCTTTTTTTGGTAGCTTAGTTTAATTGCAATTATAACTTCAGGATATAAAAATAGTATCTAAAAATTGAAAAAACTCCTAACACTTTTTCTAAGTCTTTGCTTTCTTATTGCTAAACCACAGAGTTTGGGAGTAGGAGCGGTGACTTTTTCGGGCTATGTCAATGACTTCTATGTGAATTTTAGTGGCGATTTAGACCTTAAGTTTTCTTTTATTAATGATGAGCCAGAAGTGGAGTTGAAATGGAACTGGTTTAAAGTTAATTATGTAAAATACCAGAGGGTGCGCTATGATGATTATAACCACCCGGGAGGGGCGGCAGATTTCGGCTATTTGTATGAAGGTATCTACGCCGAGGTTTCACTTTTAGAAGATGTTCCTACCAAGGGTTATACAACTCTTACCAAAAAGATTTACGATCAGGGCACCGTAGAATATCGCTTTCAAGTAGATAAAGCAGCTTGGCAAGCTATGACCATGGCCGAACGCACTAGTATTAAAAAACAGTGGAAAGATCGCCATTACCCCGGGCGACTTACGCTAGAAGATGTTGGGGGCCAGGCCCTGAGAAATATATTTTATGCCATAAAGACTAAGCAGGATGGGGCTGGGATTTCAAAGAATAAGCAAGATTCGATTGATAAAAAAGCGGAAGAGCATATTTATTTAGCCGAGCAGGCTTTGGCAAGGAATGACTACACAAGTGCTATCGCCTATCTTACTGAAGCAATGAATATAGATCCTAGTCTTAATCGTTTGGCGGAACAAATTAGAGAAATCAAGGAAACTTTAGATGCCTTACAGCAAGCAACAGAAACCGAAGATTTAACTACCATTGACGATTCGGATGCTTGGGATACTGATGAGAGTGGACATGCCTGGGATGAGCTAGAGTCGGAAGAACCGAATTTCGATTCAGAGCCTTTTGCAAATGATCAACATGCGGTGCCAGATGCAAAAGCTTTTGAAAGGCAATCGCGACAGGATGCTGGCGATTTAGTTAAGAGGCCAAAGCGAAACGATGGCCAGCCACAGCAGGCTTCGGCAGAAGCGGAGCCAAATTACAGCGGAGGTTTATGTTATTCTCTTACCCAACGCTTTGCTAGATTGTACAAAACAAAATATAAATTAGAGAGTCAATTTACCAGCAACATGGAGCGCGCAACTCGAACGGGCAAGGTAAATCAAGCGCAACTAGAGCAGATGAATAAGCGGATGGAAAACGTTTACCACGCTATTCAAAAAGCCAACGAAGAGCGCTATCAGGCACTGAAAGATAAAAGACTTAGCCCAGACTGCCACCAAGATATTCAGGATTTAGCCGCTCAATACGATGATGCCTCCATCAATAATATGGAGCAAAGTATAGATCGAATGCAGAAAAATATTCCCAAGGCCAGCAGGTATACACTTCCGAATAGAAGGTAGGGAATGGTTTAGCTGGGGTAAGTAAGTCTGAGATTTAGTTGGATTTAGTTTTTATCGATTAAATCTAACTTCGGGTACTTGATATTGGTTTCGACCACAAAACTGCCAGGGAAGTGCTCAATGATTTTTCGAAGAAATGCTTCTGCCTCTAAACGGGTTCTAAAATCTCCAATCTGTGTGCGATACTCAGGCACTTCGTAAAGCAAATAGGCAGACATGTCGCTGTAGACCCGAAGAAATTTTCCTCTTTGCGCTAAGCAATCACTTTTTTTACCATTGAATATTTGTACCCGGAAACCTCTTAATTCTTTAAATTTTTCGCCTTTTTGCTGCATTAATTGTAAGCTATTTTCTACCGAAGGACTCATTTCAACACGTACGGTGGGAGGATCACTTGATAGGTTTTGTGCATCTAATTGAAAGCCAAAGAGCAAAAGAAAAAGTGAGAGGATTGTATTTTTAAGCATGGATTTTAGGTAAAATTTAACACAAAAGTAGTTTATTTGCGGGCGGATATAAATGACTTCTAAAGTTATTTAGACCCAATTTAAATTAGAAGGAGTCTGCTTTGGCTCTTTCCAGAAATGCTTTATAGCTTAAATTTGCCGACTAAACTTAGAAGTCTAGGATATTAGGTTGATATATGAATAAAAAACGTACTCTCAGGCTGTTTTCGCATTCCTTCTTGATGCTATTTATTGCAATACTTTCAGCAAGTACTTTGCAGGCTCAAGAATTTACTGGGGATGTGGCGAATGGAAAATCCTTGTTCAACTCGCAGTGTGCTGCTTGTCACAAGCTCGATAAGAAAGTGGTAGGACCTGCATTAGGTGACGTTACAACTCGTCGCTCTAAGGAATGGTTGTATGCTTGGATTAAGGATAATCAATCTCTTCGTGAATCCGGCGATGCCGATGCAATCGCTATTTACGAAGAGTACAACGGGTCGGTTATGCCGGCTTTTCCTGGTTTGTCAAACGAGGATATTGATGACATCTTAGCCTACACAATCGAGGGCTCTAAGCCGAAGGTGGCGGTTACTCCAGGTGATCCTGCTGCTCCGGTTGAAGCGGAAAGCGATAATACCGTCCTGCTTTACGTTTTAGGCGGTATTCTTATTTTCTTGGTTTTGCTGCTCACTCGTGTAAAAAATACTTTAAAGCAAGTTCAAGGAGAAGATACAACTACCCTTACGGCAGATGCGAATATTTTCACTCGTACTGCTTTAAAGAATCCACGAGTAGTTACAGTGCTTACCATTTTGGTAGCGGTAGTGTTTTTCCAGCAACTCTATTTAGGCTTAATGGTTGTGAATGTAGATTCTGATTATCAACCGAGTCAACCTATCAAATTCTCTCACGAGTTACATGCTGGCCAAAACCAAATAGATTGTAATTACTGCCACTCAGGGGCGAGAAAGAGTAAGCACTCTAATATTCCTTCGGCCGATGTATGTATGAATTGCCATGTGTACATTCAAGAAGGTCCAAAGTATGGTACGGAAGAGATTGCTAAAATATACGCTGCTATTGGTTTTGATCCCGAAAGCGGGTCTTACATAGAAGACTATGAGCAGAAGCCCATTAAGTGGGTGCGTATTCACAAATTGCCGGACTTAGCGTATTTTAATCACGCTCAGCACGTAACAGCAGGGAATGTTGAATGCCAAACTTGTCATGGTCCAATTCAGGAAATGGAAGAAGTTTATCAGTACTCGCCCTTAACCATGGGCTGGTGTATTAACTGTCACAGAGAAACTAAGGTAGACGTTAAATCTAACGACTACTATAAGGATATGCATGCCAAGCTTAAGGAAAAGTACGGCCCAGATGCAGAGATCACCGTAGAGATGATCGGTGGATTGGAATGTGGAAAATGTCACTATTAAAAGCTAAATCTCCAAAGTAGAATGGCTGAAAAGAAAAAATACTGGAGAGGAATTTCCGAGCTCGAAAACCCAGAAATGGTTAAAGCTTTAAGCGAGCAAGAATTTCCTGATCAAATTTCAAATGAAGAGTTTCTAGGGAATAAAGAAAACCTAGACGACACTCATACTTCAAGACGTGATTTCTTAAAGTATATGGGTTTCTCAACTGCGGCAGCAACTTTAGCAGCTTGTGAGTCACCTGTTTACGAATCACTTCCTTACGTAGTAGCTCCAGAGGAAATTATCCCTGGAATCGCAAACTATTATGCGTCAAGTTATTACGATGGTCACGACTTTGCTTCTTTGTTAATTAAAACAAGAGAAGGTCGTCCCATTAAAGTGGAAAATAATAAGGAAGCCAGAATTAATGCCAGCGCTAATACTCGTGTGCATGGTTCGGTATTAAACTTATACGATGCTACTCGTCTCCAAAGACCAGCAGTTAATGGTCAGGAGTCTAACTGGTCTAGTTTAGACAAGGAGATTATGGCAGGCTTGGCAAAGGCAGAAGCTGAGTCAAAGCAGGTAGTGGTTTTAACTTCTACAGTTCTAAGTCCTAGCCAGAAAAAACTGATCAATACTTTTGGCTCGAAGTACTCTAACTTTAAGCATATTAGTCAGGATCCATTTAGTTATTCTGAAAAACTTGATGCTTGGCAAGAGGCTACTGGAAAGCGTGCTTTGCCAATGTATCACTTCCAAAATGCCAAAGTAATTGTAGGTGTTGGAGCAGATTTCTTGGGAGACTGGATCGGTCAGTCGGTAAGTGCCGATTACGCGAAAACGCGTGTTCCGGGTAAAGATATGTCACGTCATTTCCAGTTCGAGGCGAACATGAGTTTGACGGGATCTAACGCTGATAAGCGTTATAAGCTCAAAACATCGGAACAAGGAATGCTTTTAGCAGCATTGTACAATGAAGTAGCTAGTGCTAAAGGAGCTAACACTATTCCAGGACTTAAGTCTTCTATGCAAAATGAGGCGAAAGCCGTTGCAAAAGAATTACTAAAAGCAGGTAAAGAAGCATTAGTGGTTTGTGGTGGAAATAATAAGGATCATGAACTTCTTTGTATTGCGATAAACGACTTGTTAGGCAATAAAGAGACTACGGTTTCTCATAAAACAAGAACTTATTTACGCCAGGGCGATGATAAAGCTTTCAAAGCTTTAGTTGCCGATATGAACGCAGGTAAAGTTGGAGTGGTAATTACTCACAACTTAAATCCAGCTTACGTAGCCTCCGGAATGGGAGATATTGCTGCAGCTCTCAAAAAGGTACCGACTACCGTAGCGGTAACGATGAAGTATGATGAAACTGCACAAATAGCAAATTTGGTCGCAGCCGAAAATAATTACTTAGAATCTTGGGGCGATTTTATGCCTGCTGATAAGCATTACAGCCTTCAACAGCCAACTATCAAACCTTTGTTCGATACTCGTTCTTTTGAAGATAACTTATTAAAGTGGTCTGGTTTAAGCGCAGATTACCATAGTTATATCAAAGAAAATTGGAGTAATAATATCTTAAATAATACGCAGTGGTCATCTGTTTTACACGATGGTGTTTATACAGATTCTTCTAGCACTCCGGTATTAGATGATATTGTGGAGGACCTAAGCATTACGCCGGGATTAACAATCGATTTAGCTGGTGTAGGAGCAAGAGTTTCTAAAGAGTCTAAGGCGATAAAAGGTTTAGAAATAAACTTTAACCAATTAACTGGTATGGGTGTGGGTACTATTGCTAATAACCCTTGGTTATTAGAGTTCCCTGATCCAATCAGTCGTGTAAGTTGGGATAACTATTTGACTGTTTCCGCGGCAGACGCAGCAGATCTAGGTCTTCGTCATTGGAATGAATCGAATGGTGCCTTAAATGGAAACCTAGCAAATATTACTGTAAATGGTGTGAAATTAGAGAACGTTCCTGTTTTCATTCAGCCAGGACAAACTATTGGAACAGCTGGTTTAGCAGTTGGTTTTGGTAGAGTTGGTGCAGGAACAGTTGCTGATAAAGTAGGTGTAAATGCTTTCCCACTTATGGGGACTTCGCATCATGCAGAATTGAAGGTAGAAGCAGTTGCTGACTCGAAGCATGAATTTGCTTGCATTCAGTTGGCACACACCATGATGGGGCGTGACATTGTAAAGGAAGTTACTTTGGATACTTTCTTAAACAGCCCAGGAAAAACGGATAATCATGATGGCTGGAATGAGCCACCTCGTTTTGAAACACATAAAGGAGCGTTAACAAGCGAAGATGCTAACCTATGGGATGATTTTGATCACGAGACTGGACATATGTGGAATATGTCGGTTGACCTTAACCTTTGTAATGGTTGTGGTGCATGTGTAATTGCCTGTCATTCTGAAAATAACGTTCCCGTAGTAGGTAAAGAAGAAGTTCGTAAGAGTCGTGATATGCACTGGTTGCGTATCGATCGCTATTACAGTTCGGATGTTACTACAGAAAATGCGGAAGAGTTAGGCTATGAAGGTATTGGTCTTTTCGGAAAAGGAGCTACCGATATGTATGCTGACATGGAAGTGCCTAGTCAGAGTCCTGAGGTTTTCTTCCAACCAGTGATGTGCCAGCACTGTAACCATGCTCCTTGTGAGACGGTTTGTCCAGTTGCGGCTACGACGCACTCTTCGGAAGGATTAAATCATATGACTTATAACCGTTGTATTGGTACACGTTATTGTGCTAACAACTGTCCTTATAAAGTACGTCGTTTTAACTGGTTCGAGTATCATAACAATACGAAGAACTTCGGCGACAATTACGCCATGAATGAAGACTTAGGTCGTATGGTGTTAAACCCAGATGTAACTGTTCGTTCACGTGGGGTAATGGAAAAGTGCTCTATGTGTATCCAACGTATCCAGCTTGGTAAACTAGAAGCTAAGAAAGAAGGTAAAGCGCTTAAAGATGGTGATGTTAAAACCGCCTGTCAGAGTGCCTGCGATACAAACGCAATCGTTTTTGGTGATGTAAATAATCGCCAAAGTGAGGTGTTTAAATTGAAAAAAGACCAGAGGATGTATCATCTACTTGGAGAAGTGGGAACGCAACCATCGGTATTTTATCAAGTGAAAGTAAAGAATACAACTGCTTAAATTTAAAGGAAATTCATGCATTACGAAGCGCCAATACGTAAACCTTTAATTGAGGGCGACAAATCGTATCACGATATAACATTAGATGTTGTTCGTCCGGTTGAGTCATCCGCACCAAGATCTTGGTGGATTGTGTTTAGCCTTGCCTTAGTAGCATTTTTATGGGGAGTAGGATGTATCCTATATACCATTGGAGTGGGAATAGGTACCTGGGGTTTGAATAAAACTGTAGGTTGGGCTTGGGATATCACCAACTTTGTATGGTGGGTAGGAATCGGTCACGCAGGAACTTTGATTTCCGCGGTTCTGCTTTTATTCCGTCAGAAATGGAGAATGTCTATTAACCGTTCTGCGGAAGCGATGACTATTTTCTCTGTAATTCAAGCTGCCCTTTTCCCTGGAATTCACATGGGACGTATCTGGATGGCATATTGGGTATTACCAATCCCTAATCAATTTGGTTCATTATGGGTTAACTTTAACTCACCATTACTTTGGGATGTATTTGCCATTTCAACTTATTTCTCGGTATCGGTAGTGTTCTGGTATGTAGGTTTAATTCCAGATTTCGCGATGATTCGTGACAGAGCGGTTAAACCGGTACAAAAACATATCTATCGTATATTAAGTTTTGGCTGGGGTGGAAAGGCTAAACATTGGCAACGATTTGAGGAAGTTTCATTGGTACTTGCTGGATTAGCTACACCACTGGTACTTTCGGTACACACGATTGTATCTATGGACTTTGCCACCTCGGTAATTCCTGGTTGGCATACTACCATATTCCCTCCTTACTTTGTTGCGGGAGCGATCTTCTCGGGTTTTGCGATGGTGCAGACTTTATTGATCATCGTGCGCAAAGTGTTTTCAATGGAGCAGTATATTACCCTCGAGCATATTGAGATGATGAATATTGTGATTATGCTTACCGGTTCAATCGTTGGTATTGCCTATATAACTGAGCTCTTCATCGCATGGTATTCTGGCGTAGAGTATGAACAGTACGCTTTCTTAAATAGAGCAACAGGACCTTACTGGTGGGCTTATTGGAGTATGATGACTTGTAATGTGTTCTCGCCGCAGTTTATGTGGTTTAAGAAATTGAGAACTAGCATTATGTTTACCTTCTTTATATCAATTATTGTAAACATCGGTATGTGGTTCGAGCGTTTCGTTATTATCGTAACCTCACTACATCGCGATTATTTACCTTCTAGTTGGAGTATGTTCTCGCCTACTTTCGTAGATATCGGCATCTTCATCGGTACAATAGGTTTCTTCTTTGTTTTGTTCCTTCTTTATGCACGTACATTCCCTGTAATTGCTCAGGCGGAATTAAAAACAATTTTGAAATCATCGGGAGATAATTATAAGAAACTTCAAGAGAAAGAAGATCATGGCGACCACTAATAACATTATTGTAAATGCCTTGTACGACGATGACGACATTCTGTTGGCGGGCGTAAAGCAAGTGCGTGAGAAGGGCATTGAAATACAGGAGGTATATTCTCCATTCCCAGTACACGGATTGGATAAGGCAATGGGACTTAAAGAAACTCGCATCGCGATTGCAGCGTTTTTATACGGTGTTTTAGGTCTAACTACGGCAATCAGCATGACTTATGGCATGATGATTATAGATTGGCCAATGAATATTGGAGGTAAACCTAGTTTTAGCTGGGGTGAGAACATGCCGGCTTTTGTTCCAATTATGTTTGAATTAACAGTATTTTTCGCTGCTCACCTGATGGTATGGACCTTCTTCTTTAGAAACAAAATCTACCCAGGTTGTAAGGCACAAAATCCAGACCCTAGAACTACTGACGATAAGTTTCTTATGGAAGTTGTGGCTGCTGGCGATACTGAAGAATTAATGAGCTTATTAAAGCAAACTGGTGCTATTGAAGTAAGTGTAAATAACGCGCAACATGCTTAAGAGAGGATTATTGAAAAATATGGCTTTATTGCTTAGCGTGGGACTGGTAATCAGTTCATGCAAGCAAGAAGAAAATCATCGAGGTTATCAATACATGCCTGATATGTATGACGGCCCAGCAATTGAAGCCTATCAAGGCTATGATAGATTTGGAGATAGTATATCCTCATTGAAGCCTGTAGAAGGAACCGTAGCGAGAGGCTTTATGAGCTATCAGGAATTTAATCCAGATGCTACAGGATACGAAGCAGCGAAGGCAGAATTAGTAATGCCTGATGGTATTATGGCAAATGAGAAAACGATGGCCGAGGCCAAAGAGCTCTACAATATATTCTGTACACACTGTCATGGTGATAAAGGTATGGGTCAGGGAATTCTTGTAAAGAATGAGAAGTTTCTTGGCGTACCTTCCTATGGTGATCGTGATATAAATTTTGGTTCAATCTTCCACGTTGTTACCTATGGAAAAGGAGTGATGGGTTCTCACGCTTCTCAGGTTACACCGGAAGAAAGATGGAAGTTAGCTCTTTACGTTATGAAGTTGAAGGACGACATGACACCGAAGGAAGAAGAAACTGCCGAAGGTAGCGAAGGGTAAACTGACTAGATAAAGCATTAAAACAATCTTTTAACTAATATAAGATGTTTGAATTTTCAAGCCGCTTAAAAACAATTTCTTACGTACTGATTCTTATCGGTGCTATTTCCGTAGGGTTTAGCTTTCTCGGAGGAGGAGGTGACCACCATGACGAAGCGAGTCACGGGGAAGGAGAACACGCAATAACTGAGGCACATCACAGTCCAGCAAACCATGGTGCAGGCCATGATGCGATGCCAGATACTGATGATTTTACTTATCACAAAACTGCTTCAAGAGCGATTCCGTCGAATAATCATTTTTACACATCGCCAGATGCGGAGCATGACGCAGAACATGCGCACCATCAAGAAGAGAATAAACCATGGGCAAACCTATTGGTAAATAGTTTCTTTGCTTTGGCAGTGGGCCTTGGAGCACTATTTTTCATGGCTGTTCAATATGCAGCTCAGGTGGGGTGGACCGCGGTTTTATTGCGAGTTTTAGAGGCAATGGCCAGTTTTATGTGGGTACCAGGATTGGTAATTTTAATTGTAATCCTAACCGGTTGGTTCCATATTGGAGGTAATCATGTATACCACTGGATGGCAGAGGGAATTATGAATCCAGATAGTGCGAATTACGATGCTATTATAGCAGGTAAAGAGGGGTATTTAAACGGTCCTTTCTTTACTCTTAGGTCAATTATTTATCTAGCTGGTTGGATAGGAGCAGCATTTTTATTGCGTAAGATGAGCTTGAAGATGGAGCAGTCTGGCGTTGATTACCACCAAAATTGGGCGAAAATGCGTAACTGGGCGGCTGGTTTCCTAGTGTTTTTCGCGGTAACTTCTTCCATGAGTGCATGGGATTGGGTAATGAGTATTGATACCCACTGGTTTAGTACATTATTTGGTTGGTATGTATTTGCAACCATTTTCGTATCCGCATTAACAGCATTAATGATGGTTGTCCTATACTTAAAGGGTAAAGGTTATTTACCTGAAGTGAATCAGAACCACATACATGATGTTGCAAAGTTTATGTTCGCTTTTTCAATTTTCTGGACTTATTTATGGTTCTCGCAGTTTATGTTGATCTGGTACTCAAACATTCCAGAAGAGGTAACCTATTACATGATGCGTTTTGATCAGTATAAGGTCCTTTTCTTTACGATGGTAGTGCTAAACTTCATCTTTCCAATTACAATTTTGATGAGTAGAGATGCGAAAAGAAATCGTGGTTTTGTTTTTACCGCGGGTATCATCATCTTATTTGGTCACTGGTTGGATATTTTCATCATGATTATGCCTGGTTCGGTAGGGGCAGAAGGATCTGTAACTTTAATAAATATTGGAACATTATTGGGCTTTGTGGGCTTGTTTATACTAGTGGTATTTAACACTATTAAGAAAGCTCCCCTGATGATTAAAAACCACCCGATGTTTGTGGAGAGTAAAAACTTCCATATTTAATTTTAAATAGCTAGCTGTAAATGGAGACATTATTAATTATTGTAGTAGCGCTTCTTGCTGTTATCGCCTTTACTCAGGCGATCAGGATCTTCGAGATTTCTTCTAAGATTAAGGGCACTGATAATGACATTAAAGTAGACGATAAGGATAACAACACGCAAGGTTGGTTGATGCTATTGTTTCTCATTTTCTTCTTCGGTGCTTTCGCATGGATGGTAAGTGAATATATGGAGCTAACATTACCAGTTTCTGCTTCAGAACATGGTGGCCAAATAGATAGCCTTTGGGATATATCAATGGGGGTTATCATTCTAGCCTTTTTGGTAACACAGCCTTTATTATTCGGCTTTGCCTATATGTTCCGTGGTAGAAAGACCCGTAAGGCGTCTTATATGGAACATAATAATAAACTTGAGCTTTTTTGGACAGGTATACCCGCAGTAGTTTTAGCTGGTTTGATCCTTTATGGATTGTCCACTTGGACGGATATTATGTTTCCAGAAAAAACTCAGGAACCTATTGTTGTTGAGCTATACGCTAAACAATTTGGGTGGACGGCTCGTTATGCTGGCGATGATAATACTTTAGGCTATGCAAACGTTAGACTAATCGAGGGCGTGAATGTGTTAGGCGTAGATTCAGTTGATAAATTCTCTAAAGATGATATCATTACCAGTGAATTAAGATTGCCAAAAGGGCGTCCTGTACTTTTCAAGTTTAGATCTCAAGATGTAATTCATTCAGCTTATTTGCCACACTTCAGAGTTCAGATGAACTGTGTGCCAGGTACAGAGACACAATTTCAGTTTACTCCGTCAATGACGACTGCTGAAATGCGTTCAGAAAGTGATATTATAGAGAAAGTAGCTCGGGTAAACTCTATTCGTAGTGCAAAAGGAGAAGATCCATGGGAATTTGATTACGTATTGTTGTGTAATAAAATTTGTGGATCGGCTCACTACAATATGCAAATGAAAGTGGTTGTTGAATCTGAAGCAGATTTCGACAAATGGTTGAAGGAACAGCAGACTTTTGCTGAAATGTTATAATTATTTGATTAGTTAAAGGATAGAAATCGAAAGAAATAATGGAAGCACACGCACATCACAAAGAAACTTTCATCAATAAATACGTATTCACAACCGATCATAAAATGATCGCCAAGCAATTCCTAATCACAGGTATGATTATGGGAATTATTGGGGTGGCTATGTCCTTATTGTTTCGCCTACAATTGGCATGGCCTGATAAAGAATGGCCTATATTAGAAATGTTATTAGGTAAATGGGGAACCGACGGCATTATGGATCCTAATATTTATTTAGCCTTAGTAACGATTCATGGAACGATAATGGTTTTCTTCGTTCTTACTGCTGGCTTAAGTGGTACATTTTCGAATCTACTTATTCCGCTACAGATTGGTGCACGTGATATGGCTTCCGGCTTTATTAATATGTTATCTTATTGGTTCTTCCTTGTTTCCAGTGTTATTATGGTAGCCTCTCTCTTTGTTGAAAGTGGCCCTGCTGCGGCAGGATGGACCATTTACCCACCCTTAAGTGCACTTCCTCAGGCGGTTCCTGGATCTGGAATGGGTATGACCTTGTGGTTGGTTAGTATGTCCTTATTTATCGTGAGTTCTTTACTTGGTGCATTAAACTACATCGTTACTGTTTTGAACTTGAGAACGAAAGGGATGAGTATGACTCGTTTGCCTCTAACCATTTGGGCTTTCTTTGTAACGGCTATTCTTGGTGTATTATCCTTCCCAGTTCTATTTTCAGCAGCATTATTGTTAATCTTTGATAGAAGCTTTGGTACAAGTTTTTACTTATCCGATATAATGGTAGCAGGTGAAGTATTAAGCAATCAGGGAGGTAGCCCTATATTGTTCCAACACTTATTTTGGTTTTTAGGACACCCTGAAGTATATATTATTCTTTTGCCAGCCTTAGGAATTAGTTCCGAGGTTATCTCAACCAATGCTAGAAAACCGATTTTTGGATATCGGGCTATGGTAGGCTCTATTCTAGCGATCGCTTTCCTTTCGTTTATCGTTTGGGGTCACCACATGTTCGTAACGGGTATGAATCCTTTCTTGGGATCGGTATTTACATTTACCACCTTATTAATTGCGATCCCATCTGCCGTAAAGGCCTTTAACTACATTACAACATTGTGGAAAGGTAATTTGCAAATGACACCAGCCATGTTGTTTTCAATTGGTCTTGTATCTACATTTATAACTGGTGGATTAACAGGTCTTATATTAGGAGATAGTGCTCTAGATATTAATGTGCACGATACTTATTTCGTAGTAGCGCACTTCCATATTGTGATGGGTCTTTCTGCGATATTTGGATTATTTGCAGGAGTGTATCACTGGTTCCCTAAAATGTATGGTCGTAGAATGAATAAAACCTTGGGTTATGTTCACTTTTGGGTGACATTCATTGCGGCATACGGTGTGTTTTTCCCAATGCACTTTCTAGGAATGGCTGGTTTGCCCCGTCGTTACTACACGAATACGGCTTTTCCAATGTTTGATGATTTAGCAGATATCAATGTTTTAGTTAGCTATTTTGCAATAATTGGTGGAATCGCTCAATTGACCTTTTTGTTTAATTTCTTCTATAGTGCAGTGCGTGGTAAGAAGTCTACGCAGAATCCTTGGAGAGCGAATTCATTAGAATGGACCACTCCAGTAGAGCATATCCATGGTAACTGGCCAGGAGAAATTCCTGAAGTTCACCGCTGGCCTTACGATTACAGTAAGCCAGGAGCAGCAGAGGATTTCGTACCTCAAACGGTTCCGATGACAGAAGATGAAATAGCCCAAGGGCATTAAAAATAGTACAGATTAAAACCCTCTAGAATTTCTAGGGGGTTTTTTTATGCCTCCATATTTCTTTCAAGAATTGACTTCGTAAAGTAGATAGGAGCTTATTATCTTTGTTCAAATTCTTAGTATGGCGGAATATTTCGATGAAGAGGAGGAGTCCTACTCAAATGAGCAGGATTTGGATCAAAAGCTCCGTCCTCTCTCTTTTGATGATTTTGCGGGGCAGGATACTATTTTAGAAAACTTACGAATTTTCGTAGCTGCTGCTAATCAAAGGCAGGAGGCTCTGGATCATGTTTTGCTGCATGGTCCCCCCGGATTAGGTAAAACCACGCTGGCTAATATTATAGCTAACGAATTAAATTCGGGCTTAAAGGTAACTTCAGGGCCGGTAATTGACAAACCTGGTGAGTTGGCGGGATTGTTAACTAATTTGGAAGAAGGGGATGTGCTATTTATCGATGAAATACACCGATTAAGTCCAGTTGTGGAGGAATATCTTTATTCGGCAATGGAGGATTATCGTATTGATATTATGATAGATAGTGGTCCGGCGGCAAGAAGTGTACAAATAAATTTGAATCGTTTTACGCTAATAGGAGCTACAACTCGCTCCGGCTTATTAACTTCTCCATTAAGAGCTCGTTTTGGCATCAATAGTAGGCTACAGTATTATTCGGTAGAATTATTGGCCAATATTGTAGAGCGATCTGCTCATATTTTAGATGTACCAATTGAAGCGGACGCAGCGGTTGAGATAGCAAGGAGAAGTAGGGGTACACCCCGTGTAGCCAATGCACTCTTGCGTAGAATGAGAGATTTTGCTCAAATTAAAGGCGAAGGGGTTATTACTCTTAAAATTGCTAATTACGGCCTAGGGGCGCTACATGTGGATACCTATGGTTTAGATGAGATGGATCATAAGATTTTGATTGCCATTATAGATAAATTTAAAGGTGGTCCAGTGGGCTTGAATACTATCGCCACGGCGGTTGGAGAGCAGGCCGGTACCATTGAAGAGGTTTACGAACCTTACCTTATACAACAGGGCTTTATGGCTCGTACACAAAGAGGAAGGGTGGTGACAGACCTAGCTTATACTCATTTAAATAAACGAGACCCAAGAATGCAAAACGGCCTTTTTGATAGCTAAGTCGGAATATAAAGAAGCCATTTCTGCGGAAGCGGAGAGCTTAGGCTTTATAGCTTGTGGCTTTGCCAAGGCTCGCTATTTAGAAGAAGAGGCACCGCGCTTAGAAGAATGGTTAAGTCGAAACTATCATGGGAAGATGGCTTATTTGGCTAATAATTTTGATAAAAGATTAGACCCTAGAAAGCTCGTTCCTGGAGCAAAAAGCGTAATTAGCCTTTTATTTAATTATTATCCCGAAAAAAATCAGAGTTCTGCCGAGGCACCAAAGATCGCCAAGTACGCTTACGGAGAAGATTATCATTTTGTAATTAAGGATAAGTTAAAGGCCTTATTAGCCTTTATTCGTGAAAACATCGGGGAAGTAGAGGGTCGTGTTTTCGTTGACTCGGCGCCGGTAATGGATAGGAAGTGGGCTCAGGAGTCTGGATTGGGCTGGATTGGTAAGAACACACTTTTACTCAATAAAAATGCAGGATCTTTCTTTTTTATCGCAGAGCTGATTCTCGATTTAGAATTAGAGTCGGATCAGCCTTTTAAATTTGATCATTGCGGAACCTGTACACGCTGCATCGATGCTTGTCCTACGGATGCTTTAGTAGATGCGAATCTTTTAGACGCATCTAAGTGTATTAGTTATCTCACCATCGAGCTGAAGGATGAAATTCCGACTCAGTTTAGTGGCAAAATGGAAAATTGGGCCTTCGGTTGTGATATTTGCCAGGATGTGTGTCCTTGGAATAGGTTTTCCAAAGCGCAGGATGAAGCTCGTTTAAAGCCTCATCCTGAACTTTTAGACATGGAACTAAGGGATTGGTATGAAATGACAGAAGAAGTGTTTAGAAAGCTGTTCAAAAAGTCTGCTTTAAAGCGAACAAAGTACTCTGGCTTAAAACGCAATTTAGAGTTCCTGAAATAGGTGCAACTCTTTAATACCGAATGGGAGAAAATAAAATAGCCGCTTCCAAATCAAGGTTGAAAGCGGCTCTTAATGCTGATGTTTCTAGTCTAAATTTCTAATGCGGTTGCCTGTAGTATTTCGTAAGTGTCTCCATCGTAGATAAAAGCAATTACTTCGCAATTTTCTTTTACCGCATCCGCGGGAAGTACCACACTTTCGCTAAAGGTATTGCTGCCGCTACTTAGGTCAATAGGCTTGCCATAGGTGCCGGTAAAAGACCCGCGAAATACATGATCATGCTCATAATTTGGGTCTACCGTTTTATCGGGCATGGTTTGTGGCGAAATGATATCGTTTTCGGCAAGATACAGGCAAATTTTTATGTCTGTACTTGAGAAGTTGGGCTGCGTGCTAACAGTACCACTAACATTTAGTGTAGCATTAGTCGCATTGTAATTATCTTCTGTTAAGGTGATTCTAGCAACTGGCTCTCTGGTAATTTCACTGGCAATAGTAGTGCCCCATGAGTTTTCATTTTTAATAATGCCATTATTTGGATAGTCCACACGGTTTACAAAGCCCACTGGTACACCAAATAGAGTGAAGAAACTAAAAAGTTCAGCACCTTCCGGTGTGTTAAAAGCTTTTGGGTGTTTTTCACCTGTGGTGGCTAAGTTACCGGCATGTATTCCTAAGAGGATTAGGTTTTCTTCGCCGTAAATACTTTGCAGCTCTTTCGCTCTTAAATTGGCATCCGGGCAGTTATTACACTTTACACCGGTAAATTCCTCTAAAAGAACCACGTGCCTTAAAACTGTGTCTTGGCTGGTAGTGTCAATAGGGTTTGTACCGCGATCAATAAGGTAGTTCCCTTTTTCAATCTTATCGCAACTGCTAATAAGCAGGCTTAAGCTAAATAGGCAAATAATAAATTTCTTCATAATTAAAAGTTTGCGGTTATCATCATAGAGAATCCGTTCGATGCTGGCACAACGCGACAAATACCTCCTACACAAAATACTCCTTCTTGCTGACGACCGTAATTTACTTGAAATTTAGTAGTTCCACGGGTATATCCCATAGATACCAGCGGATAGTGAACTTGTAAGTCTTCATCCGGGTTGCCATAGTTGTAGGCATTTTGCAAGGCAAAAAACCATTTTGGAGCAATACTGTATTCAAATAATAAAAGCGCCCAGCTGCCACGATCTTGATCAGTTAGCATTAACTGCGCTTCGGTACGTAGCGAATGGCGAGGCTTTATCTTCCATAAAATTTCCGCCACCATAGCATTAACGTACACAATATCTAATTTGTTGGGATCTGTAACGTCATAGTCGATTACTCCATCTAATAAAGCACTGCGGTTGTATATGAAATTATAGTAACTAAAAGTTCCTTTTAATTTCTTATTCAGTTTAGTTTTCACTTCAACGTTAAAGTCTTGCGAGTACTGAATGTCTCCGATTCCCGCCCAATCTTGATATCCATCCGTACCTGAAATCACCGTGTCTCCAATAGACCTTGTGCGTTCAATAAAGTTTTTATCCAGTGCATAACTATTACTGAAATTAAAATTGACTAGTGTTCCGTATTTTCCACCAATTCTTGTCCCTCTATCAAACTTATAGGCTACTTCCGCTTGAAAGCCGGTTTCACCATTGGCTTGTACGTTGTAACTATATAAAGCGGGTAAAGCATAGGTATGTAGTTCCGCAAGAGGCGGAAGGTAATTAATTAAGAGTTCCGTAAAGTTGCCCACTCTTTGTGATCGAAAAAGAAAATTATCATAGTATTTATAACCTAAGATGATTCCAAGGTTACCCCTACTGTATGATCCATTGGCATAAATAGCATGCCCTGGCTTGTAAATATTATCGTTGCTACTATTGGGGTCTTGAGATTTATAAGCATATTCTGCAAATAAGTTAAAATTACCTGTAATGAGATTAGCGCGAAAAGATCCAGCGGCCACGTTCTCTGGTAAATTAAAAATTGGGCTTTGTGCTTGCTGAAATCTACTAACCCCGCCTGCGCCTATAATTAAATTGGTGGTGCTATAGTTACCGCGAAACTCATTGAGGTTAAACTCCAAGTCTCCGCCACGAACAATGCCATCGCCAGTTTCAAAATAAATTCTTTGTCGGCCAACCAGGGCCTTAGCTTTAAGGCCAGGGCTTATTTCGTAAATCAAGCGAATCCCATCTAAGGCATTATCTAGGCCTAAGCCACGTTCTTCATAGGTTCTAAAAATAAGGCCACTCCCAAACTGCTCGTAATAATTACCCACGGTAACATCTAAGCCTTCCTTCTTATAACGAATAAAACGGTACGGGATTCCTTCCCCCTTGAAACCTTCGGGCAAGCCGATAAGGTTGTTCTGATAATTTTCATAACGGAGTCCCGCCATAAAGTTACCCTTGGTATAGGTAAGATTAAGGAAGCCAGCGGCAAGTAAACGCTCATCTGGAAAAGCTTGACCTTGAGGGTCAATTATTGTGTCGCGTAAATAGTATTGAGTGTTGGTTTGAAAATTACCATGAATTTGACCGTAGTCCTTCTCACTTTCTTGGGCTACTGCGGATACACTCAAAAGGGTTAAGGTGAGGAGTAATATTTTTTTCATAAATCTGAACTAAAAAAGCTGAGCAATTACTCGCTAATGGCTTCGCCGCGCGTTAGTTTTTGTACTAATTCATAAAGGTGATCCTCATCCCCGGTCATATAACCGTTGTGTTGCCAAACAATTTCGCCATTGCCATCCACTAAAAAAGTATGCGGAATGTTATTTACGTTTAGGGCTCTTTTTAATTCTTGATTCTCGTCTAAGTACACCTCGTACTCCCATCCCTGACTAGTAACAAAGGGTTTTACGCGAGAAGAGTTGCGAGAGTCATCTACAGAAACAGCAATAAGCTTTACTCCTGTTTCGTCTTGCCAGTCGATGTATTGATCATTTACAGCATTTAGTTCCCTAACACATGGTTTACACCAAGTGGCCCAAAAACTGATAATCATTGGCTTGCCCTCATTTTCTAATTGGTTGGCATCAATCATATTACCGCTCAAATCTTTGAGTTGAATGTTGGGAATTTTATCCTGAGCAAGAGCAACAGAAGAGAACATTAAGAGTAAAGCTAGGGTTTTGAAAAAGCTTGTATTCATAGGGAAAATATTATTTTAAGAAGCAAATTAAGTATTTTCTCAGCACTTGTCACTCATTATTAGCTTTTAAAGAACAAAGACCCCCGCTTTAGGCTGTTCTCGAACTTGGCAGTTAATATAAAGTTGTACCTGAACTATTTTATCTTGTAGTTGATGAATAAGACTCTTTTAATTTCTTTCAAGGAGCTTAGTCGAATAAAGAGTTTTGCTTAGAGCTGCAAAGAAATGTCCCATGAATGAAAGCTTCATGAAGCGAGGCTTTCCAAACTATTACCATTGTAGTAGATTTAGCTTTTGAAGCCTAATATTCATAATCCCTTAATTAACAGTTAAAAAATTTTGATTATTACGCTTTTTAGCTACTTTTACTCCTAAGAACAATTAGAATTAAAATTATGAAGAAAAGTTTACTAACCTTGGGATTAGGTTTCTTAGCAAGTAGCAGCTTGTTTGCTCAGCTTCCAGTGAGCACCACTGCAGAAAACAAGAACGTAGTCCTAGAAGAATTTACTGGTATTTATTGTACTTTCTGTCCTGATGGGCACCTGAGAGCATCCAATTTAGCCGCTGCAAATCCTGGCGATGTTGTTTTAATTAACATCCACGCGGGATCATTTGCTGCTCCAGGTGGTGGAGATCCAGATTATAGAACAACCTTTGGTACTGCTATTAACAACCAATCAGGTGTTACTGGTTATCCAGCAGGTACGGTTAATCGTCGTTTTTTCTCAGCTTACAGTCAATCTGGTACTGGTTCAGCGATGGGTCGTGGTGATTGGACTGCTGCCGCGGGTACAATACTAGCAGAGTCTTCTTATGTTAATGTAGCATTAGAAGGTGATATTGATCTTAACACGAATGTATTGACCGTTGATGTAGAAATGCACTTCACGGGTAGCACTGCCCCTGCAACTGGCGTAAACTTGAATGTTGCTTTATTGCAAAATAATATTGCAGGTCCACAAACGGGAATGGCTTCTAACCCAGCTCAAGTGCTTCCTGACGGACAATATAATCACCAACACATGTTACGTGATTTGTTAACGGGTCAATGGGGTGAGGTAATTACTACCACTACTTCTGGTACTACTGTTACTCGTCAGTATACTTATAACATTCCTGCTGATATTAATGGTATTCCCGTTTCTGTTGGTGATTTAGAAATTGCTGCTTTTGTAGCAGAAGGCCAAACCGAAGTTATATCAGGTGCTAGCGGTCCTATTACCTTTACTGCTCCTGCTGGTGCTATCGTAGCAGATTTATCTGCTGCTGCTGGTGCTTCTTCTACCGCAAGCTATTGCGATCCTAACGTAACTCCGGAAATTACTGTAACTAACAATGGTGCCGTAGCGGTTAGCAATTTTGATGTGTCTTACAGCATTAATGGTGGTGCACCAGTAAGCCAAAATGTAACAGCTTCTTTAGCTGCCGGTGGTTCTACTACTATCACTTTCCCAGGTGCTACTTTATCAGCTGGTGAAAACGTAATTTCTTACGAAGTTTCTACAGCCAACAATCCAAGTCTTTATGACCTTTCTAGTGCAAACAATATTGCTGCTAGTGATTTGTTAATCCAAGTTCCTAATACACCTTTTGCTACTTCACACTTAGAAGATTTCGAATCTTATGCTTTAGGTGGCGACGCTTTCAGTAATAGCTTAACTCTAAACCCTGATGGTGCAAGATTTTTTGTAGTTGACCAAGGGGTAAACTCTTCTATCAATTTTGATATTGGCGGTTACGGTAACTCAGCAAAAAGCTTACGTTGGAACTTCTACAGTATCCAAGCGGGTATTGAGTCTAGTTTACTATACGAAAAATTAGATCTTTCTGGTACCTACGATAACCGTATTGTTTTTGATTATGCTCACTCTCAGTATCAAACTGAAGCAGACCAATTAGATATTAAAGTATCTGACGATTGCGGCGCTACTTGGAATACTGTTTGGTCTAAAGCGGGATCTGATTTAGCTACTGGACCTTCTCAAGCTGGAAACTGGTATCCAACTGCTTCTGATTGGGTAACTGAATCTGTAGATCTTTCAGCTTATAATGGTTCTGCTGAATTATTAATACAATTTATTGGTCTATCTGATTATGGTAATAACCTTTACGTAGATAATATCCAATTCCAAAACAACACTTACGTAGGTTTGGAAGAAGAAGCTTTAAATCAAGCTTTTGATTTCTATCCTAACCCAGCGACTGATAACTTTACTCTAGACTTTGATTTTGCGTCTACTTCAACTGTTTCTGCTAGCATCATTGATGTTACGGGAAGAGAAGTTTTAGTGATAGCTCAAGAAGAGGTTGTTAAAGGTGCTAAGAGTTTAACTACTTCTGTATCTAACCTTGAAGCTGGTGCTTACATCGTTCAAGTAGAAATTGATGGTGCAGTTTCTCAAGAGAAATTAATCATCAAGTAGATTTAATTTTTTAAAAATCAGGGAGGGTCTGAATGGACTCTCCCTGATTTTATTTTAACCTATTAGAATAGCCCTATGTTGAAAAGAAACCTTATCACTCTGCTAATTGCATTCGCAGTTGTTAGTCCTACTTTTGGACAGAGTTTAATAGTAGAAGCTTACGATAGCGTAGTTGTTGGTGATGCCACAACGGCAAATGATATCTATGGCTATGCAACAGTAAAAAATGTTTCTTCGGATTCTGTATTAGTTCGCTTCAAACGAATTGATGGAAATTATAACCTATTGACAGATAACAATGCCATTTGCTGGGGGATTTGCTTTATTCAGTCAATCTCTGTGTCTCCTCCCTCATTTTCAGTGTGGTTACAACCTGGAGATACAGCATCTGCTAGTACTCACGTTTATCCAGATATGGATGGTGTAGCTAGAACTGGCGATATCACTTACGTGTTTTTTGACTCTGATAATGAAACGGATACAGTTGCTTATCAGGTACGCTATGAAACTCGGACCGATTTATCTATCGGTAATGTTAGCGTTGAGCCTGAATTATCAGTCTATCCAAATCCAGCAAATGATAACTTAGAAGTTAACTACAGTACCTCTGGTTCTAAGAATACAAGCTTTGAGATTATCAATTTAGTGGGTTCTAAAGTGTATTCTAAAGCTTTAGAGTCAGCTGAAAACACCTTAAATCTTAATATCTCTAATTTAAATTCAGGAATTTATTTCTGCGTGCTAAAGGTTGATAATAAGATGATTACCTCTAAAAAATTAGTAGTAAACTAAATTTTCCTACTCAAATGATATTAAGAGCCACCTATTATGGTGGCTTTTTTGTTGGGTCGTGTATGAAATCAGTAATTTTGCCGTTTTTTAAGGCAAGGCAGCAGAATAATTGATGTCTTTTTAGAAGAGCTATGCTACACTATATTAAAGGCTATTTGGTAGAAGTCAACCCTACAACCGCAATTGTGGAATGCAGCGGCTTAGGCTATGAGGTTCATATTAGTTTAAACACCTATTCTGCTATTAGTGGTTTAAAGGAGCTTCAGCTTTTTCTTCACCCAATCTATAAAGAAGACTCGCAAACTCTGTATGGTTTCTTTTCTAAAAAAGAATGTAACATCTTTCAACAATTAATCTCTGTTTCTGGCGTTGGGGGTAACACTGCGCGAACTATTTTAAGCAGTTTAGATCCGGCAGAAGTAATTGCTGGTGTTAGCAGAGAAGATGTAGCGATGTTACAAGGAGTAAAAGGCATTGGGGCAAAAACCGCCCAAAGGATAATAATAGACTTAAAAGATAAGCTGATTAAGCTTCATGATGAGGACTTGAGCCTCACACAATCACCGGGAGTGAGAAGCGAAGCCACAGCAGCCTTAGAAGTACTTGGTTATAATTCTCGCCAAAGTGAAAGGGTATTAAACACAATTCTAAAGCAGTCACCCGATTTAACAGTGGAAGAATTAATTAAAGCGGCCCTGAAAAAACTTTGAGTTTAAAAAAGTCATATATCTTTTTGTTCTTAGCTCTAAGCTCGGTAATGTGGTTCGCCTTTACCGGCAGAAGGGTACGAACGTCCATGCGTAGCTCCGTATTTGCCAATTACCTTGCAATTGCAGATACCAATGAGCCCGACTCCCTAAAGTACCCTTTTAAACCTGGTCAAACCGGTGGCGTTTATGGTTCCAATCCCAGTAACTTTAAAGAAGATGTAGTTTTTGATTCGGAAACCGGAAACTACTTTGTCTACGAACGTTATGGTCGTTTTGCTTCCAAGTCACCGATTGTAATGACTCCAGATGAATACCGCAGTTTCGTGGCTAGAAAGCAGGCGCTCGAGTACTGGGATCAAAAAACCCAAAGTGCCGCAGCAGCTAAAGCAGAAGGTCGTGACCCTGAATCATCACTTATCCCACAAATTCAGGTTAATAGCGAACTTTTTAACCGGGTTTTTGGAAGTAATACCATTGACATCCGCCCCCAAGGTTTTGCCGAATTAACTTTCGGAGGAAGGTTTCAGAAAATAGACAACCCCATTATTCCCGAGCGAAACCGAAATGTTTTCACCTTTAATTTCGACCAGCGTATTCAGATGAATGTTACGGGTAGCATAGGGGAGAAGATGCAAGTAAATGTAAACTACGATACGGAAGCAACCTTCGCTTTTGAAAACCAAGTTAAATTAGAGTTTACTGGCGATGAAGACGATATCATCAAGAAATTAGAGCTAGGAAATGTTAACCTACCGCTGAATTCATCTTTAATTACCGGAGCGCAAAGCCTCTTTGGTGTTAAAGGACAGTTTCAGTTCGGGAAACTGCATTTAACCGGAGTTTTTTCTGAACAGCGTAGCCAATCTTCTTCTATCAATATACAGGGGGGTGCTACTACCACGGAATTTGAAATCTGGGGCGATCAATATGAAGCGAATCGTCACTATTTTTTAGCCCATTATTTTAGAGATAATTACGAGGAGTTTCAATTGAATGCGCCCTTAATAACTTCCCCAGTGCAAATTACTAAGGTAGAAGTATGGGTAACTAATACTCGTCAAAATACTCAAGATACTCGGAACATTGTGGCTTTTATGGACCTTGGGGAAGGTGCAAATTCAGCCTATCGGAACGGCCAAATTCCTGGGCCTAATATTTTTTCAGGCGGTACCAATAATGGGACCTTTCCAGATAATCTTGTAAATGACTTAAATCCCCAAGATCTAGCGACGCAATATCCAGGCTTGCGCGATATTTCGCAGGTAAACCAGAGTTTAAATGCGGCAGGCTTTAATGAGGCGACTGAATATGTAGAATTAGCCAATGCACGTAAACTGAGTCCCAATGAGTTTACCTTTCAGCCACAGCTGGGATATATCTCGCTCAATACGGCTCTAAATCAAGATGAAGTTTTAGCGGTTGCCTTCCAATATACTGCTGGTGGTAGAACTTTTCAGGTTGGTGAATTCAGCACGGATGGGGTTACTCCTCCCAATAATTTGGTGGTGAAAATGCTGAAAAGCTTCTTCTTAGACGTACGCCTCCCTAATTGGGACTTGATGATGAAAAACGTCTACTCCCTCAGTGCCTTCCAAGTGGGAGCCGATGATTTTCGCCTACAAGTATTGTATCAAAACGACGAAACAGGTTCTCCGGTACCCTTTCTGCCCGAGAGCAATTTACGTAGTGAACTTCTTTTAAGGGTAATGGATTTAGATCGTTTGAATCAAAATAATGATCCTACACCGGATGGCTTTTTTGATTTCATTCCCAACCAAACCATTTATCCACAAAATGGGCGGATCTTTTTCCCTGTACTTGAGCCATTCGGTAGCCATTTAGCTGAGAAATTAGATTCAGAGGAAGCGCGTGATCGCTATGTTTTCCAAGAGCTTTATGATTCTACGCGTTTTGTTGCGCAAAATGAAACCCGGCTTAATAAATATTTAATAAAGGGGCAATTTAAATCTTCTTCCAGCAGTGAAATTCAGCTGAACGCTTTTAATATTCCACCAGGTTCAGTCTCGGTAACGGCAGGAGGTACAAGATTAGTGGAAGGGCAAGACTATTCGGTTGATTACAATTTGGGAAGGGTGAGCATTTTAAACGAAGGTATCCTTAACTCTGGCGTTCCCATTAAGGTGGACTTTGAGAATAATGCACTTTTCAATTTTCAGACAAAGACTTTCATGGGGCTGAACGCGGAATATCGCTTTAGCGAAAAATTTAATTTAGGTGCCACCTTAGTTAACTTAAATGAGCGGCCGCTTACGCAGAAGGTAAATATTGGAGATGAGCCAATTAGTAATACAATCATTGGTTTGAATGGTTCTTACAGCCAAGAATCACCTTTTTTAACCCGGATGGTAGATGCGATTCCCTTTATTAACACTAAGGAGCCCTCTAACTTTTTAGTAAGTGGTGAAGTAGCTCGCATTATCCCCGGCACTCCGCGTGGTATTGAGATAAATGGCGAGCAAACTACTTTCCTTGATGATTTTGAAAGTAGTCAAACTACCATCGATATTCGTAACCCTAATGCGTGGCGCTTGGCCAGTACACCTGCCGGGCAATTAGATCTATTTCCAGAAGCTGCAGAAAATTCACTAGCCTACGGATTTAACCGCGCTCGCCTTGCTTGGTATTCTATTGATCCGCTTTTTCATAACGATGAGGCCAGAACGCCTGGTAATATTAGGAATAATAAAGATTTACAGTCTACTAACCCAGTGAGACAGGTTTTGGTAAGCGAGGTTTTTCCAAATATCGAGTTGCAAAATGGTCAGCCACGTAACATCGCTACGCTCGACTTAGCTTTTTCTCCCGAAGAAAGAGGTCCTTATAATTATGATGTTGAGCCAACCGCCGTTTCTGCTGGATTAAATCAAAACGGAGGCCTTAATGACCCTGCCTCACGCTGGGGTGGAATTATGCGCGATATAACCGTTACCAATTTTGAAGAGCAGAATATTGAGTTTATTCAATTTTGGATGTTAAACCCTTTTATTGGTGTGGATGAAGTGCCCGAAGGCGGTGATCTTTATTTTAACCTAGGGAGTATTTCTGAAGATATTCTAAAGGATGGGGTGCAAGCCATTGAAAATAGTATTCCCGTTGATGGTGACTTATCTAGGCTCGACTCTACCAAGTGGGGTTATGCTTCAAATGTTCGCCCGCCCGTAGTCGCTTTTGATGCTGATCCGGCAGCGCGTAATTTACAAGATGTTGGTTATGATCTTTTAAATGATATCCAAGAAAGGGCCTGGTCTTACGATTCGGCCTATCCAAATTACATTCAGCGGATTGTGAACAACCTCGGTGCGGGTACTCCAGCTGAGGCGCTAGCAACTGTTGATCCTGCTGCAGATAATTTCCAATATTATCGAGGTGATAATTTGGATCAGGCAAGTGCTAATATTCTTGAACGCTACAAGCTATTTAACAATCCGCAGGGTAATAGTAACCCTACGCCCATTGGCGGTGTCTCTGCTTTTGCTACCAATTTACCCGATATAGAGGATATTAATCGCGATCAAACCTTAAGTAAAGCGGAAACTTACTTTCAGTACAAGGTGAGCATTCGTCCGCAAGATTTAAACGAGGTAGGAGAAAACTATATCACCGATATTTTCACGACCGAATCACCCGAGCAACCCAATGGTCAAAGCTATCAGGCGCAATGGATACAGTTTAAAATTCCAGTTTTTGATCCAGATAGTAAGGTTGGGCCCATTAACGACTTTCGCTCCATTCGTTTTATAAGGGCTTTCTTAAAGCAGTTTCCCGAGGATATTGTTTTACGCTTTGCGCGGATGGAATTAGTAAGAGGCGAATGGCGTCGTTATCAGTTTGCCTTAGATGGGACACGTGATCGCTTATCGCAAGATGATCAAAACAATACTAGCTTTGAAGTTAATGCAGTAAATATCGAGCAAAATGGCTCACGCTTGCCGATTCCTTATGTTTTGCCTCCAGGAATTGATCGTCAGGTTTTATTCGGAACGACATCTGCGAACCAGCAAAATGAACAGGCATTATCATTACGCATCTTAAATTTAGAAGACGGGGATGCTCGCGCAGTTTTTAGAAATATCAATTTCGACATGCGCCTTTACAAGCGCTTAAGATTATTCTCTCATTTGGAATCGGCCGGCGACTTTGACGATTTGAAAAATGGCGATTTACGTTTATTCATTCGCTTGGGTAGCGATTACGATTTAAACTACTACGAATATGAAATTCCCTTAGTAGTAACACCTTGGGGAACTTCAGCAGAAAACTCACAACTTATTTGGCCGAGCTCTAACGAATTAGACTTTCCTCTGAATGCCCTAAAAGAAGTTAAGTTAGAACGGAATGCTGCTTATCAAAATACTGGCGATCCGCTTAATGAACCATATTCTGCCGAAAAGGGAGCAGGACGGATTACCGTGGTGGGAGCTCCGAACCTAGGTAATGTACGTACCATTCTAATTGGTGTGCGAAACCCTAAGAAGCGTTTAGCCAATGATCCCGATGATGGTTTTGCCAAAAGTGCAGAAGTATGGATCAATGAGCTACGTTTAACCGATTTTGATCAAGAGGGCGGCTGGGCGGCCAATGCCAGGGTAGCGGCCAAACTTGCCGATTTTGCCAATGTTTCGGTTACTGGTAGAACAAGTTCCATTGGTTTTGGGTCACTGGATCAAACAGTTTCTGAATTCTCACAAGAAGAAATGTACTCTTACGATCTTCAGTCAAACGTAGAGTTAGGAAAGTTTTTTAATAAAGACCTTGGAATTCGCATCCCCATGTTTTACGGAACTAGTGAAACTTGGATTACCCCGCGCTTTAATCCTTTAGATCCAGATATTGAATTCGATGAGGCGGTAGAAAATATCGAAAGTCCTACCCGCGCAGATTCGCTTCGCCAGGCTACTCAAGATTATACGCGTAGGCGTTCTATTAACTTTACCAATGTACGGAAGGAGCGTAAAGGGGCAAAGGGAGGGAAAAATCCCCAAGTTTATGATATCGAGAATTTTGCCGCTTCCTACTCTTTTAGTGAAACCTTTAGGAGAAATATAAACACCCGCTTTGATTTAAATAGGCAACATAATGCAAGTTTGAATTATACTTATCGCACGCGCCCCAAGCTGGTAAAGCCTTTTAGTAAAGTTTCTTGGCTACAAAGTGATTACTTAGCTTTAATACGTGATTTTAATTTTTACCCTTATCCTAAAAGCTTCACTGCTATCGCCAGCTTAGATCGTAGTTATACTGCTATGCAAATGCGTAATACTGATGCGATACTAAATGATATTCCGCCTGAATTATTAGGGAACTTAGAAGCAACTTATAATAAAAACTTCAACCTTAATAGACAGTATACTTTACTATTCGACTTAACCGAGTCTTTACGTTTTGATTTTAATGCTCGTCATAATGCTCGTATAGATGAGTTGGCAGGTGCACCCAATAGTGATTCCAATCGAAGAGAAATAATTCGTAATTTAGAACAGCTAGGCCGTCCTTTAAATTACCACCAAAGAGTAACCCTAAACTGGCAGGTTCCCTTAAATAAAGTACCCATCTTAGATTTTGCCACTGTTACCGCAACTTATAATGGCGATTACGATTGGCAGGCTCCTTCCCAAACTACGGGTGCAGCGGCAAGTTCTAGAACTAATAGCCAGTCTGATTTTAATCTCAATTTCGGAAATACTGTCCAAAATAATAGGCAGTTACAGTTAAACAGTACTCTTAATTTTACCGCCCTCTATGCTAAGGTGCCTTATCTAAAAAAGGCACAGCAAGGTTCCCGCGGCGAGGAAAGAAGGAGACCGCGCGGCATTCCACGCCCTGGTAGAAACAACCCAAATGCTACTAATAAAGCAGAAAAAGAAGACGAAGAAGAGGAGCAATCCTTATTCGAGAAGATTTTAATGGAGAGTGCTAAGGTGATGATGATGGTTAAGTCAGGTTCCTTTAGCTATAGTAAAAGTGATGGCCAGTTTTTACCAGGCTTTGCGAATAGCCCACAGCTTTTTGGCTTAGATAATGCAGGCGGAGATTATGCGCCGGGTTTATGGTTTACTTTAGGCGGACAGGATAATACGTTCCGACAAAGTGCGGCGGAAAATGGCTGGTTGGTACTAAATGAGAACCTTAATAATCAGTATCGCCAAACGGGCTCCAAAACCATTAACATGCGTTTAACCGCCGAGCCTGTTAATTCTTTACGCATCGTGCTTAGTGCTCAAAATAATATGACCGATAACTTGACAGAGTTTTTCAGGTTGGACACTCTTACTGGAAAATTTGCTAGCCAAAACACCTTCCAAACTCAGACTTTCTCAAGTTCTTGGTTTATGTTAGGAACAAGCTTTGAGTCACTTTCAGCGCCCGATTATGCCTCAAACACTTACAATCAGTTTAGAGAAAACCGCCTTATTATTTCGCAACGCTTAGCAAATAATTTGGAAGCAGCTGATATTATCCCCGGTTATTCCGCGGACTTAGTAGGTTCTGGGGATTCATCTAATTTTGGCTACCGCTATTATAGCATTAACGCTCAAGACGTGATGATTCCGGCCTTTATTGCGGCTTACTCGGGTCAGGATGCTAATAATATAGAACTAGGTCCAACTCGCAAGACGCCTTTGCCCAACTGGCAGATTACCTATGATGGTTTAACCAAGATGAAGTTCTTTAAAAAGTACTTTAATAGTTTTACGCTCAGTCATGCTTATCGCTCTACTTACACGGTGTCTAACATGACTACCAATTTACTTAGACAGAAAGCAGAACAAGATAATCCACTTGATGTTCCTTTGGATAATAATGGTGATCTATTACCTCTTAATCAAATTAACTCGATTAGTTTATCAGAGCAGTTTTCTCCTTTAATAGGAGTAAATACGAAGCTTAAGAATAATATGACTTTGCGAGTAGAGTATAAGAGCGATCGCAGTATGATATTGAGCCTAACCAATAGCCAGATTACCGAGAATAGAGGAAGTGAATGGGTGGTAGGAGCCGGATATATCATTAAAGATGTAAAACTGCGCTTTATTCGTGTAGGCTCTCGCAGGACTAACCCAGTTTCTAATCTCGAGTTAAGAGCAGATATAGGGATAAGAGATAATATAATCTTAATCCGCCGTATAATTGAGAATTCAGATCAAGCAACTTCAGGGCAAAGAATAACCACAGTGAAAGTTTCAGCCGATTACCGCATTAGTCAAAGGGTGCAAACCAAGGTCTTCTACGATTTGAACATGTCTCGTTTTAAAACCTCCAATGCCTTCCCTTTAACAACTAATCAATTTGGAATAAGTGTAAGGTTAAATCTTGGTCAATAACTGAGAAAACTATTTACATTTGCTGCAAATATTGATACTATGAATATACCAGCCGAACTTAAATACACTAAAGACCACGAGTGGGTACGTTTAGAAGATGACGAAACCGTAGTGGTAGGAATTACCGATTTTGCTCAGGGAGAATTAGGTGACATTGTATTTGTGGAAATAGAAACTGAAGGTGAAACCTTCGATCGTGAGGAGACTTTTGGTTCTGTAGAAGCGGTTAAAACTGTTTCAGACCTATTTATGCCAGTTTCTGGTGAAGTATTAGAGTTTAATGAAGAAATAGAATCTAGCCCCGAGTTGGTTAATAGCGACCCTTACGGCAAAGGATGGATGGTTAAAATTAAATTAAGTGAAAGCGCAGAGCTAGATGATTTGCTTAGCGCAGAGGCTTACCAAGATTTGGTAGGGTGATTGAAAAGCTTAAACCATATAAGTTAACATATTATACCCCAGCTATTGTCTGGGGTTTTTTGATTGTCTATTTTACCTTAATGCCGGGCTCCCAAGTTCCTAAATCCCTAGCGAGCCTAAACGATAAGTGGATACATGGCACAATTTATTTTTTATCCGCTAGTCTAATAATCCTAGCGCTAGTGCGTTATAATTTTAGAAAGAGCTTAAGTTTTAAAGCCGCAGTAACTGTTTTTTTGTTCTGCGTGCTTTTTGGAGGCTTAATAGAAATCCTCCAACACGAGTTTGTTTCTCGGCGACATGGCGATTGGTTCGACTTTTGGGCCAATAATACTGGAGCTGCAGTAAGTGTGCTTTTGTGGTCTTTTACTTTAGGCCGCAAGGCTAAGTAGAAACCTAAAATCATTTATCATGCAAGAGAAAAAATCAGCAAAGGCAAACCTCGAAAATTACCGCCCCATCTTCTTCCTAATTGGCCTCATCGTCTCTATCTCCTCTTTACTCTATATTTTCGAAATAGAGGTTGCTCATACTGCTCCTAAAAGCCCAGAGGGTGAGCCTGTAATTTATGAGTCTGGCTTAATCATGCC
>CBFHVV010000013.1:0-50111 GCA_965658965.1 Croceimicrobium sp.
CTTCCCCCATAGAGTAATAGCGTTTTTCGTCGTCCACCGTTTCTTCCTGCATTAGTCGAAGGATTGATTAGATTGACTGGCCATTTCAATAATAGTATTAAACTCATCTGCCGATAATTCGCCGTAATAAAAGTTTACCGGATTAAGTCGTTCTCCATTTAAATGCACCTCATAGTGCAAGTGAGGCCCGCGCGAACGGCCAGAGTTACCCACAAAACCAATCAAATCTCCGCGCTTCACTTTTTGCCCTACGCTTACATTATAATCATTCATGTGCGCATAAATAGTAATATAGCCGTAACCATGGTCAATCCTAACATGACGACCAAAACCGCTTGATTTAGAGTCTGCGCGAATTACTTCTCCATCGCCCGTAGCATAAATTGGAGTGCCAATTTCCGCTGAGAAATCCATCCCAAAGTGCATTTTTGGCGCTTTTGTAAAAGGGTCTAAACGCCAGCCATAGCCAGAAGCCATGCGCTTTAAATTTTCGTTAGCCACTGGTTGTATGGCCGGAATACTTGCCAATAATTCTTTTTTATCCTTGGCCATTTCTACAATATCGTCGAAAGACTTACTCTGAACATAAACCTCCTTGGTAATTTTATCTAGGCGTTCTGCTGTTGACATTATCAGTTCACTATTTTCAAAGCCTTCTAAACGGGCATAGCGATTGGCACCACCAAATCCCGCCTCGCGAACAGAAGCAGGCAAGGGCTCTGCCTCAAAAATTACCCGGTAAATATTATCATCCCTCTCTTGCAGGTCATTAATTACCGTGCTTACTTGATCCATTCTTTCGTTGAGAATAGAAAACTGAATTTCCATATTCTCTAGCTCTCTGCGCAAGCGTTTTTCCTTGGGAGAATCAATAAAACTATCTGCCAAAAGAATTAATACAAAAGCAGCTAGAATTACTGAAGCAATGTAAATCAGACCATTACGCAAACGGTAAGCTGCATTTTTCTCAATTTTTCGATAAGAAAGTGTTTTCGGGTCGTAATAGTACTTGACCTTCGCCATAATCCTTAATTTTGGCCTGTTTTAAAAAGATATTCAGGGCTTCGAAGATACGATAGCTCACAGTCTTTTTCAAACCTTAGATTTTAGGTAATAAACAAGCCCTTGTTTAATTCATTATGAGTACAGTTAAAAAGTGGACCGCCCAAGCCATACGCCAGCAATTCTTAGACTTTTATGCCGAAAGAAACCATAGCATAGTTCCTTCTGCTCCTCTGGTTATAAAAGGTGACCCAAGCCTGATGTTTACCAATGCTGGTATGAATCAGTTTAAGGATGCCTTTTTAGGAAATGCTAAGCCAGCCTCAGAAAGAGTTACTGACAGCCAAAAATGTTTGCGTGTTTCTGGTAAGCATAACGATTTGGAAGAAGTTGGTCACGATACCTACCATCATACCATGTTTGAGATGCTGGGCAATTGGAGCTTTGGCGACTACTTTAAAACCGAGGCTATAAGTTGGGCTTGGGAGCTGCTTACCAAAGTTTTCGCTATCGATCCAGATATTTTATACGTTACCGTTTTTGAAGGCGACAAAGAAGACCGCTTAGAGCGCGATGAAGATGCTGCTAAAGAATGGGAAAAGTGGATTGCTAAAGAGCGTATTTTAAACGGCGATAAAAAAGATAATTTTTGGGAAATGGGCGCTACTGGCCCTTGTGGCCCTTGCTCAGAGATTCATATTGACTTGCGCAGCGCAGAGGAAAAAGCTAAAGTCAATGGGGCAGATTTGGTAAACCAAGATCACCCCCAAGTAGTGGAAGTTTGGAACCTGGTATTTATGGAATTTAACCGCATGGCCGATGGTAGTCTTAAAAAGCTACCCGCACAACATGTGGATACTGGCATGGGCTTCGAGCGGTTATGTATGGCTTTACAAGGAGTTCAGTCAAATTACGATACCGACGTTTTTCAACCCATCATAAAAAAAATAAGTGCCCTAACTGGCATTAATTATGGCGATGATGAAAAAAGTGATATTGCCCTGCGAGTAATTGCCGATCACTTGCGGGCAGTGGCTTTTGCTATTGCAGATGGGCAACTCCCTTCTAATACTGGCGCTGGTTACGTTATTCGTCGTATTTTAAGAAGAGCTATCCGTTATGGTTTCTCTTATCTCAACGCCAAGGAAGCTTTAATTTATAAGCTTATCGACACCCTGGCCGATCAGATGGGAGAGGCTTTCCCCGAAATTTTAAAGCAAAAAGAACTCGTTACCCGAGTAATACAGGAAGAAGAAAATTCCTTTCTCCGCACTTTGGAAACAGGATTAAATAGATTAGAACAAATCTGCCTTGAGCATAAAGAGGGCCCCATTGCCGGAGCATTAGTATTTGAACTTTACGACACTTTTGGCTTTCCCCCCGACCTTACCGCACTCATTTTAAAAGAGCGTGGTTTAAGCTTTAACGAACGGGAATATGATGCTGCCATGGCCCAACAAAAAGAAAGAGCACGCGCTTCCAGTAAAATTGACACCGGCGATTGGGTTATTGTAGAAGAAGATGACAAGGAAGAGTTTGTGGGTTACGATCAAACTGAGGCCAAAGTGCGCATTACTCGGTATCGCGAGGTAATGTCGAAAAAGAAAAAACAGTATCAAATAGTATTAAATCTCACCCCTTTCTATCCCGAAGGTGGCGGACAAGTAGGAGACACAGGGAAATTAATTTCCGATAAAGAAAGCTTAGAGATTCTCGACACTAAAAAAGAACACGGCCTAATTATTCATTTCTGCAATAAGCTGCCGCAAGATGTGTCTTTATCTTTTCAAGCGATTGTCAATGAAAAATCACGCGAAAAAACCAGCCTCAATCATTCGGCTACGCACTTACTACACCAAGCATTGCGTGAGGTATTAGGCACGCATGTTGAACAAAAAGGATCACTTGTAAACGACCAACACCTGCGCTTCGACTTTAGCCATTTTAGCAAGCTTAGCAGCGAGGAAATGGAAGCGATTGAAAACTTGGTAAACCAGCGAATTCGCGCAAATTATAGCTTAGAAGAATTCCGTCAAATTCCTATCGACGAGGCAAAGAATATGGGTGCCATGGCTCTTTTTGGCGAAAAATACGGCGATACCGTTAGAGCCATAAAATTTGGTGACAGTATTGAGCTTTGTGGGGGCATTCATGTTCCTGCTACCGGTAATATCGGCGTGTTTACTCTAGTTAGCGAAGGGGCCGTTGCCTCTGGGATTCGCAGAATTGAAGCGTATACTGGGGCCAAAGCACAAGAGTTTTACCGCAGTAAAGTTGAGCTTTTGCAAGAAGTACAACAAGAGTTTAAAAACCCGAAAGACCTTCTTGCGGCCTTAAGTAGCTTAAAGAATGAGAACCAAGCCCTAAAAAAACAGGTAGAAGCTTTTCAGGCGGCACAAGCCGCCCAAGAAAAAAAGAACTGGGCTGATAGCCTAGAAAACATAAATGGCTTTGAACGCTTAATATTAGAAAGCAAACTTGATGCGAAGTCAATTAAAGACGCCCTCTTCCAATTAAAAGCCGAGCACCCACGTTTAATTGCAGTGGTAGGAAGCCGCGCCGATGCAAAAGCTCAAATTGCTGTAGCTATTGGTGATGAACTTTTAACAGAGAAAGACTGGAAAGCAGGTAGTCTAGTAAAAGAGTTTGCCGCCGAAATTCGCGGTGGGGGTGGCGGACAAGCAGGATTTGCAATGGCGGGTGGCAGCTACCCAGCAGGATTAGATTTGGCACTAAATAAAGCGAAAGAATTACTAAATTAAACCCATGAAAAAACTCATCCTTCTTAGTTTACTTTTAAGCAGTATTGGCCTTTGGGCTCAACCCGACGATGAAATTGTTTACTATACCGATAGCAAAGTAAGTGAGTCTAAATTTAGGTTACACCTCAATGCTAATCCCTATTACACAGACATGCGTCTTATTAATAGCGATGCCGAAAATAGCCTAATTAGCTCTTTCGATGAAGATAATAATACGCGAGGCGGCTTTGCTTTCAATTTTGGTTTAGACCTTTTTTATGAATTAGCGCCCTCCTTTCACGTAGGTTTGGGGGTAAATCGTGCCTATGGCCGTTATACGGTAGAAGGAGTGAATTTAGATTTGGACGAAGATGGCATCTATCAATTTGCCGACGACCAGGTAGAAGTAAGTATGATTTCGGTTCCTTTAAAAGTAAATTTCAATACCAATATATCCGAAGTATTTAGCTTGGAAGTGATCCCCATGGTGGAGATGAACTTTTTAGATAGCTACGTGGCCAATATCGACTATAGCGACCCTACTTTTAAGGATGAAGTTTTAAACCTAAGCGATGACTTGCGCGACTTCAACTGGACAGTGGGCCTTTCTTTAGGCGGCACTTATTGGTTTTCTGACTCCTGGGGCGTTTTTGTAAGAGCTTCAGCAAAATACATGCTCAACGATATGATTGCCGAAGATTGGCCGCGCGAAACACTCATCAATTTTGGTGGCAATTTAGGCTTACAAGTAAAATTCTAAACTTAAGTTCCGCTTCTTAGCTTAAGGAACCAAAACGGCCTCGATATTATCGGGGCCACTTCCGTCATTTGCCGTAAAACTCAAGGATATTTGGGAAAAAGATGCATTCGCCTGCCCCGAGCCTTGAAAGCTAATACCATTACTATTTTGGCTGGGAATACTAAGACTATTACCACTAATTAAGGCTACCACATTGGTCCCCGCCTCATTATACAAGCCCGCAATAACAATTTCATCGTCTTGCGTTCCAGCACTAATATTTACCGAGTAAAACTGCGGGTGGTTAATCCCCGTGTTTTCCGTTACTTGCCAAACACCTAAGTACTCTGCCCTATTCGCAAGAGGATCTTCTGAAGTGTCGTCTGGGGCACAGGCATAGCTAATACTCAATAGCAGTATCAAGGATGCCCACAATTTTACTCTTAAATATTTCAATTTATTTTTTCTCAGCTTTTTTGTTAGCGTAGGTTTTATTTAAACCCTCTACTACTATATCGGTAATATCCCACTTAGGGTTGGCTGCCAAAAGGCTAGAAGTAGGATCATAGCTAAAAATAAAATCATAACCCTTTTCTACTTTCAGGCTATCCAACAAAACATCCATATCTTCTTTTAAAAGCATGGTTAGTTCCTGTTCTTCTTGGGCTAAAGCTTGACTTTGCTGATCGCGGTACATCATCAACTCCTGTTGTTTTTGCTGCAATTCAGCCTGTGCTTGCTGAATTTGTTGTGGACTCATCTTATCTGCCTGCTGCTCTAAAATGGTAATATTTTCTTGAAAGGCGCGCGATTTATTGGCTAAATCAGCCTCCATATCCTTTGCTCTACCTTCTAACTTTGCTTTTAACTCTTGGTGATATTCGTATTTAGAAACCAAGCTATCGGTATTAACGTAGGCCAAGCGTAATTCCCCATCTGCTTTAGCGGGCATTTCTTTAGCAGCGCTTTCGCTAGATGCGCTTGTATTGGCGCCAGGATTAACTAAAAGATATATTACCCCGATTAAAGCCAAGGCGGATAGAATGGTGCTAAGATTTTTCATTGAAATATTTTTTGCAAAACTAGGGATAGATTTTGTTTAAAAAACAAAGTGATAAGTAAATCGAAAATCTAAAAACTCGGCTACCTGCGCATGAGCTTTTAAAGCGGGACCCAAACCAAAGTAAGGCCGTGGGTAATACAAAAGATAATAATTTTGATACCAATTAGCAGCGGCGCCGTAATCTTTGTAGAGGTAAAAACCAGCCTGCTGACCAAAGCGAAATTTACCCAAAATAAACTCGTGTCCAATTAATGCAGCCGCCTGCCAACTTTTCTTAGCCAGCCCTTGGCGGGAGATGATTTCCTTGTGCGCGTAGTTTTCCAAAATTGACAAGGCTACTGTAAAACCTGAAATTCGCGCCCACTGCCGGTGGTATTGCGCTCTAAAACCATAAACCAAATAGGTAACATCCTGCTCATTAAAAGCATCGCCTACCGTTCCACCCGCTTGGGCTGCCCAAAAAGAATGTAAGGAAATGGCTTGTATGCTCTCCTGTCGCCAGTCGCTTTCTTCTCTCCTTAAATTAAACTTTGCGGGCCTGAGACTATAATCTAATTGCAAAGCCAAACTAGGGTAATTTAGGCCTTTATTAGGCTCACGAATACCACCATTAGAAACATGATTGTAGCGGGCGCGTAAGCCTAAAAACCATTGCTCATCTAGGGCCACCGAAAAACCTGCACCCATCATTACAAAGGCACTTAGCGGCAAACTATAGCTTAGGTTTAAAGGATTAGTTTGCCGATCAAAAGGTTGGGTTAAAGCGCTTAAACCGATTCCTCCACGAAAGTGAAAAAAGAAATTTTCCGATAGTTTGTACCAAGGCTCTAGATAGCCATATAAAGGAAAACCAGAACCTAAAACTGAACGATTATCATAATTATGCCAGCCGGTGCTGAGGCCCAAACGAGGATAGCAGTTGCAATTTTGGTAGTTCTTTTTTGTGATGCGCCACTGCGAGTAATCGAAATTAAGGGCGCGGGGATAGGATTGACCAATAGGGGCGACATCTTGACTATGCAGAAACAAAAAACCGTAATCGCCACTAAGGGAAAGAACCGGCGTTTTTTGAGCCTGTATAAGCAAACTTAAAAGTAAGCTTAGACTTATTGCGAGCGCCTTCATGAGTCAGGGATTTATTCTTTCTGCAAATATTGGATAAAGCAATTGTAGCCACTGCTGCTGCATCTTGGCCGAAAAATGCAAGCCATCGGCGGCAATCAAAGAGCTGTCATTTAAGGCTGTACGGCTTAAGCTTGTAATATCTACAAAAACAACTCCCGCTTCGCTAGCAATAGATTTTTGTGCTGCATTAAATGCGTCAATCTGCTCTGCAATTTCTGTTCTACTGCCTGCTCCTGCCGGACTTACCCCCCAATCGGGGATACTAATAACGACAAGCCTTGTAGTATCGCCATCTGCGAAAGCAATAGCTTGACTAAGTAATTGCCGAAACTCAATTTTATATTCTTCCAGCGAACGCTGTTGATACTGATTATTTACTCCAATTAGTAGGCTAACCAAATTAAAATTAGCCGCAGGCAAGCTACGATTAATGCCATTTTGCAGATCGCGGGTAGTCCAGCCGTTTTGCGCAATTACCTGCACTTTTAAACTATCTACGTTATCGCTTAAACCTAAACTATCCGCAAAAATCTGAGGGTACGCCTTCTCAGAACCAATTGCAGTACCAATAGTATAGGAATCGCCTAAGGCTAAATAGCGCAAAGTAGCTCCCTCTACCTGCCTATCGTTTTGATTGGGCTGGGCTTTATTTTTAGAACAAGCGAAGAGTGAAATTAAGAGAGCAAAAAATAAAGATCTACGCATCATAGCTTTTTTTTGCTAAGCTAGTAAATGAATCAACCGCGTGCATTAATTACCTTTGTGCCATGGAAATTAAAACCGCCGAATTTTTACTGAGCAATACCGATATCGCTAAATGTCCGCAAGACGGCAAGCCTGAATATGCTTTTATAGGGCGCAGTAATGTAGGCAAGAGCAGCTTAATCAATAAGCTGGTAAATCATAAAAATCTCGCACATACTTCTGGTAAGCCTGGCAAGACCCAATTAATTAACCATTTCATAATTAATGAGGCTTGGTATTTAGTGGATTTACCGGGCTATGGTTATGCCAAAGTGAGTAAAACCAGTCGTAGTAAATTCCAGAAAATGATAGAGGATTATATCCTCGAACGCCCCACTTTAATCAACCTATTTGTACTGATTGACTCGCGCCACGAGCCCCAAAAAATCGACCTCGAGTTTATGGAGTGGCTAGGCGAAAATGGCATTCCTTTTAGTATGGTTTTCACCAAGATTGATAAACTAAAAGTAAACCAGTTTAACCGCAATTTAAAAGCCTACAATAGCAAGATGTTGGAAACCTGGCACGAACTGCCGGTGCAATTTGCTACTTCTGCCGAAAGCGGCGCAGGCAAAGCAGAGATTTTAAGCTATATCGGAGAGATTAATGAAAAGCTCTAAGAGCGTTTTAAAACATTAAGTTTTTCGCCCAGCTCTAAGCTATAATCGCGCAGCTCTTTTGCCAAATCTGCCTCACCTCCAGCACGTTCTAGCGTATCCGCCAAAGCCATAATATTTTGGTGGATATACTTTTTCATCTGATCTAAAGGCATATCCTTAGTCCATAGATCAATGCGCAAAGTTTCTTGAGCCTTCTCATCCCAAACCGACAACATCATCGCCTTAGTCTTGGCATTATCCACCCCACTATCAGGAGCATCCCAGGTAATCGTTTCAGGTACCTTATTTTCGTCTAAAGAAATTTGCAATTTAATATCGGAGGTATGTGCAATGGCCATAATCAAAATTTTGGCAAAGGTACATTTTCACATTATTAAAAGGTAGGAAAGGCCCGAATGTCTAAGGTTTATATCCTGAGAGTTTTAAAATTTTTGCAGCATCTTTTTCTTGCATCAGCTCTTTTAAACTCAGCTCGGAATTTTCATCCATAAAAGCACTTACAATATTATAACCAAACCAACGCCCTACACCACCTGGGGTAAGAGGATCTGTACTGGTACGGAATTTACTAAAAGGTGCCACGTCTATAAAACGTCTTTGCAACTCCTCTCCACTCTTAAAAAGCACGGCATTTTCAATAAAGTAAACCCACATATCACGTTCATGCTCTTCGCAAAATTTCATTTTCTCCTGCGGAAAAACCATCAGCTCATCCTCCCTTAAAAAAGGACAGAGTTGCTTTGTAGCATAGAGCAGTTTACCATGATAAATCATGGCTTCAATTAGTTTATTATCCTCCTGCTCTGCGGCTATTAAATTCTCAGAAAGCGCATAGGCAACATCTCTTAACAAAAACTGTGGCTGTCTTTTAAACTGAAGGTAATTGGGCAAGGCAGCATAATAGTCGTTATTGGCCCCCAAATACATATCTAGAGCAATAAAACAATAAGGTGGAGCGGCAATTATAGGATAATCATAATCTAGGCGTGAGATATAGGTGTATACATCGAAGGTAGTTTGCTCACCGAAGTAATAATAGAAACGCTTGAAGATTCGGTTTATCTCCGCCTCTTCTTTTTCCATATCTCCAAAAAGCTTTTCCGTTTGTTTAAAAAGCTTGAGCTGCAACTCATCCTGTCTTTGATTACGCCAAAAAACCTCTTCTGCCTTAGCGCTAAAAAAGGGTGGGTAGCTTTTTTCCAATTGCGCCAAATTCTCACTAAAATTTACCGTATCCATACCTAAAAAAGCACGATCGAAGCGTTTCAGCTCTGTCTCTTTACTAATGGTACTCAGATCAATATCCTGCTGACTATCACAGGATTGAAAAGCAAAAGCAATAAAGAAAAATAGTCCATTAAATAAAAAGACCTGGCAATAGGCCTTCATTCTTTTAAGGGGCTTAATTTTGTTTGAATTTAAAATAGATAACATGCGCCTAATTTTCACTGGTCTTTTCGTATTTCTAGTCCTTGGTTTTAGCTCGGGGCAAGATCGCAAATTTCAATTAGGAGTGGTAGGATCGAGCCAGATTAGTTACATAAATACCAATCAACCCGATGCCACGGGAGGTTCGGCTTTAACCTTTGGCTTTGGCGCTTTAGCCGAATATAACTTCACCGAGCGTTATGCCTTTTCCAGTGGCTTTGAATTTGTTAGGCGTGGCGGTTCTTTAGACTATAATGATACGGTGGCTGACTATCGTGCCAACTTTATTCAGATACCCTTACAGATAAAAATGAGAACCCGGCAGTTTGGATATAATACCTATTTCGCGGAACTGGGTTTGGCCCTGGGAATTGAAACCGGTGAAGACGTAAGTTGGGACCCTGCGCGCTTTTCGAACAATAAGAGTTTAATAAGCTTTTTCGACGCTACTTTCCGCATTGGCTTTGGCTGGGAGTACGATTTAGGAGGTGGCACCAAAACCCTGGCAAGACTGCAGTATCACCGCGCTTTGGTTAACAACCTTTTGCGCGACGAAGATCGCCGACTGAGTGAACAATCGCGTTATCGCTTTGATTATGTTTCCGTAACCTTAGGTATTTTATTTTAAAAATCCTGCCATGAAAAAGCAAGAGACTATCGATTACATCGTTAACTGGCTAAAGTCTTACACCGAAAAGTCGGGGACCAAAGGTTATATCGTAGGAGTATCGGGGGGAATTGACAGTGCTTTAACTTCAAATTTAGCCGCGCTTACTGGCTTTCCCGTCACTTGCGTGGAGATGCCAATTTATCAAAGTCCCAATCAAGTAAGTAGAGCGCGGAAACATATTGATAATCTGCAAAAGCAATTTTCTAATGTTAGCCGCACCGAGGTAGATCTTAGCCCTGTTTTCGATCACTTTATAGCTAGTTTACCCAATGTTCCTGGCTCCGAAGCCAAAGAAATGAGCTTAGTAAATTCTCGCGCCCGCTTGCGCATGACTACTCTTTATTATTTTGCGGCACTAGAAAGTAAGCTGGTTGTAGGTACTGGAAATAAAGTGGAGGATTTTGGCGTAGGTTTTTACACTAAGTATGGCGACGGCGGCGTAGACCTCAGCCCCATTGCAGATCTTTATAAAAGCGAAGTGTACGAATTAGCGAAGGAGCTAAATATTATTGAAGATATTTTAGTTGCACCGCCCACCGATGGCCTTTGGGGCGATGACCGTACCGACGAAGATCAATTGGGAGCTACTTATCCCGAGCTTGAATGGGCCATGGAACAAGAAAAACACCATAAAAACGCGGATGACTTTAAGGGTCGTGAAGCCGAAGTGATGCGCATCTACCAAAAGTACAACCGTGCTAATAAACACAAGATGCTACCCATTCCGATTTGCGAAATTCCTGAAGATTTAATGCAGTAAGTTCTAAGAAAAACTTTGTTTGAAGCGGTCAATTTCAAGCCTCCACAAATAAAATTGCCGCTCGCTCGAATAGTCTATCTTTGCAAAAAATTTAGAGTTTTGGGCAATATCATCGCCATTGTAGGAAGACCCAATGTGGGCAAATCAACCTTATTCAACCGCCTTACTGAAAATCGCACGGCCATTGTAGATTCCGTATCTGGGGTAACCCGCGACAGACTTTATGGCAAGGCCGAATGGGCGGGACATCAATTTTCGGTAATTGATACGGGCGGCTATATTATGGGCTCGGATGATGTTTTTGAAGGCGAAATTCGCAAGCAAGTAAACATTGCCATAGAAGAAGCAAACCTTATTCTTTTCTTAGTAGATGCCGATGACGGTATTACCGGTATGGATGAGGAAGTGGCCGCTTTATTACGCCCTTCTAAAAAACCTTTAATGGTAGTGGCCAATAAGGTAGATAATGCCATGCGCCAAACACAATCGGCCGAGTTTTACAGCTTAGGCTTAGGCGAGGTTTATAATATTTCTGCAAACAATGGCAGTGGCACCGGCGAATTGCTAGATGCCATGATTGAAAAGCTTCCTGAAACAGAAGAAGACGAAGAATTAGATATTCCTAAAATTGCGGTAATTGGCAGACCTAATGCGGGGAAATCTTCCTTCATTAATGCCATTACTGGGATAGATCGCAATATTGTTACCGACGTAGCCGGTACCACCCGCGATGCGATTAATACACGTTATAACTTATTTGGCAAAGACTTTATTTTGGTGGATACAGCTGGTATTCGCAAAAAATCTAAAGTCCACGAAAACCTCGAATTTTACTCGGTATTACGCTCCGTTCGTGCGATTGAAGATTCTGATATCTGTTTAATTATTGTAGATGCCGAACGTGGTTTTGAAGGCCAAGATTTAGCCATTTTCTCCTTAGCCGAACGCAACCGTAAAGGCATTGTTGTTTTGGTGAATAAATGGGATTTAATGGAAAAAGAGACCAATACGGCCAAGGAATTTAAGGAAATGATTCAGTCTCGTATTGCTCCTTTTACGGACATCCCGGTAATATTTATGTCGGTACTTAGCAAGCAACGCATCTATAAAGCGGTGGAAGAAGCGGTAGCGGTTTACGAAAGACGCTCTCAACGTATACCCACTAGTAAACTCAATGAGTTGATGCTGCCGATTATGGAGGCCTATCCACCACCCTCTACCAAAGGGAAGGTAATTAAGATTAAATTCTGCACGCAGCTGCCTACCAAGTCGCCAGCTTTTGCATTTTTCGCCAATTTGCCGCAGTACGTAAAAGATCCATACAAACGCTTTTTAGAAAATAAGCTCCGTGAGCATTTTGACTTTAATGGCGTACCCGTAGAGATTTACATGCGTAAAAAGTAAGATCCGACTAATTAGTCAGCTCCTTAAAAATATCTTCTAAGCTAAGCGACTGTTTTTGCATTTCTAAAACGGCCGCTTGGTTTTCCACGGCAAATTGAAAGATAGCCGCACGCATATCTACCGTGGCTTTGGCTTCTAGCAGCCAGCGATTGGTACCATTTTCTTCAATCTTACTGATACCAGCAATTTTACGCAGCTCACTTTTACTAAAAGCCTTGTCGAACTCTACCTGATATTGCGCTTCTGGTTTTAAGTTTTGCAAATCTTCAATGGGACGATCGGCTACTATTTTACCCTTATTGATAATAATTACTCGGTCGCATAAATACTCCACCTCTTGCATAATGTGGGTACTTAGCATAACCGTTTTATTCTGACCCGCTTCTTTAATAAGCTGACGAATTTCTACCAATTGATTCACATCTAAGCCTGTAGTGGGCTCATCGAGAATTAAAACTTCTGGCTCGTGCAATAAGGCTGCAGCTAAACCTGCTCTTTGCCTAAAGCCCTTGGAGAGCTGACCCAATTTTTTATGCTTCTCTGGCTCTAAGCCTACTTTTTTAATAATGCTAGGCACGGCACTCTTATCGGTTCCGTACAAGCCTGCAATAAAAAGCAGGTATTCCTTTACGTACATCTCTAAATAAAGGGGATTATGCTCGGGCAGATAACCCACTTTTTTGCGCACTGCAATTCCCTCCGACTGCACATCGAGATCGCCTACGAAAGCCTCGCCTTCGGTGGGAGGAATATAGCCTGTTAAAATTTTCATCATGGTGGATTTCCCAGCACCATTGGGACCCAGGAATCCTACAATTTCTCCCTTTGCTAAAGAAAAACTAACATTATCCAAAGCTTTCTGCTCTCCGTATAACTTCGTTAAACTTTTAACCTTTATCGACATGTAAATTTTTTAGAGCGACGAAGTTAAAGCTTTTTTCAAGCCTTAGTAATTTGCACCTTTGCAAAATGCAAGGTGAAGGTATAGTTATCAAATCTACAGGCAGTTGGTATTCGGTTAGCACCGAAGATGGAATCTACCAGTGTCGTATCCGCGGCAAGCTTAGGCTGAAAGGCATTAAAAGCACAAACCCAGTAGCCGTAGGCGATCGCGTTTGGTTTGAATCGCAAGAGGGAGAAGAAAAGCAAGGGAATATAACCAAGCTTTTAGAGCGCAAGAATTACATTATTCGTAAGTCGGTGAACCTAGCCAAACAAACCCAGATTATTGCCGCTAATATTGATCAAGCGATACTAATTGCCACGCTTGACTTTCCTAAAACACATATTCGCTTTATCGATCGCTTTGCCATTAGCGCCGAAGCCTATGACATTCCTTTTATTTTGGTTTTTAATAAAATTGACCTTTACGGAGAAGAGCAGGCTGATGAGTTGGAGTTTTTAAAGGTTGTATACAACCAAGCGGGCTATACCGTATTGGAGAGCTCGGCGAAAGAAGGAACAGGCATAGATGCTTTAAAAGAATTAATGAAGGGTAAAACCACCTTACTGAGTGGCCATAGTGGTGTAGGCAAAAGCAGCTTAGTTAATGCCTTAGACCCGAGTTTAGATTTAAAAACCAAGGCCATTTCGGTGGCCCATAATCAAGGCCAGCACACAACTACCTTTGCAGAGATGCATCCCCTGCCTTTTGGCGGTTATATAATTGACACCCCAGGGATAAGAGGTTTTGGTTTAGTGGATATGGAAGCCAGTGAAATTGGCGATTACTTTCCCGAAATTTTTGCTTTAAAAGGCGGTTGTAAATTTCATAATTGCCTGCATCAACATGAGCCAGGCTGTGTAGTAAAAGAAGCGGTTGAAGAAAACAGATTAGCCTTTACCCGCTATGAGAGCTATCTAAATTTTATTGAAGGAGATAATGATGAAGAACATTTTCGCAAAGACATTTACGCTAATTAGTGCCCTACTTTTAGTCGCTTGCCAAAACAGTCTTAAAAACCCATCTAGCGAAAGCCGCAGTAGCGACGCTTTAATAATGAGCACCTTATGGCTTCAGAAAGCGCCCGAAGCAAAGTGGGTATTGGAACAGAGTTATGCTTTAGCGAAAGACAAACTACTAGAAAACAAGGCCCTTTACCAGCTTGATTCTCAGCTTGCGGTGGTTTTAGACCTCGACGAAACCGTATTAGATAACAGCCCTTACGAGGCGCGCCTTGTTAAAAACGCTGGCACATTTTCAGCCGATTCTTGGAGTGCCTGGGTGGAAGAAGCCGAAGCCGAGCTTATTCCGGGTGCGAAAAGTTTTCTGCATTTCGCAGATTCGCTGGGGATTGAGATATTTTATATTTCTAATCGTTCGGTCGATAATTTAGGCGCCACCCTTATTAATATGCAAGCGCATGGTTTACCGCAAGCCGACTCTAGCCACCTTTTCTTAAAAACGGATAGCTCTGATAAAACTGCTCGCAGAACCGCAGCTAATAAAAAAGCCAAGATTATTTTACTAATCGGTGATCAGCTGGGCGATTTTAGCGAGACTATTGAGCCCGCACAACGCGATTCCATGTTGCAACATTTTATTCTTTTACCTAACCCGATGTATGGTAGCTTTTCGCGCTTAGCCGACAGTGTGAAATCGGCTTCGGAAAATGAGAAACTAGCCTGGTACCGCTCGGTTTTAAACAGTAAAAATTGAAAGCCTTTATTCAGCGCTGCAGCGAGGCTTCGGTTAAAGTAGAAAATGAAATTGTAGGGCAAATAGGAACGGGCATTTGCTTACTCCTAGGCATAGGCAAAGACGATGATGAAAGTGACTTGGAATGGTTAGTCCAGAAAATTAGTAAGCTGCGAATTTTTGATAATGCCGATGGCTTGGTAGACCTCTCTTTAAGTGACATTGCCGGAGAAATTTTAGTGGTGAGTCAGTTTACCCTTCAAGCCCGTTTAAAGAAGGGCACTCGCCCCAGCTTTACCGACGCTGCTCCTCCCACGGAAGCCGAAGCGATGTACGAAAAATGCATTAACCGCTTGCAAGAGCTTCTGGGAAAAGATAAAATAAGCAGTGGAACTTTTGGCGCTCACATGGCGGTGAGCTTGGTAAACGACGGGCCTTTCAGTTTATGGCTTGATACCAAGAATAAGGTTTAATACTAGAAATTTTAGCCCCGAGCAGAATCGAATATAGTTTTATAAGTCTCTTTATTCTAGTATCTTATAATTGCCCTCCCAAAAACTACTGAAACTATACTGAAACAAATGCTTCATTTGGTTGCTTTGTGGTGCCTGGAAAGACCAAATTTTAAAACATAAGAGAAACTTGGAAATATTCAACTAACAAGAGTACATTTAAATAAACTAAAACTTTACTTACATTTCTTGTGATCTACATACAAATAGAATCTCTCAGAACCTTCTGGAATTATATCATTTAAAAGAATCTTAAGTTCATTAAGCAAAAACCTGTCTTTGTCGTAGCAATGATCATAACAATATTCATCGTCATACAATGTTTCCTGATAAACTCCATTGCTAATTCTATAAACTTCAAGCCGTCCACAAGGTTCTTCACCCCTATAAAGTTTAACTTTAGAAAAGTATTCATGAATATTCAAAAACATGCTCAAACGATAGATTGCGATGGGGTTTAGCTCCTTTCGTGGAATTTTAATATAGTCATACAGCATTTGATATTTTTTACTAAAAAACAATCTTTATAAGTATAATTTGCAAGGTGAAGTGTGTCTGTATCTAACCTAACACCTACCCAGTTAGAGCCAAAACCTCTGTACTCAAATTCTACATTTATGCGCTGGTGATCACTCGGAGTGTGCATAGTTGTAAAGTATAGCAGAAAGGGCAGTGCACTTTTAATAAATAAGTTCATGGTTACATATGGTTTCATCTAGGTTGTACTAATGTTAACATACTATTTAAAATTTTTAAAGCTAGGTCTTACTGAAAGTCCCCAGACAAAGAAAGTATTTGCAATTTGGTCAGCTGCATTTTTACTCATGCCTATGCCAGCAGCTATAGGTGAAACATAACTACTCGAAGAGCATTATATCTGTCAAAAGCACCAAATTTTTCCCTAAAAATGCTCACCCTAGAGCGCATCATTTAAACTCAATTAGGCAAGGATTTTAAAGAGATCAAATGTGCAGAAGGTTCCGCAATAAATATAGCGAATGGATCGGCAAGACTTCTATTTTTCATCAAGGGTGAAAATGCAAGTAAATTACCTTTGAGTATAATGAGGAAGTAAATCTTACTCTCGTTTTAGGCATGAGATAGTAGATTATGTAAAGAATCGCTTCAATCCTTTTTACAAATTGTTGCAGAGTGTTATCTATTTATTTTAATGTCTAGGGTGTTTTTCCCAACTGTATAAGCATAGGCTGATGAAGGTAAAAATTGAAAGTGAACGTCGGCATATTGCACTTCCCCTTCTTTACTTATTGAGGTAACAATAGGTGCCTTGATATTATTTTCAGTACAGAACCTAATTAGGCTTTTTAATTCTTTTGGCTTCTCAAAATAGCGGTCAGACCATTTGATTTCCAGCGCCCAGGTAGCCTTTAATGTATTATCACTTAGCCCAACCATATCCACTTCACCATTACTCCATCTTGCGTAGTATGGTGTAAACCAATCTCTATGCATCCATTGAGCGAATATGGCTGTCTCAACCATGTTTCCTATCATTTCATCAGTAGCTGCAATAGGCGTAAATAATGCACTTCGCAGTGAAGGGTTTGTCAGATAAATTTTAAAAAAATTATCTCTTTTAAACCTTTTACCACTTTGGTCAATTCTTCTTACTTGCTTAATAAGGAAAGCCGCCTCTAAATATTCAATATACTTTTTTAAGGTGTTTTTAGGTACTTGCGATTGCTTACTCAAAGTTTCCAGCGAAAATTCACCACCACTATTATATGCGATTGTTGTGAATAAGGAATATAACTCCCTCGTATCGCTTATTCCATAAAGGCTTGGTAAGTCTCGCAGTATAACTTTATCAACAATATCTTGTCTAATATATCGCCCTGGGTTCGATTGAATTTTCTCTGATAGAATAACTTCGGGATAGCCCCCATAATTGATATAATCCAAAAAATGTCTGTTTAGCTCCGTTAGATGACTGGTCGAGTAAAATTTCGTTTGTTTATTATTCCATTTTAGTTTTATCGGCTTAATAAGTCTGTCTAAGTCTTTTAAAGAGATGTATTCATTAAAAGTAAGTGGGGGTAGTAAGAAATCCGTAAATCGACCCGCACCACTTTCATTACTTGCAAATTTTAAGGCAGCTGCCGCAGAGCCCGAGACAATAAATTTATCCTTTCGGTAGCTATCCACTAACGATTTTAAATGTACTTCCCAATCGCGGCAGTATTGGATTTCATCAAAAATGATATGCCAATCCGTTTTATCAGTTAAGCCGGTCGCTTCTTTTGAATAATTAAAAAGCTGTTCAAGAGAGATATTATTATAAATAGGATTTTCAATCGTTACAAATATTATTTTTTTTGGATTTGTCCCATTTTCAATTAGCTCTTGAACCATGTGATAGAGCATAACAGTTTTACCCACTCTTCTTGGCCCCATCAATACTACAGCCCTTCTAATTTCCCTCTCTTTTACTAATGGTTTAAAGAGCTCAAAGTATAATCTACGTGGCATCTCATTGTAATCAGCTTCAATTTTACCATCTATCCACCATGGGTTTTCAAATCGTATACGGTCCAAAACTTGAGCTTTGGAGATATCTCTAATCATTTAGCAATAATTTAAGCTAAAATTACAAAATAGAATCAAACAAGTGACTCTATTTGCGTGAATTGTGGCAATTAAGAGAAATCAGACTTTTTATAGTTCTTATTTTAGAAAACTATAAAGTAAAAGTCTGGGGCAATAGAGAGGAATTTGACTAATCGGATCCACACTCAACCACACACTCATCTTCGGATCATAATACCTTGCCCCATAGTAGTAGTGCCTCATGTTTAAACCTTTGCTGGTCATAGGTATAATAGTGATAATACTTATTGTACTAGACTACCAAACAATGCAAGCGCGCTCGCGTGGGCTAATAATCGTAACCTATGTATTTTATCCCGTCATAAACAACTTCAAAAAGCACCACTCCATCACTGTAATTCTCAAAATCAGCCTTAGCTGAGTTGACTAAAAGTTTTGAAGGAAATGGCACGAAGATTAATCCTGAAAAGTCTTGTAGGATCAGGACTATATCAATACCATCAACAGTGGTCATAGCAACCTTTCCATCACTAAATATAATATCCGAAGTCACATATTTTAAATTTAAAGTGTATTTGATACATGCTCTTACAAGCGTGTCATGAACACTTATTCTTTTGCAGTTACACAGCGAACGAGAATGCAACACTGGCAAGTATCCTATTGCGAGCAGTGAGTCCATATCTAGAGACTTCATACTTTCACTGATCATGTTGAGCATTTTTAAGTCTCGTATGATGTAATGAACAACCTTAAGCTCCTCTGTTTGCGCCTTTGACGTTAGAGAGAATAATAATATCAAACTGCAGAAAATTACTTTAACCATCTTACCTAATTTTAGCATCTGGTTTCTTCAACCACTTCGACCAATAACCACTGCCATATTTGGTGTAGGGAATTTCCTTACCAAGCATAACATCGTAAATAGAAAATTTTAAACCAGGGAACATTGCAGAATAATCCTTAGCAGCGCCTATGTCGCCGCCATCTTTAGTAAAATCTAAAGGATGCTCTCCAGAAGGTCCATGAAAATTTAAATCGTTATTGCCTGGATGTGAATGTGAGAAAAAGAAGGCAGTGCCGCCATATTTATTCAATTTTTCAATAAAGTTACCAGCAAAGTATTTTCCTTCTTTGTGTGAAGTGGCAATCATGTTTCCAGGTCCAAACCCATCATTAATATAGTCATACTTTATTCTGCTCCATTCTACATTGGAGTTATTAGCTAAAAACTTATAAAGTCCATCTGCCACTGCATCGTCATCTATATTGAAGCTGCTAGTACTTCCTCCATCTGTTAAACCATCTATTGTTATTGCTATAATAGACTGACCATTGATATGTTCTACCATATGGGGGTCTTTCCGAGCACCATTATAATCTGCCAAGCTATAAAAGTTATCAAAATTGTCATTTGTTTCGTGTTTAACAATTTTACCCTCGCTGTCAACAGTAAAATGATGCAAGCCATCTGGATCCACCCGCATTATAGGATTATTACTAACAAAATGATAAGGAGTGAGGTGAGGACTTTTGTATGCCAAAGGATCCACACTCAACCACACACTCATCTTCGGATTATAATACCTTGCCCCATAATAGTAGTTCCCTTGCCCACGCGGCAGGCTGGCTCCTTCGCCAAAATAAGCCACTGGCTTATTTCTTAAGTCTTGGCCCTCCCATTCTTTACCATTGAACCTAAACCTACTACTAAAGCTGGTATAGCTTTTGGCGTACTGGTTCTCCAAATTTTCACCCCAAGGGGTGTTTAAGAAAAATTGATAGGGTTCAACGAGCATATCGGTTAGAAATTCTACTGAGCCTTTAATCAGCCCTGCAGAAGGACAAGCCGAATCACACCAATACACAACTAACCAAAGGCCTCTTTAGGTTGACATTCCAGCCGTCAATGCATCACAACTCAGTCCACAGTTTTTACTTAGATTCCTGCATGCATTTGACTATTCCTGTTAACCTTGCCCATTAATACAATATTTAAAGACAAACTGACCGTTTAACCTCCAAAAGACAATCTCATTTGAGGCGTTAGAAAATTCGCTCATTATTGTAAGGCACTCTTCTTCCTTTAGTGCGTTTTCAATACAATAATTTTCTAGGTCGTAAAACTCAAAGACCTTACTATCAAATTTATTTTTAACCAAATCTTCGCTACAAATATCAGATACTATTAAAATAGGAAAACCATCGTGTTTGAAATAACCTAAAAACCCACTTGTCTTAACTACATCAGTTAAAAACTTTGCTTTAAACAACGTCAAAACATATTCTTCTTTCGATAACAAAATCTCATTCATATATCTTTTTACAGCTAACGGTTCTATGCTCAGAAGATACAAATCTCCATCATCCAGATCACCCAAAGTTTTGGAATCAATTATTGAATCCAATAAAAGTTCTACATCTTTTGACAATAGAGATGCTTCTCTTATCGGAGTTTTTACTTTTGAAACTTTTGAAAAGTCAAATTGACAGAATAATGTGTTTGTGGATAATATTAGAACTATTAAAGTTTTTATCATGATTCATTTATCTTTTTTATCCTTACCATAGTTGCCCAACCAATCATAAGTTGTATGCCCATCACCGTAAAATATTTAATATATCGCATCACTCGGATGTGTTGCAGCTTTTATATCAACAAAGGGATGTGTTGTACCAATTCCACTTGGCATCGATTCCCCAGACGGATGAGTATGTAAATCATATACTTTATTATAACTATTCCTGCTGACCCAGCCAGGAGTTGACAAAGATGCACCTTCTGCGCTCAATGTAGATACTAAGTGGAGGTCTAGATAATTATAGTTTCCCGCATTATCACTGACTAAATGAGCATAAGCAAACTCAACACCGGTAACTGATTGAGTAAACTCAAGAAAGCTTTGCGCTTCAGCTTTACTTGAAGCATAGTAAGAGTCTCTTGTACCTTCTATAGTATTACCATTTTGGTCTGCGTAGTCTTGTTGTCTTGACTTCTTAGTAGCCATCCCCATTTTGATATCGTAAGTCTCAACTTGATCGTCATTTTTGTTAGTTCCAATTATTTTATCCACCTCTATTCCATTTGCACCTTTTTCAGTGGTTATTGTACCATCTGCTTGCTGGAAATACTTTGTGTGAGCCACTAAGCACGTTGTCCCATCCCTTTCAATCAGATAAGTCTCGCTCCAGTCCCGTGGGATCAATTAACATAATCGGATTATTAGCCACAAAATTATAAGGAGAAAGACTCGGGTACTCATCCGCCAACGGATCCACACTCAACCACACACTAATCTTGGGATCGTAGTACCTGGCCCCATAGTAGTAATTGCCTTTCCCGCGCGGCAGGCTGGCTCCTTCGCTAAAATAAGCCCCTGGCTTATTTTTTAACGCTCGGCCCTCCCATTCTTTACCATTGAACCTAAACCTACTTGAGAAGGAAGTGTGATTCTTGGCGAATTGGCTCTCCTGCCCACGCGGCAAGCTGGCCCCGGCGCTATAAAAGCCCACTGGGCTTTTTCTAAACACTTGGTCCCCCCAAGGGGTGTTTAAGAAAAATCCTCCTCCGCCACGGCTTCGGCGGACAGGTTGATAGGGTTCTCCGCGCATATCGGTTAGAAATTCTACTGAGCCCAAATAATCGGGATGGTAAAAGTAAATGATTTCTAATGCATCGCAATTTAAAACCATAGACTGGTTTAAGCTTGCAGCTCGTCAACTATGGAAGTAAAAGGACTGCCTAAGCTGCTAGAAAGACTTAAATATAATTTGTGAATATTAAAAAGAGGATATGCAAATACTTTAATTGAGTCACTTTGGGCACAAAAACGAAGATGCTCCCGCCTGCTGAGAGGTGCTGTGATTTGAAAAGAAATTTTCTGAATCAATCGAGTCTCCTCATTAACTTTTTAAAGATTTTCGCTTAGCGGAACGTATATTTAAAAACTCGATTTGCTTTTTTCGGGGTTTGACACGATAGGTCAAAATATTGTAATTATCCATGGGGCCACGGTATACATTCTTTTGTTTGCTTGACTTTTGGAGGATTTCAGGCTGTGTGGTCAACAATTCAAAAAAACGGAAGGATTCCAAAATAAAATTCTGTACTTCCCGCTCGGTCCAGTTTTCTTCTAAGTACGCAATGATTTCTTCAAAACCCTTTTCAGCCCTTGTTGTCCAAACGATTTCTAAAGCCATTTTTCATACTTCTTACGGATTTCAGAATGAGATTTCACCTCACCCTTATCCGCTTGCAAAAGCCCTTCTTCTATTTCTGCCTTTTCTTCAGCAGTAATTTGGTCCCACCAATCCTCTTGCTCACTGCGTAGAGCCTTAAGTTTGGCAATCATGTTTTCATCAGTTAATTGCGCCAACCACTGAATAAGTCCTAGTTTTTCTGCTTGCATATCCATAAAACCAAAGTTAAGCAGCTTTTCTATAGCTCATGAAATTTTGTTTGTTTATTCCAAGTTTTGGATCCCCAAATGGCACACTCGTCCCGCTCATGCAGCATAAAAGCAGAAAACTAAGCTCACTTAAAAAAGCTCCTCGAGAAACTCAAATCCTAGCTGAAGCCTGCAGTGATATTAATAGGCCGGTGGTTTAATTGGCTTTAGTAATCCAAAATAGAATAGCTTATTAGAAGGCGAATTGATAGCCGTGAGCTCGCCCACCATAAATTGTAGGAATTTCTTACTCTATCCCGCAAGGTCTTTTAACCTTTAACAAAGATGGAAGAAGGATGTCAGATGGGTAGCTAAATTAGGATAGAGGCCTTTTAAGGGTATTCAAGACCTAACGATTGGAAGGCTTTCCAAACGATGGCCTAGCAGCGTGTTTTAGAGGCTGAGTAATTATAATAAAGGATGAACATACTCAAACTATTTATCCAGACAAAAAATCTCTACCGTATCTCTAAACAAAGAATTACATTCAAGTGGGATAAACTTATAATTTTCTTCATTGATACGCCAAGCTCTGGGTATAGCTCCCTTAAGTGAATCCGCACTATACTCTAATGTTAAATAATGACCATACGCACCCTCAAAATCATAGGCACCTGAAATTATTTGTCCTTTTTTTGGCACTATTTTGAGGTAGTTTTCTATCTGAAATGTTATTTCTGTAAAATCATACTCATATTCAATATGGCCGTATTCTATGTAAGAATAATTGATAGTATCTGTAGGGTCTAATTTTGATGAATCTGCAACAAATTTTTTGGTCTCAGAAGTACCTCCTTTGACATTGCTAGCTAAAATTATAAAGTAATTTAAATTTACAGTATCTTTCACAACATAGACCATATCCAGTCTATCGCCGTCGTAATATATTTGATCCGACCATATCTCATTTAAATTAAACCCTGTTTCTAAATCTTGAAAACTATAGCCTTTATCTAATTCTAATCTCGAGACACAAGAAGAAATTATCAATATTAAAAGCGAAAGACTAAATCTTCTGGACGTATTCATCTTTTTTAATGTTAGTAGGTTCTTTTCCTACCATAATACCCTGCTTACGGTAATATGACCTCACACCTCGCATAAAATCCTCCACCCTTGTATTGTGCACCCCTGCATTATTATAGCTTTCATTTCCATTCGTCATTGAAAATCTCACATGTGCTATTTCATGTATTGCGCTTAAGCCTTTCAATGGAGAGAACGGACTCCCAAGTGCGTTGCGAGGATTTCTTCTTAAAATAATTTCTTGTTCCATAATATGATAATCATAACCTTGAAATACCTCACCCTGACCAATTCTACCTGGACCATACCTTGGTGTCCCTGTCACTCTTGTAGGAACTGTGACTCCATCAGAAGCACCATTAGGTCGATTGTCGAGAGATCCGTTAGCTTCTGGTAGAAATGTATTTCCATCCTCAACTCTTATGCTTGCATTTTTTGTAGAACTTCCAGCAGGTATTGCAAACATTTCGATTGTCTCTAACTGCTCTGAACCATATGAACTTAAATCAGCATTGTTATCAAAAGAAATCATCCCATTCGATGAAATATATGAAAATAAATTATCAATACCCATGAATTCAGGCCCAATAAAGTATAGTCCCATGCTTCTTGAGTAGCCTTTAAACTATCACCATTAGGGTCAGTCAAGTTAATTGGGTTATTTCCAGAAAAATTATAAGGTGACATATGGGGATATTTTGAAGCCATTCTATCCACACTCAACCACACACTAATCTTGGGATCGTAGTACCTGGCGCCATAGTAGTAATTGCCTTGCCAACGCGACAGGCTGGCTCCTTCGCGATAAAAGCCCACTGGGCTTTTTCTAAACGCTTGGTCCGCCCAAGGGGTGTTTAATAAAAATCCTCCTTCGCCAAGGCTGCGGCGGACAGGTTGATAGGGTTCGCCGCGCATATCTGTTACAAATTCTACTGAGCCCAAATAATCGGGATGGTAAAAGTAAATGATTTCTAATGCATCGCAGTCAACTCTTTCGATTAAGACAAAGTCAAGATTAGACTTAAACTTGTTCATTTAACTGACGCAAAACTTGGGGTCGAGTTTTCCAGAGCAAGAATCTGGATAAGACGCACTCTAAAAGAGCATGAGAAACTCTTCAGCTGCAGACGAAGCAAAAAAGCTCTTCAAAAACCTCACAACTATTTTATTTACAGAACTTAGTAGCCCCTAGCAGAATCGAACTGCTATATAAAGTTTAGGAAACTTCTATTCTATCCGTTGAACTACGGGGCCAAAGGGTAAAGGTCTTAAGTCCGACCAAATTCTGCAAGCCTTTTAAGGAAATAAAGTAGCAGCAGAATGAAAAACATTGCGCTTTATTAAAAAGGAAAGGTATGAGCCCTAAGGCTAGATTTCTCAGTAACTTAGCCCTTAATAAACAGGCCATTCCAAAACCATTGCACCATATTGCCCCAATTCTGCGAAAGAGCATTTTCATAGTCCTCCTTTTTTTGCTGCTTCCTGTTAGCCTCGCTGCTCACCAAAACATCTTAGCAAGCCATCAGAAAGACTCATTATGGTCGGTGGTAAAAAGCTATTACCATACTCAATCAGAAAAAATCGCTCGCAGCCAAACCGATAGCCTCATTTGTGGAATCTGTCAAGAAAAAATTGAATGTCAGTGGGATATCTACATCACACTTATTGACCATTTTGAAGAGGAGTTCAAGCTAAAGGAGGCAATCGGTCTTGAACTTACTTTAATGAAGCTGGTAAAACAAGCTGGTAAATTGGAAAAAGAGGCCGATGTTCACTTAAACATACACCGCTTTTACGATGCCTTAGGCTTTAGGCAAGTTGCTACCGCCCACTTAGATACCGCAATCCTCCTTTATCAAAAAACTAAAAACCATACTGGCCTTATTCGCAGCACCTCTTTTCGCTTAATGAACAGTCAAGATTTCCTTACTCCTTCAAGCGTTTTAGAAAATTACCAAAAATTGATAGCCGATTGCGACTCTATTAATAATACAAAATTGGCCATAAACCTAAGAGTAGAATTACTAGACTTTTGCCTCCGTAAAGGTTTACTAGAAGAAGCCCAGAGAAACCTGAAAATACTGGATCAGATTCCGGTTAGTCAACCGCCAAATAAAAGAGATTTCTTCCTCATGCGCTCTCGTTATTCGGCTTGGTCAAATTATTTTCTTCAAAAGGGCGACACTGCTCTAGGAGAAAACATGCTTCTAAAAAGTTTTCAGGTTGCCGTAGAACAGCCAGACCCATGGCATATCGTATATACCTTGAGAAATTTAGCTGAATTAAACCTAGCGAAAGGTATTATTTCCGAAGCCGAGACCTATTTGTCTCGCGCCAAATTGAAGGCTCAATCTTTCAATCAACTTGATCAACTGGCCCATATTTACCTATTGGAAGTAAGCATAGCCGAGAAACAAAAAAACTATCGACGGGCTCTTAAGGCGCTAAAAAAGCACAATGATTACCGGCTTACACAAGAAGCCAAGCAAGCCGGCTTTGACATGCAAAATCATTATCTAAAATTAGACAAAGAGGCCCTTGCCACGGAAGCCAAGCAAAAAGCACTAGCCTTAAAACTGAGCACTACCAGATTTAGAGCAATACTAATAATAAGTCTATTAATTTTCGCTTTTGCTGTGGGTTTAAGCTTTGCCTATGTGCGCCAAAGAAAGGTTCAAAAGGCCTTAAGCAAGCAGAATAAAATCAACGAAAAGCAAGCCAAAGAGTTAAAGAGAACGGATGCTCTTAAAGCACAGTTCTTTACTAATATTAGTCACGAACTACGCACCCCCCTCACCTTACTTAGTTCTCCCTTGCGGAAATTATTGCAGGAAGGCGAGCTCAGCGAAAAACAAATGCGATTAGTAGAAACTGCCAATAACAGCGTACAACAATTAAGTATCTTGGTTAACCAGGTTTTGGATTTCAGAAAACTAGAAACCGACCTGCAAGCAGTTCATCTCAAACAAACCAATCTCCATTCATTCCTAAGTGCCACCTTTCAACAGTTTAGCAGCTTAGCAGAGCAGAAAAAAATTAAATATCACTTTTACATTAATTTAAATAAGAAGCTTAAAGCAGAAATAGACCCCATCAAAACCCAGCAAATTCTAAACAACCTAATAATTAATGCGCTTAAATTTACCGCACCTACCGGCGAGCTGCGCATCGAGGCAGAACTCAAAGAAAATAAAAGTCTTTACTTCCAAATAAGCGATACGGGCTGTGGCATAGACCCTAACGACTTACCAAGAATTTTTGACCGCTTTTTCCAAAGCTCAAATCCCAAAAAAGAACTAGCTGGCGGATCCGGAATTGGCCTAGCTATTTGTAAAGAATACTGCGAAATTTTAGGGGGATCCATTGCGGTGCAAAGTGAGCTGAAAAAAGGCAGCACCTTTTATTTAGAGATTCCTATAAAGCAAGTAGATACTTCTCTTAGCCCTAAAACAAAGTATGCTGTTGCTTCTCAGAACAAGCCAGTAATTTCTAAGTCCAAAAATGGCTCTAAAGAAGAAAAACCAGAAATCTTGGTGGTGGAAGACAACCAAGAATTGCAGAAATACATTCGCCTACTCTTAGAAGATGAATATACCGTTCATACCGCCGAAAATGGTCAAATCGCCCTACAAGACTTAGAGAATTCACCAAACACCCAATTAATTATCAGCGATTTAATGATGCCGATCATGAATGGCTACAGCTTTGTTGAAAAAGTAAAAAATCAAAAAAACACCCAAAATATTCCCGTCATTATATTAAGCGCACGAACGGAATTAGAATCTAAATTAAAAGCATTGCGCTTTGGTATAGACGATTATATAACTAAACCCTTTCATGAAAATGAACTTCTAGCCAGAATACGCAATCTTATTGAAAACTATAAGGTTCGCACTTCCGTAGATGAGAACACCAATAGTTCGCCTTCCAAAGAAAATGTACACCCTGTCTCAGAATCAGATCAGCACTGGCTCGATGGCTTTGAAACCTATATCCATAAGCGTCTATCAAATCAAAACTTAACAATTCCCGATATCGCTTATGATTTTGCCATGAGCGAATCCAGCCTATTGCGTAAGCTTAAAGTACTGGTAGGAATGGCACCGCTTCAATACCTTCGAGAAGCTCGCCTAGACCTCGCCCGAAAGAAGCTCGAACAAGGAGAAGTAGCCAGTATTAAAGAGCTTTTGCCGCAAATCGGCTTTATAAATGCCAGTACCTTTTCTAGAAGTTTCAGCAAGCGCTATGGCAAAAGGCCTTCTGAATATTTAAAGGAGAGCGATGATTTTTAGACCTAAAGGTTGCTTATCTATTTACTCTGTGTCTGCCTGAATTTAAAAAGCCAATCGTCGGTAGTTGTTTGGTTTCATTAAAAATTTGATAAGCCCTAGCAAGGTCTGTCCACAATCCAATTTTATCATAATGAGAATTATAAGTATCTATTAGTCGCTGATACTCCTTGTCATCGAGCCTTGCAGGGAATATAGTAATGGGTATATTTAATTGTCCGTTATTTCTAGCCTCAATACAGAAAACATACAATTCTTCTATTTGATCATCTGTTATGGGTAAACACCCAATGGTAACACATGCCCCATGAATAAAAATATCACCGCCGAGCTTATCTTTCACCCCTAAAATTCTGTCAGATTTATTCGGGTAATTAATCCCTAATGAGAGATGGTAATTACTGATAGGGTTAAAACGGTTTAGGTGATAAAAACCCTCTGGTATCTGTAAGTCCCCTTGCTTCCTTTTTGGACCTAAGCCGCCTGAAGTTTTACAAACCTTATAAGTTTTAATTAAAGAGAACTTTGCCTCAGAAATATTCTTACCCCATAACTCAATCTCTTGTTCGGCTTTAAAAGCCCTGAGGTAAATTTTTAGCTCATTTCTATTAATCCGCTCATTTTTCAGAAGTCCCAACATCCTGCTCTCTTTATTCCGATAAGCCTGCTGAACTCTGGAGTATTTTAATTGGCTTTCCTTGAAAGACTCTGAGAGCAGCGAAGAGAAAAATAGTGTCAATAGAAAGATTAAGAATTGCTTGATCATTTTTTTAACTCATTTTAGCAGCAAATTGTTAAGACTTAAAAATCTGGAACGTCGATATTTATACATTATTCTTTATTCAAGGATTCCCTTGAAGAGCAATAGAGCGATAAACATCTAAAAATAATGCCCCAAGCATTTCGATATGAAATCCGAATAAGACTAGCCACCAAATAGCAGCGCTAGAAATAGCTATGTTTTTAAGAAAGGTTCATTATTCTCTGGGCGATTAAGCCAAGCCACTAATTGATTTAGAAGCAAATAGAAAAGCTCAGAAGTGAAACTTTCTAATAGCAAAAAGGGCCTAATTATAAATAAAAATAATCCCTACCGATGATGAGAATGTCTCAGGACAGTTTCAGTAGAAACCAAAAAACCCTCGCTAATCTGTTAACTAACAAGGGTTTATTCCGGATATTTGTAGCCCCGGCAGGAATCGAACCTGCATCCCAAGCTCCGGAAACTTGTATACTATCCATTGTACTACGGAGCCCATTTTTCTTTGGGGCTGCAAGGTAACACTAAAAGAATTTCCCCGAGCAAGTGCTACTCCTAAAAAATTAATTAACAAACAGAAGGGGCTTTAGGAAGGGACAAAATGTATCTTTGTTATACAAAATTTCCTTAGAATAAGACCATGCGTAAAACAATCACGATAAGCCTAAGTGTACTTCTTCTTGCTGGCTTAGGATATGTTAGCTTCATTTATTTCGGAGTATACTCCGAAGGGGTTCGAGCAGGAACCATCATCAAGCTTAGCAAAAAAGGGGTCATGTTTAAAACATGGGAGGGCCAGCTTAACATTCGCAGCTTTGGCGCCGTAAATAGCAAAAATGAGCTCTCAGAAGTGTTTGAATTTTCTATCGAATCGGATCAAGTACAGCTTATTAAAACCTTACAAGAGGTTTCCCTTAGTGGTGAACGAGTAAATCTGCACTACATTGAACGTTACCGAGCCTTACCCTGGCGAGGCTCTACTAAGTATTTTGTAACCAAAGTAGAGCGCACTAATAATGATAAAAAATCAGATAGAGAAACGGAGCGTGATCTCTACGAAAGGAATTAAAAAAGGCTTTGGGAGAGAAATATAAAAATATCTATCAGCAGCTTATAGGCGATGAAGAGGTTTTCGAGCTTCGCGAAATTCTTTTTCATAAGACCTGTTTTATAATTGCTTTGGTATTAAATTTTGCCCAAGTTCTGGCTGTAGCGCTAAGCTTTTGGGAGATCAGCCTGATGATTCTTATTTCGCAGCTCATCCTAATTATTGCTTTTTGGCTGTCCCGATTTATGCATTATTACCTATTTGGCTGGTGGATTGTTATCATCTCGAGCTATAGTTTTTATGCCGTCAATTTCTTTCTAAATGGTGGTATCGAGGGGACCACTCTTATTCTTAGTTCATTTAGTCTCGTTTTCTTATCAGCCACTACCCGATCTAATCTCCAGTGGATCTGGGCCTTGATCCACTCCATCGTTTTCTCTTCGCTTACTCTTTATACCTTTTATATCGACGATTCGATGTTGGTCCGCTATGAGAGTGAAGAAATAAAAGTGCTTGATAAGGTAGTGAGCTATATTATAGGCGCTTTTTTTATGAGTAGTATTTTCAATATGGTTAGGGGAGCCTATGAAAAGCAAAAGGAAAAAGCGATTCAACAGCAGAAACAAACTGAGCACAAAGAGAAAGAACTTCAAGAATCGAATAAGAATTTAACACGCATACTGTCCATCTTAGCGCATGATGTCCGCAACCCTTTAGCTTCTATTGAGGGTTATCTTCAGCTTAATGAAGCGGATGAATTAGACCCTGAGATGAGGGCTAGCCTAAACCAGGATTTACTAAAATTGGTTAAAGGCACTTCTTATATGTTAGACGACATGTTACATTGGTCTAAAGGCCAATTACATGGGCATACGGTTACCAAATCTGAGCAGATGCTTGGACCTTGGTTGCGCCCTACCTTAGAACATATGGAGGCTCTAGCCAAAGCGAAAAACATCCAGCTAGTGAGCAGCTTCAAATCTACCGCAAGGGCTTACATTGATCCCAATATGACCACGGTAATATTGCGTAACATAATCCAGAATGCGATCAAGTTTTCTCCTTCGCAAACCAAAATAAGCCTCTCCCTAAAGCTTTTAAAAGATCAGCTAATTATGGAGGTCAGTGATGAAGGCATAGGCATCAATGAAGATGAGATAAAGAAACTTTTCACCATTAACTCCGAAAGTAAAGTTGGCACTAAAAAAGAGCAAGGCTCCGGTTTAGGTTTAATTTTATGCAAAGACTACACGTCTGCCCAAGGAGGCGAAATATCCGTAAAAAGCGAAGTAGGCAAAGGCAGTACTTTTCGGGTAGTAATTCCGCAAGAATCAGAAGAAGGGGCTTAAAACTGAAGCTCTAGGGCTTCATCAATAAAATCCATAAAATCTTGAGCCGCGGCAAAGTGTTCCTTTAGAACTATGGTTATATCGGCTTTAAGAAAGCCCGCAGCTGGTAGATCCCTAGTGATAATAAGATCTTTATAGCGCAACAAATCAATTTGGGGATGCTCGGGCGAAAAACCTCGCGGATAAGTTTTTAACTTCTCTCCTGAAAAGTCGCCGTAGAGCTTTTTAAAAGTTGGCTTTTTTTTCAGTTCTCGTAGCACATCGCCTTTTTGAGCAATTAAATCACGCAAGGCATCTAAAGCATCTTTAGGTGGATGATATAAGCCCGTTCCCACAAAACTAGTATCAGGAGATAAGTGAATATAAAAGTCACTGTGTTTTGATGATTGTCGCTTCATCATTAAGCCAAAGTGATCTTTATAAATAGGCTTGTCGGGCTGAAAACGACGATTATTATTGATACGCGCTACACTTTTACGAATATCGCTAGTGGGCATAGGATAAACTTCTGCGAAAGCGTCGTTAAGATCAGTTGCAAAATCTATAAGACCCTGCCTGATATCCTGATACCAAGATCGATTTGCATCCATCCACTCTTTAGAGTTATTAGCAGCTAATTGTTTTAGAAACTCAAAAGTTTCAGGATGCAATCTATTCATTCCTAATTTTATTTAATGACAGCACCATTGGGCAAATGTTCATCAGTTGCGCAAAAAGCCAAGTCTCCCGTGGCCGCGTTTTCGGCCATTAAAATCATACCTTCACTAAAGACTCCACGCATTTTACGCGGAGCTAAATTTACGACTACCGATACTTTTCGCCCAATAATATCTTCGGCCTTATAGTGTTCCGCTATTCCGCTAACAATGGTGCGTTCTTCAAAGCCCAGGTCTACCCGCAATTGCAAAAGTTTATTAGCCTTCTTCATTTTTTCAGCCGAAAGAATTGTGGCCACCCGTAAATCTAATTTCGAAAAATCCTCAAAACTTATTTCTGGCTTTACTGCCTCGTAAGTGGGTTTTGCATTGGCCTTCTTACTCGCCTCTAATTTGGCTAATTGCGCCTCTATTTCGTTATCTTCAATCTTCTTAAAAAGAAGCTCACCTTTACTTAAAATAGCCCCTTCGCTAAGCAACTCTTGGCGAGATAAGTCTTGCCACGGCATTTTTTCTAAACCTAAAAAGGCTCTTAGTTTAGCAGCGGTAAAAGGCATAAAAGGCTCCATACACTGTGAAAGCTGAGCGGCCACCTGTGCAGCAATATGCATAATGGTGGCGGTGCGAGCTGGATCCTCTTTAAACTTCTTCCAAGGTTCTTCATCGGCTAGGTATTTATTGCCAGCTCGAGCAAGATTCATAAAAGAATTTAGGGCCTCTCTAAAACGGTACTTCTCTAAAGATGCACCAATTTCGGCTGGCCCTTCTTTAAGCTTAGCTAGCATCTCGCTATCGGTTTGAGATAGCGCACCTGCTGCCGGCAAAGCACCTTGGTAATATTTATTCATTAAGACCAAAACTCGGTTTACAAAGTTTCCCAGTATGGCTACTAATTCACTATTATTTCGGGTTTGAAAATCTTTCCAAGTAAAATCATTGTCCTTAGACTCTGGCGCGGTTGCCGTTAATACGTAGCGCAAAACATCCTGTTGATCCTTAAAATCTTCTAAATATTCATGCAACCAAACTGCCCAATTCCTACTCGTGGAAATTTTTTCGCCTTCTAAGTTTAAAAAAGCATTAGCTGGCACCTGATCAGGTAAATGGTAACCGCCGTGCTCCATAAGCATAGCAGGAAAAATAATGCAATGAAATACGATATTATCCTTGCCGATAAAATGAACTAACTCGGTTTTATCATCTTGCCAGTAATCTTTCCAGGCTTCTCCCTTTAATTCTTTGGTTGCTGAGATATAGCCAATCGGAGCATCAAACCACACGTAAAGTGCTTTGCCCTCGGCTCCCTCTACAGGTACAGGAATCCCCCAATCTAAATCACGAGTCATGCTGCGTGCTTGCAAACCATCACCCGAGTCTAGCCAGCTCATAGACTGACCGTAAACACTTGGCTTCCAATCTTTATGACTTTCGATGTAATTTTTAATTTTTGGAGAAAGGTGATCTAATGGCAAAAACCAATGGGTAGTATTTCTTTTCTCCGGAGTGGCCCCACTTAAGCGCGACTTCGCATTAATTAAATCAGTAGAGTTTAGGGTACTGCCGCAGTTTTCACACTGGTCACCATAGGCTTCAGGAAAATGGCAATTAGGACATTCTCCTATTATAAAACGATCAGCCAAAAACTGTTTTGCCTCTGGATCGTAATATTGCTCTGTGGTCTTTTCTACCAAAGACCCCTTCTCCAAAAGGGTTTTAAAAAAGGCTTGTGCTGTTTTGTGGTGAACCTCTTTTGAGGTACGAGTAAAAATATCAAAGCTTACGCCAATATCTTGCAAAGCATCGCCAATCACTTTATGATAACGATCTACAATTTCTTTAGGACTAGTATTTTCGCTTTTGGCCTTAATGTTTATCGCTGCGCCATGCTCGTCTGTGCCACTCACAAAGGCCACATCTGCTCCATTCATGCGTAAATAACGAACGTAGATATCTGATGGTAAATAACATCCTGCCAAATGACCGATATGAACAGGTCCATTAGCATAAGGAAGGGCGGCGGTAACCGTATAGCGTTTAGCTTTTAACATGCAAAAATATTAGTAGGCAAAAGTACTAACATAGATTTAATGCCTGAATATTATATTGGAATGTTCTCAGCTTATAAAGTCCCTAAGCAATGAAGATGCTCATCTCCTTTAAGGAGGGAAATTACTGCCATTTACTTTAGTGCTTTTCGCAGATATGCGATCTTTGTAAAAATTCTGTTTTTATGAAACTGTGGTCTCAAGTGCTGGGTGAAGGTCCCGATTTAATTATTATGCACGGCCTCTTTGGAATGAGTGACAATTGGCAAAGTCTGGCAAAAAAATGGGCGAGTAATTTCCGCGTGCATCTCTTGGATATGCGCAACCACGGTCGCAGTCCGCAAAGTGACGAATTTAGCTACGACTTAATGGCTGAAGACTTAGCAGAATATCTTGAAGCGCAAAATCTAAAGGAAGCAAACATCCTTGGTCATAGCATGGGAGGTAAAGTTGCGATGCTCTTTAGTGTCTTTCATCCCGAAAAGGTAAAAGCTTTAATTGTGGCCGATATTGGTCCCAAAGCTTATCGTCCACATCACCAAGAAGTGCTAGAAGCCCTGGAAGGACTTGATCTAAACACTATCGGTAGTCGTAAAGAAGCAAGTGAGAAATTTGGGCCTAAACTTGAGTTTGGGGTACAGCAGTTTTTGCTTAAAAATCTTTACTGGGAGACTAAAAGCAAGCTTGCTTGGCGTTTTAATCTGCCCGTTATAGCGCGTGAAATTGTAAAAGTTGGCGACAGTTTGGCACCGAATGCCTTTTACGACGGCCCTACTCTATTCTTACGAGGTGGAGATTCTTGGTATATCAAGCAGAAGGATTTTGATCAGATCTATTCACATTTCCCGCAAGCAGAAATCGAAACCGTGGCAGGTGCGGGTCATTGGCTGCATGCACAGAAACCGCAAGAGGTCTATACTTTAGTGAAAGACTTCTTAGGATCTTAAAAAGTTTTCCTCCAGCTTAATTTCGCCCCCGAAAAACATGCGGGCTATTTTAGTAAAAGCGGGCGTTTTTTCGGATACATAAAATTTATAAGTCACCGGCTCTTGACTTTCGGAAAGTAAATTTTGACTGATTAAAGTTTGCTGTAAACTTTGCGCTGCCAGTTGTGCTGAGTTTAAAACGCGCACTCCCGATCCTAAATAATGCGAAATCTCCTTTTCAATTAAAGGGTAGTGAGTACAAGCTAAAATTATATCGCTTAGCGCTTTTAGACTAGGGTGGTTTAAATAATGTGCCAGCGCACCCTTACTTACTTCGGTACCTGCAAAGCCCTCTTCAATTAATGGTGCTAATAAAGGAGTTGCCTTTTGCACCACCTCAAGGTTTTGGTTTTGCTCTTTAATGCGCTGCTCGTAAACCTTAGAGCGTACTGTTGCCCGAGTGGCAATGATACCCACTTTCTTCGCATCGCTAGAAGAGATATAACTAACCGCTGGATCAATCACATTGATAATTGGCAATTTAGGAAAGTCCTGCACCAAATTTTCGTAGGCTGTGGCCGATGCACTATTACAGGCAATTACAATAGCCTTACAGTTTTGCTTAACTAAAAAACGACTGATTCTAGCCGAGTATTCACGTATCGTTTGGGGAGACTTATCTCCATAAGGAGCATGGCGTGTATCACCAAAGTAAATGAAAGACTCAGACGGAAGCAGCTCAGCAATAGCCTTGGCTACCGTAAGACCTCCCACTCCAGAGTCGAAAATACCAATAGGTCGATTTTTATCCATAAAAAAACCCGTCACTTTTTCAATGACGGGCTAAATTACACTTTGTTATTTACTTACTGTATTGCTAATTTGGCTTTAACCAAAGGCATAATGTCCTCGCCATTTTCAGCGAAAATAACCACCGCTTTGCTCGGAGAGCTATCTAATATATAGGAGAATCCTTTTTCTTTAGCTACGTCCTGCACCGCTTTGGTTGCCTTTTCAATAACTGGAGTTAAAAGCTCTACCTGCTTATTTTGAAGGTCTTGTTGGGCACGCTGGCTGTACTCTTGAATACGTCTTTGTAATTCTTGTAGCTCTTGAGTTTTTGTCTCACGAGCCAAAGTGGTCATCATTTTTTCGTTGGTTCTAAAAGAAGCAATTTTACTTTCCAACTCAGCTTCCATATCGGTTAAATCCTTCTCTAGTTGACGTCCGTAAACCTCTAACTCTGATTGCGCTTTTTTAGTTTCAGGCATTAGCTGTAAAAGCTCATCGGCATTAATATGACCAATTTTTTGTTGTGCAAGCGCAACACTGGCTGTTCCTACAAAAAGGGCTAGGGCTAAAAGTACTTTTTTCATTTTATTGATTTTGCTTAAAAATTTATTCTTCTAATTTCTTTATCACTTCGTCGCTAATATCCACTTTCTCACTTACGTAGAGAGTAATTAGCTCACTTCCTTTATCAAATACTACGTCTAAATTTCTCCTTCTTGCCACGTCTTGCACGGCATTGAAAATTTTATCTTGAATGGGCTTTATCAGCTCCAAACGTTTGGTGTAAATTTTCCCCTCGATCCCAAAATAAAGCTGCTGACTTTTTTTTGCTTCTTCCTCCTTTGCCGCAATCGCATCTAAACGCTCTTCCTTCATTTCCTCCGTAAGAAGAACTTTTTCCGCTTCATAGCTTTTACGCATGGCATCCGCTTCACTTAAAAGGGCTTCAATCTCTCCTTCCCAAGTACGGCTCAATTGATCTAATTGCTTTTGAGCATAATCGTAATCAGGAATTTGTTTTAAAACGTACTCAGAATCTACAATTCCAAAGCGTTGGGCACTGAGGTTAAAACCAAAAACCAGACCAAGAAAAATAAGAACGAATCTCTTATGTAATTTCATAATATGCAAAGGATTTATTTCCTCCCCAAGAGACCTAAAGCTTTCAGGCTTAATTTAAAACGCGGGCGAAAATAGGTTATTTAAAATTGCTGTCCAATTATAAAGTGTGTATTCCAACCGCTCGGGGTATCTACCGATGTCGGTAAGCCATCGAAGCCATAGCCAAAGTCTACTCCTAAAAGACCAAACATGGGCATAAAAATGCGGACTCCAAAACCTGCCGAGCGCTTTAAACCAAAGGGTTCATAATTCTCAAAAGTATCAAAGTTATTACCGGCCTCAAGAAAAGAGAGGGCAAAAATCTGTGCGCTAGGGTTTTCGGTGATTAAATAACGTAATTCTAGCGTAAACTTATTGTATAGTGCACCACCACTATTATTTCCACCAGGCGGTAAAATTGTGTTATTGGGATAACCTCTTAAGCCAATAATTTCGCGACCGTCTAACACAAAGTTTTGCAAACCATCACCACCTAAGAAAAACCGCTCGAAGGGTGGTAAGCCAACCTCATCATTATAAGAGCCTAAAAATCCAAATTCTCCCGCTACCTTGATAACTGTTTTTGGCAGAATTTCGGTAAACCAAGAGCTGTTAATCTTAATCTTATAATACTCTAATAATTCAAACTTCTGGTTTGGCCCCAAGTCGCTGTAGTCTTTATTGTTCAATAGAGACCAAGGAGGTGTAAACTCGCCACTAATGTTAAAGAGGTTTCCTTTCCGGGGATAGATAGGATAATCGACACTATTTCTCCCTAAGGTAACTTTATAGTTGATGTTATTTACACGACCATCGGAAAAGTTAATTCCTGCCAAAGGGTATTCAATGAGACGATAGCGTTGAAAATCGATCGATTGGAAAAAGGTAAAATAATCATCTGGCCATTTCAATCTTTTACCTAAACCAACGGTAACTCCAGTGATACTTAAACCACGGTAATCGGGGTCGCTTCTTGGAATACCACCTAAGTTTTGAATATTGTGATAAAGGGAAACCGTTAAACTATTTGGCTTTTTGCCCCCTAACCATGGCTCTGTAAAAGAGGCACTATAAGATTGGAAGAAAAGTCCATTACTCTGTGCTCTAAGGTTGATAGTTTGTCCATCTCCTGCCGGTAAAGGTTTCCATGCTCCCTTTTTGAACATATTTCGGGCAGAAAAATTATTAAAATTCAGCCCTAAGGTTCCGACAATACGCCCAGCTCCCCAACCGCCTTGGAGCTCTAGCTGAGAAGTAGATTGCTCGGCTACCACATACTCAATATCTACCGTACCCGTTTCTGCGTTTGGCATGGGTTTCACATCCATTTTTTGGGGATCAAAGAAACCAAGCTGCTGTAATTCACGCATTGAGCGTTGGATGTCGCTTCTGCGAAATAACTCGCCTGGCTTAGTACGCAGCTCACGCATTATTACATGATCATTAGTACGATCATTACCTACAACAGTAATTTTATTGATGGTTGCTTGCCTGCCTTCTTGCATACGAATCTCAAGATCTATGGTATCGTTGGCAACAGAAACCTCCACGGGATTCATATTAAAAAACAAATAACCATTATCTAAATACAAAGCAGATACTTCTGTTCCTGCTGGATCGCCAAAAAGTCTTTGCTGCAAAAAGCTAGCATCGTAAATATCGCCTTTCTTAATGGCTAAAACTTCGTCAAGTGTTTCGGCACTATACTTAGAATTCCCCACCCAACTAATATCTCCGAAATAGTATTTACTGCCTTCTTGCACTTTTATATCGATGCTTACGCGATCATCTTCCACAGCATAAACGGTATCAGAAATAATACGTGCATCACGATAACCCTCAGAATTATACTTCTCAATAATTAGGCGCTTATCCTCTTTGTATTCATCGGCCAAAAGTTTGGAGCTTTTAAATATATTCCAGATTCGTGCTCGCTTGGTTTCATCCATTGCTTTCCGCAGATCACGATCATCAATATTTTCGTTGCCAATAAAATTAATATCCTTAATCTTAACCTTCTCGCCCTTTTCAACGAGAATATCTAAAATAACCGAATTAGAGCGGGTGGTATCGGCTCGTTTCACCACTTGCACTTCTGCATTTAGATAACCATCCTTAATAAAAAAGTCGCGCGCTCTATTACGCGTATTAACGATAAGGTTTTCGGTTACAATTACACCACTAGATAAATCTAACTCGTCGCGTAAGTTATCGCGTTTAGACTTTTTTAAGCCGCGGATTCCGTATTTGCTAAGCTTGGGTAATTCGCGTAAACGAATTTCTAAGAAAACTACCTTTCCTTTCACCTCCGTTACAAAGATGCCAATATCATCGAATAATTTTTGACGCCACAAGTTTTCAATGGCGCGAGTAGTTTTATCTCCCGGAAGGGTGATTTTATCGCCAACTTGTAAGCCCGAAATAAGGGTAATGACTTGTTTATCTAAATTATCAGATCCGCTTATGCGTATTCCCCCAACTTCATATTCTTGGCCGGGTAAGATATTGATTCCCCCATCTTGGGCAACCACAGAAACAGGACTGAAAATAAATGCTATAGCCAAGGCTAAGAAAAGCTTCCGCATTATTAGGACAGAGTTTTTATTTGCTCACTTGTTTTTCCAAAACGTCGTTCGCGATTCATATAAGTTAAGATGGCCTCAAAGAAGTCTTCCGCTCCGAAGTCGGGCCATAATTTAGGCGTAAAATACAGTTCGCTGTAGGCAATTTGCCATAATAGGTAATTGCTGATGCGATATTCATTACTAGTGCGTATTAGTAAATCTGGATCTGGTAAAAATCTAGTATACAGAGCATTAGAAATAGCCTCATCATCTATAGAGTCTACCGTGCGCTCCCCTGCTGCTACCTCGCTTGCGAGTGTTTTAACAGCCGTTTTAATTTCTTCTCTACTGCCGTAGCTTAAGGCTAAGGTTAAGGTCATGTGGTTATTATTCTTGGTAAGCTCCATTACTTCTACCAATTCTTTCTGGCAGTTTTTAGGTAAAAGGGTGCTATCTCCAATCGAGCGCAGGCGAATTTTATTGTCTTGCAGGGTTTTTAATTCTTTCTTTAAGCTGGATACTAAAATACTCATCAAGGCCTTAACCTCCGATTTAGGCCTATTCCAATTTTCGCTGCTAAAAGCGTAAACCGTTAAGAATTTAATATTTGCTTCTGCAGATGCGGTAGCTATATTACGCAAGGCATCTACGCCATTTTCGTGCCCAATGGACCGAAGGTAGCCCTTCTTTTTTGCCCAACGACCGTTCCCATCCATAATAATGGCAACGTGTTGTGGCCTGTTTTTCGAATCCCTAATTTGTTCCTTTAGGCTGCTCATAATGTTTCTTAATTTCCAACAAAGTTTGCGCACTTCTCGTACAGTTCACCAAACTTAAATTGGATGCTAATCCCTGTAAATATGTACCAATCTTGTGTACTCGGGTCTCCCCTTAAAGTGTTTTCTTTATCGCTACCGCTCAAACTGCGATCGGCCAAGTTTGCTGATAATTGCGAAACCTCAGCCTCTAAAATTTGCGGATCGGCATAAAAACCACTAACATCATCTAAAAAATCTGTATTGGTAGACCTAAAGCTAGACTCCAGCGCCAAGGTAGTAAAGGAACCCAAGGCAAATTTATAGCCTAAAGAAAAAATAAAATAAGAGCTCGCTTCTGCGTAAGGGGCCGAACTCCCTGCAGATGTGCCCTGCCCTTCGGTGCGTAAATCTCGTAAATTGTACCATTCCCCATTAAAGCGGGCTTCTGGATTAAAACTAAAAACCCCAAAACCACCATTAATATAGGGGCTATGCCATAATTTGGTTCCTGGTTGAAATTCGAAAAAGTTAAATTCCGCTACCGCATAAATTTCTTGAATGTTAGAACGGAAAGACAAATTACGTTCGTTGCGAAAAGCGATGCTAGAGCGAGCGTCACTGGCTTCGATCAATCCATAATTGGCTTGAGCACGGATAGACCAAAAACGATTGAAATTATAGCGCATTAAAAATCCACCGTGATATCCTTGCGGGATATCAAAAGAATAAGGACCAACGTCACCTAAAAAATTGGTGCCACCACCCGCGATTCCGATTTCCAAGTACTGACCGCGGCCTAAGAGGGGCAGCAGCAAAAGTACTATTGATTTGATTATTAATTGCTTAAGCTTCATTTTTGGGAGCGCAAATATAAATAATTCAGTAAGACTATGGCATTAATTTCTTTTGTCAAAACCCCACATCAGCTTATTCCTTAAGGTCTTTGCAAAAGTTTCATTTTTTGTTTCCACCAGAGCAATGGAAAAACTCGCTAGGCTCAGGTTTATTTCGGTACCGCTTGGAACGGCGTAAATACGAGAGTCTAAGGATACTAAGCTTTGTTCTTCACGACTATTAACCTTTAATTTTACCATGCAACTATTGGGAATAACGAAAGGACGAGCCGTTAGATTGTGCGGAGCCACGGGCGTTAAAACAAAGGTATCTGCCCCAGGCATTATAATAGGCCCATTACAGCTTAAAGAATAACCGGTACTGCCAGTGGGCGTAGCAACAATTAATCCGTCTGCCCAATAACTATTAAAAAACTCGCCGTTTATCGTAACATCTACGGTAACCATAGCAGTAGTATCTTTTCTACTAAGGGTAACCTCATTCAAAGCAAAAGGCATTTCCAAGTCTAAAGCCTCACTTTCTAGGGCCAGTAAACTGCGTTCACTCAGTTTATATTTCCCTGCAATTAATGCTGTAATAGCATCCTCTATTTTATCGCGACTAACATTAGATAAGAAGCCTAATCGCCCCGTGTTTATACCTACAATGGGGATTTTAGAATCGCGTACTAAAGTGGTAGCATCTAATATAGTTCCGTCTCCACCAATGGTAATTAAGAAATCTGGCGCGTAGTCAATTAGATCGCGATGATTCGAAAAAGTGGGAAAATCTAAACCTAAGTCGCAGTGCTCAAGAATAAAATTATTTAAGCCTTCGAAAACCACAAACTCAATACCCGCCTCTATTAAAATGCGATGTAAGGCCTCTATATCAGGACGAGCTTCTGGGCTAATAACTTTTCCGAAAACTGCTACTTTCATCAATTAAATATTCAAGTATTTAACCAGTGCCTCGAAGGGATCTGAGGCATCCTCATCAAAAAGTGCTTGATGATAAACTTCCATAATCTCGTATTCAAAACGCTCAAAGGATTTTACAATGCGGCTTAAATCTTGCTGATTGATCTTTAATGCCACCCGTATATAATCATTCCCCTCTTGTCTTAGCTGCAAGCCTAAAATTAAAGCATCCTCACTTTCCACAATTTGTGAAATCTTGGAGATGTAGTAATCGCGAATGGCAACACGCAGCACAATAACGCTTCCAAGCTCATTATAACTCACCTGGCGACCTAAATCAAAAACCAGCTCTTGCGGCGACAGATAGCCAATGTATTTCTTGTCGGGATCTAAGACGGGCAGACAGGTTAAGTTACCTTCTGCCATCGTTTTAATTGCAGCATAAATATGATCACCTGCGCTTATGCTGTAAGGCTTCAAAACCTTTAGATGTTTTTCTAAACTATCCTCCACATTTTGAACATCCAAGAGGTCATCCTCAGAAATAAGCCCTAAGTACATACCTTCATGGACTATCGGCAAGTGACTGATTTTCAATTCCTCCATACTCAGAAGAAGGTCACCCACGCACTCAGTAATATCCAAGGCGCTAAAATCATTTAAAATATGTTCATCTACTCTCATATCTAAAGCAAAACTAAGGCTTTATCTTTGCCCACAATGACAAAGCTATCCGTTAACATTAATAAAATCGCTACCCTGCGGAATGCACGCGGTGGCGACACGCCCAATGTGGTTGAAGCCGCTCTTAATATCGAGCGTTTTGGTGGGCAAGGAATAACTGTTCACCCTCGTCCCGATGAGCGCCACATACGTTATAAAGACGTGCAAGACCTCTCTAAGGTTGTCTCCACTGAATTTAATATTGAAGGTTATCCCAATCGCAGCTTTATAGATTTGGTTTTAGCCGCAAATCCAGCACAGGTTACATTGGTCCCTGACCCTCCCGGAGTGCTTACTTCAAATGCTGGTTGGGACACCATTAAACATGGTGATTTCTTGCAAGAAGTTTTACAAGAATTTGATCGAGCGAAAATATGCACTTCTGTTTTTATGGACTGCGATGCCAAGCAAATTGAAGCCACCGCAGCAATAGGAGCCAAAAGAATTGAGTTATACACCGAGGCTTATGCCAGTCAATATTTAAAGGATAAAAATGCAGCTATTGCTCCCTACAAAGAAGCGGCGGAATTAGCTAAAAAGCTAGGACTAGGCCTAAATGCTGGTCACGATTTAAGTTTAGCCAATATTCAGTTTTTTGCAGCACAAATCCCCAACCTATTAGAAGTTTCTATTGGTCACGCTCTAATTTCCGAAGCTTTGTATATGGGTCTTGAAAACACCGTGCAATCCTATCTACGAGAAATCGAGTTGGCCTCATATGATCGGTCCTAGGTTTTTACAAAAAGGAGACCGCCTCCGGATAGTGGCCACTGCTCGTAAGGTGTCAGCGAAGGAACTAGCCCCTGCCCTTCAAATTTTAGAAGATTGGGGATTAGAGGTTGTTTTAGGAAAACATATTTATGCGGAAGAAAACCAATTTGCGGGCAATGATGCAGAGCGGGCAGCCGATTTACAAGCTGCCTTAAACGATCCAGAATGTGCTGCCATCCTTTTCGCTCGCGGAGGCTATGGCACAGTGCGTATCATCGATGCTATTTCTTGGGAAAACTTTATAAAGCACCCTAAATGGCTAATTGGTTATAGCGATCTTAGCGTAATCCACAACACCTTACAAAATTTGGGTTTTGCCTCTTTACATGCTATAATGCCTTTGGAGTTTGCTACTAACAGCCCGGAAAGTTTAAGGCTTCTGCGAGAAGCACTTTTTGGTAAAAGCTACACCATAGAAACAGGCGCGCATCCTTTTAACCGTGCTGGAAAAGTTACAGGAGAAGTAGTGGGCGGAAATTTAAGCATGCTTTACAGCTGCCTAGGTTCTTCTACGGCACTCGATACCGATGGTAAAATTCTCTTTCTCGAAGATCTAGACGAATACCTTTATCATATAGATCGCATGATGTTTAACTTGCGTCGAAACGGATATTTAAACGATATCCAAGCGCTAATTATCGGCACCATGAGCGATATGAACGACAATGCTATCCCTTTTGGAGAAAGCGCTGAAGAAATTATCGCTCGCCACGCCCAAGACTACGAATTCCCCTTGGCCTTTGGCCTACCGATTGGCCATAGTTCGCATCACCTTCCCTTAGTTTTGGGAGAAAAAGTTACCTTAGAAATAAATTCTGATGCTGCTACTCTAAAATTTAAACATGGCCGAAAATCATGATTTGGGAATTAAAGGTGAAGCCCTTGCTTTAGAATACACTCTAAACTTAGGTTACCAACTGCTAGAGAAAAACTGGCGCTTTCGCAAGATGGAAATAGACCTGATTGCGAAAGATAAAGAGCAAATTGTTTTTATTGAAGTGAAGACTCGGGCTAACGACAACTTCGGTAAACCCTATGAGTTTGTTTCTAAAAGCAAACAAAAACTAATTGCTACCGCGGCCAACTCTTACTTAGAAAAGCTAAACTTTATAGCTGAAGCTAGATTTGATATTATCAGCATCACTCTTCAACCCGAATATAAACTAGAGCATATTCGCGATGCTTTTTACACTTAAAGCCTAAGGTCAATTATTTTTAGCCGGATCAGAGTTTCATACGAGACATAAATACAAGGTTCACTTTAAAAGACTTGACAGATTAAGTGGGGCAAATGCATCGCAGAAGAGCGTGATTTAAGGAAAAGACCAGTCAAGATCGTGCCGCTGTAAGAGGCTACAGCCAATGAGCTAGAGGATGAATTTTGCTTTTATCAGAAAAAGTATCTTCCCTCTTTTTAAAGGCGGTAATAGCGCCTTAGTCCTTTGCAAAAGCTTTATCTCTCCCTGTAAGTTAATAGCCTTAGAGCCTCCCTTCTATACTTGATGGTATTCGAATTTTAAACAAATGACCCTAATCACTTCATTTTTCTTAACACTTAAACAACTAAGTCTCCCGCGAAAGTAAATGCTAAGTAATCTCTGCTATTGGCTTCCGTTCAAATTTCTTTTCGCAATGATATTTATTACTCATTAAGGCTTTCTTTATTTTAATTACATATCAAAAACTAAACAAAATCCCTCATGTCCCTTGTGAAAACCTGTTAAGGATTGTTTAATTTATTGACTATCTAATTTCAATATATCCAAGCCTTTAAATCCGTAAAACCACATGTAAACATGAGCAGAAAGAGATGTTCAATAAAAGTTATAATGTAGATCCTATTATGAGTTTTTCAAATTATTGTTTTGGTTTTTTTTATCAGTGCAATTAGTTTAAAATACTTATAATCAATATTTTACATTGGTTTGCGAGTTGCGAAAAAAACAAATTAGAAAACCTTCTGTTTTGATTTTTTAAGGAATATGGCTGATATTAGATATGGAAACGAATTTTTTCAAGTTCTTTTATATTTTAATACTTAAATAGTAAGTAATCTATCAATGTTCCGTGTGGTTTACTTCGATTATTTGAAGTCAATATTAAGATAATGTTATGGTTTATAATAATTACTCTAAAATCATTTTTTATTTGTTAAATAGTAAATAAATATTGCATTAGTGTAAAATATTTAGTTAGTTAGCCATGTAGTTGTTGTTCTCTAGAGAAACTGCCCGCTAGCATGTTTAACCTTTTTTACTTTACATAGAATTACAATTCAACTTATCAAAATCAAATTATTATTTCTTTTGGCTATAGTCTTCGGGCTGAGTAGCCCTTCTAATGCTTGTTCAAACTCGACTTATGAAGCAACTGTTTCATATGGAGGCTCAATTGGATGTAATCAATCTTCTTTTATTGATGTACAAGTTGGTCCATTTTTAAGTGGACAGGATTATATTAGATTGCGCCTCTTTCAACAAAATAATTTCGGGGGTTGGGATTTTGTTACCGCCTGGACTTCGGATGTTGCTAGTGCCTATCATGCTGGACCTTGCCGTTACATTGATGGCCAATTTGAAGTTTCCCCAAGTTACAGTGGAACTAATGTATATAGAGTAGAGGTTACATCTTACATATTTGATAAAGTTTCGAAGCTATACACAGCGTATGGCCCCGAGTATACGAATGTGGTAGAACCTGCTGGGTATTTACCGGTGAAAGTTCAGTCCTTAGAATTAAAAGATAGTGAAGGAACGACTTTCACATGGGCTTCAGCTTGCATCGCAACTGAGTATGACTTGGATGTAACTGCTTTAAAGGGTGCGACCTACGAAGCGGAATATTTCTTTAATGTTATTGAGTCGAACGCTGCTGGAGATAAATTAAGTCTGTTGAATAGTACTTCTGCCTCTGGGGAAGATTTAGGTGATTTTGCAACTCCAACAGGAACGAGCTTTTCCGATTGGGTCGCGAATTCAGTCGAGCCTATGTTTGAATCAGAAATAGCTGCTGCAACAGTAAGCCACTTACTATTTGAGATAAAAGTTGATAATAATGGGTGTAGCCCAATTGTTTCAACTAGAGAAGATTTGTTGATTGAAATGAGACTAAAACCTTTCATCACTTCCTTTGATTGGCAATGGAATCCTTCGGGGAGTTCGATAATAACAGTACCGTCATCACAGAATGTATCAAGTTATCCTTCGATAGGTGGATTGAGTGGTGTGTTGGTGTCGAATATTTCCACCCCATTTTTTGAAGAATATGAAATGGAAGTTGAAAGATTGACTAATGGGGTTTACATTAAGATTGGAACTTTTAGTGCCACCGTAAATGGATCTCAGTTTACTTTAAATCCAAACAGTATGATCCCTGAACCAGGATTTACTAATTCAGATAAACCCATGTTTAATGAAGGAATAAGGCATAAGGTGTTTCTAACTGTATCATCGCCGGGTTGTACTTCTGATACATATTGGAGTTATTATGAGGTTTGTACAGGCTGTGCATTTCAAAAAATGAGCATGACTCTTTTAGAAACAGGTGACTTATATCATTACGTTGATAGAGAAAATGCTAAATTGCAATTTGTCAATGAGAATACAAGTGAAGCAACCCTACTAAATTTTGAAGTCTACTCTATAGATGGAAGGCAACAGTTAGAAACTTCTAATTTTGAGATTGATTTAAATTCATTTAGTAAAGGTACCTATATGATAGTTGCAAAGTCAGGTTCCGATGTTGTTTATAGAGAAAAATTTGTGTGGTAATTAAAACTCAAATAATATTAAATAAGATAAACCCAAGCCAAATTTGGCTTGGGGTTTTTAAGCTAACCATGGGCTTGCTTCTTTTATCTATTAATCCGCAATTGTCCGCTCAAAACCTTGTTAAAAATCCTTCTTTTGAGGAGACAAATAATTGGATTGATTTCCGTTTGCATAATTATGTTGACTCTTTTCCTGGAGTCAAAAACTGGTTTACTCCCATAAATAATCGAGATGGGGAGGTATATAATTCAAAGTGGCATAGTCAAAATGGCTATCTTAATTTATTTTTCCCAAGAACTGATTCGGCTCACGGGTCGGTTGGGATTGGTTCTTCCTTTTTAGGATCAACTGCTGGCACTACTCCTAAGTTTTTTTTACAGACAAAACTAGATACTGCTTTGGAATTAGGTTGTCCTTATTCCGTTGGTATGTACTACATCTTTCGCTGGACCGCTTATACTGGTAGTCCTGAATATGATACAAGTTGGACCGCAGCTAATCGTTTAGGTATGCATTTGTCACAGCAACGAATTAGAGATCTTGGCGATACTAATGTTAATGGGGTAGCTCAAGTTTATGCTTTTGATAATCAAAATATTCAGCCGCAGGTAGAAATCCCGTTTACTGGTGGATTCTACATGGATACAACTCAATATAAATTAGTCAGTGATACAATCCTAGCCGATGGAGGTGAGCAGTTTTTAACCATTGGTAACTTTTATCGAATGGACCAGACTTTTTCCATGTCATTTAAAAACGGAATGGTTTACGCGAGCACAAGTTCTACTCCACAAAATGCATGGAACTCAGTAGCTTATATTGATGATGTTTTCGTAATCCCATTGCCCCCGGCGGATAGTCTTTTACAGACCTCCCAAGACAGTCTTATTTGCCGAGGAGACAGCCTTACTTTACAAGCGAGTAGTCCAAATCCGGCTTATCAGTTTTTATGGGATAATGGCGATACTGCTTCTAGTCGTCTTATTAATCAGCCGGGTAAATACTGGGTTAGGCTCTTATGTGGTTGTAGCAAAACTCTCACCGATACTTTTTATATCGAGGAGGTTCCTGCATTATCTTGGAATACAAGCTTAAGCGACACGACTCTTTGTCCGGGCGAAACTTTAGAATTAGCCCTAGACTCCAGCTTAAGCTATAGCCTTAATTATAGTCCTTATAATAGTAATGTTTTAAGCCTCACCGATGCGGGTAGTTATTATTTAAGCTGGACCAATGGTTGTGAAGAGGAATCAGCTGCCTTTCGTTTAGATTTCCATACTTATGCTGAGTTTCCTGAATTAGCTTTGGATAGCACTACTTGTGAAGATCCTAATATCATTCTGCCCCTAGAGAGTTTCGTAGAGAGCTTTGAGTTTTACTTAGATGGGGATTTTGTAGCTAATCCAGTTAGAATTACCGATCATGGAGACTATCGTCTTAGTTTGGTGCAGACTTGCGATAGTTTAGACTATGGGTTTTCCATAGATCAGTTGGGCTGCATGCCCGATATTACCATACCCAATGCATTTACGCCCAATGGCGATGGCTTAAATGATTTCTTTTCTTTTGAGATCGCTGGCATCGTAAATGAATACGACATGCGTATTTATAACCGCTGGGGCGAATTGGTTTTTCAATCAAACGAAGCCACTACATTTTGGGATGGGCGTCATAAAGGTCAAGCCGTTTCGGGAGCCTATACCTATGTGCTTTTATGCACCGTAAACGATTACTCACAAAAGTATAGTGGTATTGTAAATGTGCTGCGATAATCTAAAACTAGAAAGCCTTTTTTTGTCATAACGGATTAGCAGGTTTCGATTGGCTAGGATAAATGGATTCGTATTGCTCCACCTACAAACATGCGTCTTCTTCTTGAAAAACCCTCGAATAGCCCGCGTTGCTTCGGCCTTTTCAGTTTAATCCTACCCATTTGTAGGCGTTCTGAACCACAAATAATAGCTGAACTCAGTTTTAAGGTCAGAAAAATCTTTTATTGGAGTCAGTCTAGAAAGGAAAAGGTGGCATGCAGCTATTTCAACCCCCCAGATGAAACACTCCCGAAAATCCCTGCTTGCTAATCCACTCGCAATTAGTACTTTTGCCGCCCGAAAACAGCCTGAAGCGTTCCCGGTGTGATACCGGCAGAGGCGATAAGGGCTCCCAATGCAAAAAATATACAGCATGAGCCGATTTAACAAAAAAGGAAGATCTAATTCTAAGGGTAAAAGCAACCCAAACCGCGGTAAAACCGCTGGTAAAAACTTTAAACGAGAAGAAGCGGACGAAACTCCCAAGCCAGAAGCTCGCATGGGAGGGAAAGGCCCAAAGCGCCCCACTGGTCCTCGCAAGAAATTTGAAGGGCTTAAAAAACAAGGTCTTACTAAGGCGAAAACAGGCGAAATTCGCCTCAATAAATATCTCGCAACCGCAGGAATAGCCTCGCGCCGGGAAGCAGATCGTTTAATTTCGGCTGGACTAGTAGAAGTGAATGGTAAAGTAATACAAGAAATGGGCTTCCAAGTGAAACCCGGCGATACCGTAAAATTTAACGGCTCTACTATTAAGGGAGAAAAGAAAGTTTACTATGTGCTAAATAAGCCCAAAGGTTATATAAGCACCACCGACGATCCAAAAATGCGTAAAACGGTAATGGACTTAATGAACACCACCGGACCAGAACGTATTTACCCTGTGGGCCGTCTCGATCGCCAAACTACTGGGGTTTTACTTTTTACTAATGATGGTGATTTCGCCAAAAAACTCACTCACCCCTCCCACGGAGCTCGTAAAATTTACGATGTAAGTTTAGATAAAAACTTGAAACTTGCCGATTTCCACGCTATTGCAGAAGGAATTCAATTGGAGGATGGCCCCATTAAAGTAGACGATATTGCCTTTGCCAACGAAAAAGATCGCAAGCATATCGGAGTCATTATCCATTCTGGGAAAAATCGTATCGTGCGCCGAATTTTTGAAAACTTCGGTTATGAGGTTACAAAATTAGACCGCACTATTTTTGCCGGAATCACAAAGAAGAACCTCAATCGCGGGCAGTGGCGACGCTTAAGTGAAAAAGAAGTTGAGATGCTTCACATGCTTTAAAATACCGAAGCGCCAATTCTTTCGTTTGATTTAAGAAGACCGGTGATGATAAAAAAGTTGACGAAGTTTTTTCTTAAAGTTACAGCAGTGCTAAGCCTTTTGCTAGCGCTGCTAGTAGCCTTATTGTACTATCGTCAAGATGACATAAAGGCCCTGGCGGTAGAAAGTATAAATCAAAATTTAAACGCTCCTATTAGCGTAGGTTCAATAGA
>CBFHVV010000014.1:0-19961 GCA_965658965.1 Croceimicrobium sp.
GGCAATATTTAACAAGACCGGTGCTAAAATATTGGAAATAGAGAAAGAAGCAGTTCTGCTTACGCGAGATGCGATATTCGGCACACAGTAATGAATAACATCGTATTTACGGAAAACTGGCTCATCGTGACTCGTAAGCTCTGAACTCTCAACACAGCCTCCCTGATCGATGCTCACATCTACTATTACACTGCCTGCCTTCATATTACGTACCATATCGTCGGTTACCACACAAGGGCTACGACCGGTATCGGAGCGAATAGCCCCTATGGCCACATCGCAGCGCATTAAAGCTTTTTCTAAAATTTTAGGTTGAATTACGCATGTATAAATAGGCATATTATTCAACATACTTTGTAGTCGACGCAGCTTAGTAAGCGATTTATCAAAAACCTTTACGCTTGCCCCCAAGCCTAAAGCTGTACGAGCGGCAAAAGTACCCACCGTACCAGCCCCAATAATTACAACTTCGGTAGGAGGAACCCCCGAAACGCCACCCAGCATAAAGCCTTTGCCATCATTAGCATTACTAAGATACTCTGCCGCAATAAGTATCGAGGTGCTGCCAGCAATTTCGCTCATACTGCGTACTACCGGCACTATCCCTTCATCATCCTGCATATTTTCAAAGCTTAGGGCCGTGAGCCCTTTCTTCATCATTTTTTGAAAATACTGCTTAGTTTGGGTTTTAAGTTGAAGGGCCGAAATTAAGGTCTGATTTTGCTTCATCAAATCAATCTCTTCCAGCGAAGGCGGTTCAATCTTCAAAATCATATTGGCCTCAAATGCCTCTTTTGGAGAATACACAATTTTTGCTCCCGCTTCCGAATAGTCCTGATCGCTGTAATGTGCGCTTTCGCCTGCACCGGTTTCCACTAATACCTCATGACCATTATCTACAAGCAATTGAACGGCATCAGGCGTTAAGGCCACCCTTTTCTCCTGCATACAGGTTTCTTTAGGAATGGCAATTTGCAATTGCTGGCCAGATTTACGAACCTCTAAAACCTCCTCCTGAGGCATGAGTTCTGCCGATGAAAAACTTAAAAACTCAGGCTTCGACATGCTGATTTCTTATTTGGATGATTCTTTCAGACTGGGAACCTAAACTAATGCTCAGTTCGGACCATTCTGAAGGCAGTAAATTACGAATTTTATCTGGCCACTCAATCCAACAGGGATATCCCGAGAAAAAATACTCTTCTAAACCCGCCTGAAAAGCCTCCTCTTCATCCTTTAAGCGATAACAATCGAAATGATAAATGGGCTTGCCTTGACTATCTAAATATTCATTAACCAATGAAAAAGTAGGGCTAGATATATCACCAGCACTAACCCCCATTTGCTTGCAAATGGCACTAATCAAAGTGGTCTTACCCGCTCCCATGTCGCCATTAACCAAAACAACTGGATAATCAATTGCCGCTATAATTTTGGGAATTGCTTCTGCCAAAGCCCCCATATCATTTGCCTCTACCCGAATTTTCATGAAGCAAAAATAAGCATTGAACTTGGCTTCAAAAGCTAAATAATTCGAGATAATTTAAGCGTGCTCTAAGCTATTTCAAGAGCGTGGTTTTAGACTAATAAAAGGTATTATCATTTCCTCTAAAGATACTCCACCGTGTTGGTAGGTATTGCGATAATACTTTACGTAATGATTGAAATTATTGGGATAAGCAAAAAATAAATTCTCTTTCGCAAATAAGTATTCACTATTTATGTTTTGCTTGGGCAGATAGATATCTTCGGGGTTTTTAACGGAATACACATCTCTATTTTGATAGGTAATTCCACGCCCGCTTTTATAACGTAAATTGGTATTTAAGTTTTTATCGCCCACCACTTTCGTGGGATCTACCACATTAATGGTTCCGTGATCGGTACTTAAAATTACTGGAACTTTCTTTTCCGCTAGTTGGCGGAGCATATCTAATAAGGGTGAGTTTTTAAACCAACTTAAGGTGAGTGATCGATAGGCCTTATCATTATCTGCTAGTTCACGAATTACCTTCATATCCGTTTTGGCATGCGAAAGCATATCTACAAAATTATAAACGATAACATTCACATCATTTTGCATCAAGTTGGAAAGGTTATCACTGAGTTTTTTACCATAGTTATGATTGGTGACCTTTTCATAACCAACACTTAAGTCGCCCAAGCCCAAGCGCTTCAGCTGATCTCGAAAGAAAAAGTCCTCGAAGTTATTTTTACCCTCATCGCCTTCATTATCCTCAATCCACTTATCAGGAAAACGCTTCTTTATTTCAGAAGGCATTAATCCCGCGAAGAGTGAATTGCGCGCAAATTGTGTAGCGGTAGGCAGAATACTCCAATAATTACGTTCATCTTCAATTCTGAAGTATTTTTCAATTTCAGGCTGTATCACCTTCCACTGATCGTAGCGAAGGTTATCAATCACCACAAAAAAGTGGCTTTGCTCTTTCGAAAGCTTAGGCTTCACCCACTCTTTAACCAGTGTATGGCTCATTACAGGGCTATCTTCTTTAGACTCGAAAAAGTCTTGATAGTTGCGTTCTACGAATCGAAAAAACTGAGCATTAGCCTCTTTCTTTTGAGAAAGGAGAATTTCATTCAAACTTTCATCCTCGAGCTTATCTAGCTCTAGCTCCCAATAAACCAAGCGTTTATAGAGCGACTCCCACCCTTCATAATCTCTTACCATGGCCAAGTCCATGCCTATTTGTCGAAACTCTTGTTGATAATTACTAGTAGTCTTCTCCGAAACCAGACGACGGTTATCGAGGTGTTTCTTAAGCGTTAATAAAATCTGGTTAGGGTTTACGGGCTTAATTAGGTAGTCGGAAATTTGCGAACCAATGGCATCTTCCATTATACTTTCTTCCTCACTCTTGGTAATCATCACAATCGGTAAGGTATTTTGCATTTCCTTGATGCGCTGCAAGGTTTCTAAACCGTCCATGCCCGGCATATTTTCATCGAGGAAAACCATGTGGTATGATTTTTCCGCTACCATTTCTAAGGCTTCTTCGCCATTATTAATGGTATCTACGGCATAACCTTTGGCTTCGAGAAATAATATATGAGGTTTTAAAAGGTCAATTTCGTCATCAACCCATAAAATTTGAATATTGTCCATACTTTCGTTTTCGGAATTATTTAGGCATGTCCACAATTATACTACAAAAGAAGTGAGCCACACCAATAAGCTGAAGATATTAAACGATCCAATTTACGGGTTCATTACAATACCCAGCGAATTTATTTTCGACATATTAGAACATCCTCATTTTCAGCGATTACGAAGAATATCTCAATTAGGGTTAACCTATTTGGTGTACCCTGGAGCATATCATACCCGCTTTCACCACGCTTTAGGCGCCCTGCATTTAATGCAAAAGGCAGTCTCTACTTTAAAACAAAAAGGCACAGAAATTAGCCCCGATGAGGAAGAAGCCGTTTACCTAGCCATTTTATTACACGACATCGGTCACGGCCCTTTTTCGCATGCCTTAGAAAATTCGATCATCCCCAACATCAGTCACGAAGACCTTTCTTTAGAGTTTATGCGAAGCTTAAACGAGGAGTTTGACGGAAAACTGAGCCTGGCTATTGAAATTTTTCAAAATAAATATCATCGCAAATTTTTACATCAATTAATTAGCAGCCAGCTAGATATGGATCGCTTAGATTACCTAAGACGTGATTGCTTCTACACAGGTGTAAGCGAGGGTAAAGTAAACTCTGAAAGATTGATTTCAATGCTAAATGTGGCGGAAGATCAAATCGTAGTGGACGCGAAAGGCATTTACAGCGTAGAAAAATTTATCGTTGCTCGACGCTTAATGTACTGGCAAGTTTATTTGCACAAAACCGTTTTAGGGGCCGAATACCTCCTTATTCAAATTTTAAAAAGGGCACGCATCATTTATCAGGAAAACATGCCCGCGCCTACTGTGCTACAGCCATTTTTAAGTGGAGAGGTTCCTAGCAATAAAATAGCTTTAGTAAAACTGTATGCCGCTTTAGACGATTACGATATTATGGCTGCCATAAAAGAGTGGCGCAATTACAATGATGCCACTTTAAGTACCCTATGTCAAAGACTGCTAGATCGTAAACTTTTGGGTGTACAAATGGCCAAAGAAGCTTTTACAGAAGATAAGTTAGCTTCTCTACGCCAAAAAGCTATTAAAGAGCAAGGCTATAGCCCAGAAGAAGCCGAGTTTTTAATTTTTCAACAAGAGATTACCAACCACGCATACAACTCCACCAAGGACCGTATTCAGTTGCTATATAAGGATGGAAGCCTTGTTGACATTGCCGAGGCTGCGGACCAACTTAATATTTCCGCCCTTACTCAAACCGTGGTTAAATATTTTTTATTCGCTCCTAAAGGGATATTAAAAGCTTAACAAGCATTATTTGTACTTTTGGCCCAATGGAATTTAGCGCACAACAAATTGCCGATATGCTCGGTGGTACGGTAGATGGAAATCCAAACACTACCGTAACAAATCTTTCAAAAATAGAAGAAGGCAAAGCCGGCACCTTAAGCTTTCTTGCCAACTTACAATATCAAAAATACATCTACGAAACAGAGGCCTCAATAGTTATTGTGGGCAATAGTTTTTCCCCAGAAAAAGAATTGCAGCCCACTCTTATTCGCGTGGAAGAGCCCTATACTGCTTTTGCGAAATTATTGGAGGCTTACAATAGTTTACAGCATCAAAAAACTGGCGTTCATGCAAGGGCGATAGTTTCTGAAAATGCTAGCCTTGGACAAGATGTTTACATTGCTGCCGGAGTGGTAATTGGCGACGGAGTGCGCATTGGGGATAATACTAAAATTTATGCCAATACCGTAATTGGTGATAATAGCCAAATTGGTAATAACTGTCTTATTTTTACCTCAGTTAACATCTATGCAAATAGTCACATTGGCAATGAGGTGAGCTTACACAGTGGAGTAATTATCGGGGCTGATGGCTTTGGCTTTGCCCCGAAAGGTTCCGGTTACGATAAAGTAGCCCAAATTGGTAATGTTGTTATTGAAGATGGAGTAGAAATTGGTGCAAATACCACTATCGACCGTGCTACCTTAGGCTCAACCATCATCCGTAAAGGAGTAAAATTAGACAACCTCATTCAAATTGCTCACAATGTTGAAATCGGTGAAAACACCGTAATCGCCTCCCAAAGTGGCGTAGCTGGCTCAAGCAAAGTTGGTAAAAACTGTATGATAGGCGGACAAGTAGGAATATCTGGTCACCTAAAAATTGGAGACAATGTTAAAATTGCCGCTCAAAGTGGGATTGGCAACAATGTAGCGGATGATAGTATCGTCCAAGGAAGCCCTGCATTTAAAGTTTCTGATTACCAGAAGTCTTATGTTTATTTCCGTAAGTTGCCGAGCCTTATTCGCGACATAGAAAAAAAGTTAAAAGATTAGATGAATAGCTATCAAAATAGCATCGCCTCCGAGGCCACCATTGCCGGCAATGGCTTGCATACTGGTGCCGAAGTAAGTTTAGTATTTAAACCCGCTGCAGCCGATTTTGGAATTGCCTTTAAAAGAGTGGACATTGAGAATGAACCAATTATTCCAGCTCAAGCGAGATTTGTAACCCATACCGAAAGAGGAACCACTTTAGAAAATGGCAAGGCCAGTGTAAGTACGGTAGAACATGTACTCGCTGCTTTAACAGGCCTAGGAATAGACAATTGCTTGATTGAGGTGAATGGTCCCGAAATGCCTATAATGGATGGCAGCTCTCTCCCTTTTTTAAATGCCTTGGAAGAAGTTGGTTTACAGGAGCAGGACAAAGAGCGCTCCTACTATGTAGTTAAAGAACCCATCCGATTTTACGACGAGAAAGAAGGCGTAGAAATTATCGCTTTACCTTCCGAAAGTTACGAGGTGTCGGTAATAGTTGACTACGGCACAAAAGTATTGGGGAGCCAAAATGCTAGCCTAAAAGACTTAAAAAGTTTCAAAGAGGAAATTGCTCCTTGTCGCACCTTTAGCTTTTTACATGAATTGGAGTATTTATTAGACCACGGCCTAATAAAAGGGGGAGACCTCAACAATGCCATTGTTTATGTAGACCAAGAAGTATCTGATGAAAAATTACAAAAACTAAAAAAGGCCTTCAATAAGGAGAGCGTGTCGGTAAAACCAAACGGTATTTTAGACAATTTAGATTTGCATTTCCCGAATGAAGCGGCTCGTCATAAATTACTTGATGTAATTGGCGATTTGAGCCTCGCAGGAAAGCCTATAAAAGGAAGAATTATAGCAACAAAACCCGGTCATAAGGCCAATACAAACTTTGCCAAATTATTAGCCCAAAAAATAAAAGACGATATGCGACGCAGCGATATTCCAGAATACGATCCTAACAAAACCCCGGTTTACAACGTAACCCAAATCATGAACATCCTACCGCACCGCCCCCCCTTTTTATTGGTGGATAAAGTGATGGAAATTAGCGATGAGCATGTTGTGGCTGTGAAAAGCGTAACGATGAACGAGCCGTTTTTTACTGGACATTTCCCAGGTGCTCCAGTAATGCCAGGAGTATTACAAGTGGAAGCCATGGCGCAAGCAGGGGGTATTCTTGCTTTAAGCACCGTTCCCGATCCCGAAAACTACCTCACCTATTTCTTGAAAATTGATGGAGTACGCTTCAAAAAACAAGTTGTTCCTGGTGATACCCTTATTTTTCGCTTAGTAATGGACGAGCCTATTCGCAGAGGAATTGTAAAAATGACCGGCAAAGCCTACGTTGGAGAAAACCTGGTATGCGAAGCTTTAATGATGGCACAGATAGTAAAAGAAAAGTAATATGAATCAACCCCTAGCATACGTTCACCCCAGCGCTAAAATCGCACCCACCGTGGTGATTGAGCCATTTACTACGATTCATAAAAACGTGGTGATTGAAGAAGGATCATGGATTGGTTCGAATGTTACAATTATGGAAGGCGCCCGCATTGGTAAAAACTGCCGCATCTTCCCCGGTGCCGTAATTTCTGCCATTCCCCAAGATTTAAAATTTGAAGGAGAAGATAGTACAGTTGTAATTGGCAATAATGTTACTATTCGTGAATTTGTAACCATTAATCGCGGTACCAAGGCCCTAGGCAAAACGGTAATTGGTGCTAACACTTTAATTATGGCCACGGCTCATGTTGCACACGATTGTGTAATTGGAGAAAGTTGCATCATTGTTAACGGCGTGCTTTTAGCTGGTCACGTAGAAATTGCCGACTGGGCTATAATTGGTGGCTTATCTGCAGTACAACAATTTACCAAAATTGGCACACACGCCTTTGTTGGCGGCGGATCTTTGGTCCGTAAAGATGTCCCCCCCTTTGTAAAAGCGGCTAAAGAACCGATTTCCTATGCCGGTATTAACTCTATTGGCTTGCGCAGAAGGGGTTATACCAATGAGCAAATTAATTCTATTCAAAATATCTACCGGATCCTCTTCCAGAAGAATTACAATGTTAGTCAGGCCTTAGAAATTGTGGAAACTGACTTTGAAGCGACCCAAGAAAGAGACGAAATTCTCACCTTTATTCGCAGTTCGCAAACAGGTATTATGAAAGGCCTTCGTTTGGAATAATGCAGGTAGAGTTTAAAGACGCTCAACGACGTTTTGGCGCGCAAATGGTATTCGATAAACTCAATTACACTTTTGCGGCTGGATCTAAAACAGCAGTTTTAGGTGGCAATGGAAGCGGAAAATCGACCCTTCTTAAATGTCTTTATGGGGCTTTAGGCCTTAGTGCTGGCGAAGTAGTATATAATTTCGGAAATCAAAAATTAAAAGCTCAGGAGGCAGTCTATCAGATTAGCTTCTCTGGGCCTTATTTTGAGCTAATTGAAGAGTTAGAAGCGCAGGAGTTTTTAGAAACTTACCAGCGTTTCCGCAAATTGCTCATTAATCCTAGCGACATTCTTAATCAGGCTTACCTCAGTGACTCTGCCTCTAAAAAAATAAAACAGTTTAGTTCAGGCATGAAACAAAGGCTACGCTTATCCTTAGCCCTCTTCAGCGTAAGCGAGCTGGTGATTTTAGATGAGCCAACTGCTAATTTAGACCCTAAAGGTATTGCTTGGTATCAAGAACTCTTAAAGACACAACTAGGCAAGCGCAGTTTGGTAGTAGGCTCTAATTTTAGTGAAGAAGAAATTTTCCTTTGCAAGGATAAACTTAAGGTTGCAGACTTTATAAGAAAAAGCTAAGTGTGCCATTTCACCTAGCAATTCGCTGGCCCTCTAGGTCTCCTGAAAATTCCGTTTCAGATTAGAGCCTCAAAAGCTTACTTTTGCATCAGAACAGAATATTACAATGGCAGATACTTCAGATATCCGTAATGGATTATGCATTACTTTTAATAATGCTCCGCATCAAATAATTGAATTCTTACACGTAAAACCCGGTAAGGGTCCCGCTTTTGTAAGGACAAAATTACGTAACCTCGATACGGGCAGAATAATTGACAACACTTTTCCTTCGGGTAATAAACTAGATGTTATCCGTATTGAAAATAGAAATTATCAATTCCTTTATCAGGATCCCACCGGATGGCATTTTATGAATATGGAAGATTTTAATCAAATCACCATAGCTAAAGAATTAATTAATGCTCCGCAGTTTTTACTAGAAGGAATGGAGTGTCAGGTGTTATTTCATGCGGATGAAGAGCGTCCACTAGTGTGCGAATTGCCACAGAAGGTTGCTTTAAAAATCACCTATACCGAACCCGGAATAAAAGGTGATACCGCTACTAATACACTTAAACCCGCCACGGTAGAAACAGGCGCTGAAATTAGAGTTCCCTTATTTATTGGGGATGGCGAAAAGGTGATTATTGAAACAAGTACTGGCGCCTATAAAGAGCGTCACAAAGACTAAATGGATTTTCCTCAGGCCCATAGCCTTAGCGAACTGGCACTCATTTTAGACTGCGAATTTGACGGTCCTGCTGATCATCAAGTTTGGGGCTGGAATGAAATCCATCGTGTAAGACCGGGAGATTTAGTTTTTGTCGATCATCCTAAATACTATAGCAAAGCTTTAGAGTCTGCCGCTACTACCATTTTAATCAACAAGAAGGTAGAAATTCCTAGCGGCAAGGCGATTCTCATTAGCGAAGATCCCTTTAGAGATTTCAATAAGCTTACCCAGCGATATCTGCCTTTTAAGGCCAGTGATAACCATATTCACCCCAGCGCTAAAATTGGCAGGGGCACCGTTATTCAGCCAGGTGTATTTATCGGTGAGAATGTAGAAATTGGCGAGAACTGTATCATCCACGCGAACGTAACTATTTACGATCACTGCCAGATAGGTAATGATGTAGTTATTCATGCTAACACGGTTTTGGGCGCAGATGCTTTTTACTATAAGAATAGGGAAAATGGCTTTGATAAGTTATTGAGTGGGGGAACCGTGGTTCTAGAAGATCGCGTAAACCTCGGCGCTTCTTGCACCATTGATCGTGGCGTAAGTGCTGATACGCGCATTGGAGCCGGGACCATTATTGATAACTCCGTGCATATTGGTCACGATACCCTAATTGGCAAAGACTGTTTGTTTGCAGCACAAGTTGGAATCGCCGGCTGCGCTATTATAGAAGACAAAGTAACTCTTTGGGGTCAAGTAGGCGTAAGTTCTAATGTAAGTATTGGCTCCAAGGCAGTAGTACTAGCTCAGTCAGGCGTTTCAAAATCACTGGAAGGCAACAAAACCTATTTCGGTTACCCAGCAGAAGAAGCGCGCAAAAAATATCGCGAAATGGCCTCCATTCGCATTCTTCCAAAAATTATCGAGCAAATTACCATTACCGAATAATACCAAATTTGGTAACCCAAATTAAGGGACGATCTAATAAAACGAAAAGGAGTTTAGCCCAGGCTTAGCTCCTTTTTTTGTGACTAATCTCAATTTAGCCTAATTAAGCTTGAGCTTCTTTACGATACTGGTCGTAATAGACAATTAAAGCGGTGAAACCCCATACCGGCAGGGAAGCTTTATCCATGTCGAGAAAGTTATTTAAAAAACCATGTGTCCAATAGGTTAAGATCCCCATTAAAGAAGCTAGAACCAAAGCCCTTTCATTTGGGTCTTTTAACTTATGATAGGTCTTAATGCCACGGTAAACGGTGAAAAACACCAAAAGTAAAACCAATGCTAATCCCGGCACACCTTGTTCCGCTAATGGACCGATATACTCACTGTGAGCATTTCCCATATCTCCCGCATTGGTACTGATAATTGTTTTTTCATTCGGTTTTTGGAAAGGGGCGTAAACAAACATGTAGGTCCCCGGGCCGTAACCAACTATCGGCCTCTCGGCAAACATGCGAAAGGCAGATTTCCAACGATTAATACGCTCCATATTAGAAGCATCAGTAGAAATATTGCTAATGGACTCTACGTGCTCGGTCAGATTATCGCTACTAGTGGTATCATTCTTCTCAAACTTCTTTTGAATATCCCCCTTAAAATAAAAGAGCACCCCGAAGAAGGCAATAACCATTAAATAGAAAAACTCTCGCCGCAATCTAATCCAAATCATAAAACCTGCTAGGCCTGCCGCCACTAAGCTAACCCATGCCGCACGCGTATAGGATAGAATCACCCCGAGTAATAAGATGCTTAAGATTGTGCCAGCCAAAACTTTGCGGTTCAAGCTCCAATGGATGAAAAAGGTAAAGGCAATAGCTATTGGGATGTACATAGAAAGCACTGCACCATAAGAAGTGTGCTCTTTAAAAAAAGGAAACATCACCCACACAGACGCATCCTTAGTAAAACCCCACTGCGCATGAACAACAATAGTATAGATCACCACTGCCGACAAAGGAATAAGATAAAGCCAGAAAAAAAGAAGTACTTTTTTAGAATCCCTATACAATTGCGACATGAAGTAAAAAAACACTGTTACAAACCAGAGGCGCGCAAGAAAGTACTTAAAGGAAACCAGTGGCATCTCACTAGTTATGGTGGTTACCAGCATCCAGAAAAGGCTAGCGATAAGAACCAAAGAAATTGGATGCTTCACTATCTTTAAATCGAAATTTCCTCGGTGAATGAGCTTGGCAAAAAAGAGCAACATGATACCAAAAAGCAGAGGCTCCGTGGGAAGAGTGAAACCTACATGCAAATCTGGATGCAAGTAAAAAATACTTAAGGGTGTGCTAAAGATTATAAAGTAGAGTACCTTATCTAGCGCTAAAAAAACTAAAGCTAAGATTAATAAAGCTACCGGAACCAATAAGAGCCAATAAACCTGACTAACAATAATAAGTACATTAAGCAAAGCCATTAGCAGCCCTGCTCCCATTACCCATCGATTCGCTTTATTAGCCAGGAAATTATTCAAAGAAAGAGATTTACTTGCGCGATTTGCTAATTGTATCCCACACCAAAATTGAAACTAAAGTAAAAGTAAAGGCACCTAACATAGAAAGTGCTACAATTAGCCAACGTACAGGATACTTTTTCTTTTCCGCTGGATAAGCGTTATTCACCTTAAAAGTAGCGGGTAAACTTTCCTCTACATCCACCTTAGCCTGATCGTAAGCAGTTTTTAACTTTACCACTTCCTCCTTTAAATAGGTAAGTTCATCACGCAGGGAAACATAGGTACCGCCATATTTTGCTAGGGTATCTAATTTCGCTTGAATCGACTCGATCACCCTGCTATTCGCCTTTTCAATTTGTGCGATCGCCAATTGTTCGCTTAAAACCGCAGACTGGGTTTCGTAATCGTGTACGCCTTTGTAACGCAAGTCGGTTAGCGAATCCTCTAGACTGGTTAAATTGCTTTTTAAAGACTTATACTCACGCTCAATAATGGCTAAGCCTTTTTGTGCACGCTCTTGCTGGATGCGGTTTTTCACCATATCCAACTGTACAACAATATCGTTGGCAATAAGGGCGGCCGTATCTGCATTAGCATCTAAAACACTAATTTCAACACTCATAAATTCGGTGCGGCGAAAAGAGATGTTAGAACTATAAGTTTCATACAATTCCGTCTTGGCATATTTACCATCTTCGTCTATTTCGTAATGGTCCAATAGCCGATACTTGTGGATAATACTATCGCGAATTTCATCAGTGTTTAATATTTGGAGAAGTTGCTCTGCTTCTTCCTCTTTACCGAACTCCAAAATATCTTGGCCACGCGAAGCAAACTTCTGCGGCAATAGCGCCTTTGAGAGACTATTGGTTGTAGATGGGAAAACCGTTACCGTTGATTCAAATTGCGGCTCTATAAAAGCAGGACCGCTAAATATTGCTGCCAGTACTGCTGCAACAATAGTTACGATAAATAGTGGCTTACGCCAATTGTATAAATAAACAATAAGATTGGTAGAATCAAAAACCTGATCGGTGTTCTGAGAATTTTCCGGCATTTTCTGCAATTTAAGGCGGCAAAAATAACAATAAATGCTTGGCCTTAACCTACTTCTGTCTAGGCTTTATCAGCAGATAGGCATCTTTTAGAGGGAGAAGCCCAGAAGGAAGCGCTAAAAGTGCAATAAAAGCAATATTACTAAGCGCAAGCTGCCACCATACAAGGTGCAAATAATGGTGAATGGCAAAACTCCCCAACAGAACTAGCGCCGTGTACAGCAAAATACGCAGCCAATAAGTTAATCCATAATCGAGCTTTAAATTTTTAAAGCATAAATACATCTGCACTAGCGCGGCAGAAGACTGTGTAATTACGGTGGCAAGGGCGGCGCCGAAGGCTCCATAAAATGGGATTAAAATTAAGTTGAGGAATACATTTACTAAAAAACCTAAAAATGCTACCCTATTCAGCAGTCTTAAATCGCCCTTAGCGGTTAGTAAAGTTCCAAAAACAAAGGTTGTCCCAAAAGCGAGAGAACTAAATAGAAGAGCCTGCAAAACGGTAGCGCTGCTTATGCTATGATTTTCGTACAATAAAGCCATCAGCTGTGGAGCGGCAAAATAAGCGGACAATGAAATGGCCAAACCCATTACAAACAGTAGGCTAAAGGCCAGTTTACTTAAAGCCGTTACCGATTCATTGCGTGCCAACATTCCCGAAAACATGGGCAATAGCAAAACAGAAAAAAGGTAAGCAGGCTGATTTACAGCATCTAATAAACGGAAAGCTTGGGCATAAATACCGTTCTCCAAATCACCCACCAATTGCTGCAACATTACCGAGTCTACCCGGGTATAAAGGGCCATTAAAAAAATTAGCAAGGCATAAGGGTAACTGCTCTTTAAGCGTTGCAAAAAACCCTTCAATTGTAATTTGGGCATAATACCCTTTACTCGGGGGTAGATAAGTAAAAATGCTAAGAATGCTGCAAGGGCATAACTAAGGGCTTGCAGTTTTGCGAAAAGTTCGATACTCATTTCCAAGCTGTCACTGAAATATAAAACATAGCCAGCCATAGCAATCATAAGCAACTTATCTACCACACTCATCAAGCTATCGTATTTAAACAAGTGCAAACCCGCTAAATGGGCACGGAAAAATAGAATAAGAGAGGATAATGCTTGACCCAAAGCCAGGTATAGTAAAACCAGCCATTGACTACCCCAATAGCCTAAAAAGCTTCCGAGTACCATGGCCGCAATTAAATAAATTAAGGCCAACAAAAGCTTGAGTAAAATAAGGTCCGAAAAATGGGAAGCAACTTCCTCTGGTTTTTGAGAAATACTGCGATTGCTGTAATGTGCCAATCCTAAATCGAGCACAATATTAATTATCATGCTAAAACTTAAAACTGCTGCATAATAACCATAAGCCTCTGCCCCCACCTTATTCTGCACTGCGAGGTCGATTCCGAAAATCCACAGGGGCTTTACTAAAACATTTACCAGAAGCAGTAAAAATAAACTGCCAACAAATTTCTTTTGCATAATTATCGCTCCGCGAAGGTAATCATTATAGCAGGCTTATCTTTGCCGCGTGAAAATTGCTGTAAATACACGCTTACTTCTCAAAGGCAAACTCGATGGTATTGGCTACTTTAGCTACGAAGTGCTTTCGCGTTTAGCACGCAATCACCCTGAGGTAGAATGGCTTTTTATTTTCGACCGGCCCTACCATAAAGACTTCATTTTTGCGCCCAACGTAAAAGCGGTGCAGATAGGCCCACCCTCTCGTCATGCGGTGCTCTGGTGGATCTGGTTTCAGTTTAGCATCCCCTTCATTCTCTGGAAACACAAGGTAGATTTGTTCCTATCTCCCGATGGCTATATCCCAACTTGGGGAAAAACTCCTGCGCTCCCAGTTATACACGATATAAACTTTGAGCACCAAAACACAAATCTCGACCCAGTTTCGGGAGCTTATATGCGGTATTTCTTCCCTCGCTTCGCGCATAAAAGTAAAAGAGTTGCAACGGTTTCTGAATTTTCCAAACAAGATATTGCTGCCTGTTATGGCCTTAATCCTGCTAAAATCGATGTGGTTTATAATGGCGTAAGTGATAAGTTTACGGCTCTAAGTGATACTGATAAAAAAATACAAAGGGAAAAATGGTCACAAGGAGAAAACTACCTCCTCTTTATTGGCTCTTTGAATCCGCGTAAAAATATCACGGGCATGCTGCAGGCTTATCAGCTTTATCGCGAAAAAGGCGGTACTGCTAAATTTATTCTCGCTGGCGCTAATATGCTCGGAGCCAAAAACATTGAAAAGCAGCATGCCAAAAACCCCTTTAAATCTGACATCATCTTTACTGGGCGCCTTGGCGAGCAAGAGCTAATTGAGCTTCTAGGTGCCGCTCAAGCACTTTGTTTTGTATCGCATTTTGAAGGTTTTGGCATCCCCATTTTAGAAGCCTTTAAAAGCGACTGCCCGGTAATAACCGGGAATAACACAGCCATGCCCGAAGTGGCGAGCGATGCCGCTTGGTTATGTAATTCGCAGGATAGCAAAGCAATTGCCAAGGCTATGTTAGCAAGTGAGAAGGAAGAAGCCCGTCAATTCTATATCCGCAAGGGCCGCCAACAAGTGAAGAAATTTAACTGGGAACGCTCGGCGGAGATGATGTGGCGCAGTATTAAAAAATGCCTGAGCAATGACTAGATTAAAAGGGCTTTTAAAACCGGGACGTTTAGAGGCAGGTTGCGACGAAGCAGGACGCGGTTGTTTGGCAGGACCGGTTTTTGCCGCTGCCGTAATTCTGCCCGCCAACTTCCGTTCTCCTCTGCTTAACGACTCCAAGCAGATCAGCGAAAGCAAACGCTTAGCCCTAAGAGATTTAATTGAAAAAAAAGCATTAGCCTGGGCTCTTGGCGTAGTAGATCACCAAGAGATTGATAAGATTAATATTCTCCAAGCCTCTTTTTTAGCGATGCACCGCGCTATCGATCAGTTAAACACCAGACCCGAAATTCTCTTGATAGATGGTAATCGCTTTAAAAAGTACGAAGGCATTCCTCATCAGTGCGAAATTAAAGGGGATGGACGGATTAAAAGCATTGCCGCGGCTTCTATACTGGCCAAAACTTACCGTGATGAGTATATGGCGAAACTCGCGCAAGAATACCCACATTACGGCTGGCAGCAAAACAAGGGGTATCCTACTAAATCACACCGTCTTGCTATCAAAGAACACGGTATCAGCCCATACCACCGTAAAACATTCCAGCTACTAGCCAAGCAGACCAAAATCCCTTTTGATTCGGCGAATCTTTAATACTTTTGCGCAAATATTTTTTACATGAAACTGCGTCATTTACTTTTTCTAGCAGCGATCCTGCTTGGCAGTGCGTGTAGCACCGAGAAGGTGGAAAAAACCGATCTTTATCAGCTTGTACCGAGCAACACCGTTTGGCTGGCGCATATTAATGATTGGTCCAAGGTGGAGAAGGCGGCCACCACATCGAGGGTTTATCAACATCTCGATAAATTACCCTCTTTACATCAGATTAAAAAAAACTGGCAGGAAATTAAAGAGGTTTTGCCCACCGATAGTGTGGAGCGCCTAAAAAACTTTCCAGATGCCATTTTATGCGAATCCCTCAGTGGTGCTGAAAAATATGATTGGCTTTTAATCGCAAGCAAGGGCGACCTTGACCTGCACAGATGGGAGAAGCTCTTAAAAAAAGACTTCAACATTGTTAGCAGCGACTATAATGGACAAACGATACTGAAGCTTGAAAGCCAATCAAAATTGGTCCTTTACTTACATTTTAAAAAAGACTATTTACTGGTTTCCCCCAGTCGAATTCCCATAGAAAACAGCTTGCGCCAAACTAGCAGTGCGAATATTTGGACGAATGATATAAATTTCCAAAATCTCCGTCAAACTCGCAATAGCAGCGCAGTTGCTAATATTTTTATACACTTAAACTTGGCCAATGATTATTTAAAGGCTTTATACGCTAAAGGCCAATTTGACTATTTAACTAGTTTAGGTGACTGGGTTATTTTAGATTTAGAAGCCGAGAAAGAAGACCTCATTCTTACGGGACTAATTAACCACCCACAAGAAAGCTTTAACTATCCTGAAGTTTTTAGCGAGGTGCACAGCGACAATATATCTGCGGCCCAAATTGTCCCACAAAATTTAGCAACTTGGATTCATTTGAGTGTTGGAAATATCGCCCAATACGATCGTGGCTACAAAGCTTATTTAGAGGCACAGGGCCTTTTAGAGAACCACCAAAGTTTAGTGGCCAAATTACCCTCGGGCAGTACCGATAAAATACTGGGGGTAATGGATAATGAGATGGGAGTATTTAGCGCAGGGCGCAGCAATGCCGAAGCCTTCCACTTTGCTTATTTTAATTTTAGAGATGAAGAACTTTGTAAAGAAAGCCTAGAGTCCCTTGCCGATAGCAACTTTATTGAAGGTTATCGCGGTCATATTTTCAGAAAGATCGCAGCCTTAAACTTACTTCCCCGTCTTTTTGGCCGCTTGTTTAACGAAATGCATCAGCCTTACTACACGCTCTTTGATGACTTCGTAATCTTCGCGGAAGACCAGAATTCACTGAAGGTCCTATTAAATGATCTTTTAGATGATAAGCGATTGTACAAATCACCCTCTTACCAAAAGCTTGCGAATCAATTACCTGGTAAAAGCCACATTCAAATATTAAGCGGTTTCCCAGAATGGTTACCTAACCAATTACCGAAATTAAAGCAAGCAGCAGCGCAAGAACTAGAAGGCAAGCTGGACACTCTGAGCGAAATTAAGTGGGGTATTTTACAGCTACGAGCAAAAGATAAAAAGAGTTTCCTCAGCTTGCAGCTCCGAGAAGAAAAAGCGATTATCGAAAAAATTAGCCGGCAGTGGACCACCCAATTGGAAGCCAAACCGCAGGGGGAACCGCAATTTTTAAAAAACCACCTCAACCAGAAGTACGACATTGCCCTTAGTGACGAGGATAATCACCTGTATCTTATCTCCCGTAAGGGGGAAGTTTTTTGGAAAAAAGAACTAGACGGACCAATTATCGGTAACATACGACAAGTAGATATTTACCGAAACAATAAATTACAAATGGTTTTTAATACGGCTAGCACTCTGTATGCCGTAGACCGACTAGGCCGCGATGTTGAAGGTTTCCCAGTAAAATTACCACAAAAGGCAACCGCTCCCTTAGGCGTATTTAATTACGATGAAGCCCGTAATTACAGACTCGTGGTTCCATGCGGTAAGAAGCTTCTTAATTACGATGTAACCGGCACACCTGTTAGGGGCTGGGAGTTTAAAGAGGCCGATGCCAATATTATAAGTGAACCTCAGCATTTTAGTGTAAAAGGAGCCGATATAATTGTTTGCCTAAGTGCTGATGGCAAACTTTATCAACTAAATCGCAGAGGCGAAGAACGCTTTAAAATTGAGCAAAAAATAGAGGAGTTAAAAACGAGTTTCTACCTTAAAGAAGGGCCTAGCTTGAAAGAGTCAGAACTAATTGCGGGCAGTAATTCGGGTAAGATGTATGTAATAAACCCACAGTCTAAGGTTGATGCGGTTTACCTAGAAGAAGGCAATCCTGCCGACCATTTAATCTATTTTGAAGGGCGCTATATTTTTAGCAACGATGAGGAGCTTTTTGTTAAGGATGATAAGCAACCATTTAAAGCTAGCTTCGAGTCCGACATTGAGCTGAAGCCAAAAGCCATGCTGCAAAATAATCGCTTTTATGTAGCCGCTTTCGCAGAAGGGGCAGAAGAGATTCGCCTATTTAATGAAGAAGGTAAATTAGTAGATGGTTTTCCGGTATTTGCTCAGGGACCTTTCGATATGGGTTCTCTAAATCGCGACAACAACCTCAACATTGTTACTTACAGCAATGATGGTACAGTGATTTGTTATCGCTTGCAATAATTAGCGAAGTTCCAACTTTGTTCCTACTGGAGGCTGTGTCCCAATCTTAATATCATTGCGCTGATATAACTTTTCTAAGCGGACCCCAAATTTCTGAGAGATATCGTACATCCCTTCTCCTTCCTGCACCAAGTGGTAGCGGTGCTCTCTGCTGGCCCTGCGACGCTTAGGTTGCAGGTAAATAATTTGACCATCCTCTATCCTTGCATCGTAGCGCAGCTCATTGTATTCTAATAAATCTTCACCCTTGCAATCAGCAAATTGCGCAATACTTTCCCAAGTATCACCGCTTCTTGCAATAATATATTTCACTTTATTTGAGCTAAGTTTTATTAAATGCTGATCTGCAAAAGCAATTGTCCCTTCTTCAATTTCCGCATCACCGAGCCCTTCAAAATCTATTTGATCAAAGCGGCTTAGGTCATATCGCTCAATTAAGTCAATTAAGAGGTCGGCATATTTGCGATTGGTGGCATAGCCCGCTTTTTTAAGACCCTTTGCCCAAGCTTTATAATCGGTAGGGTCTTCTTTAAAAAGGGGAGCATAGCGAGAACGCGTGCTCAGAAATAAGGAATGATCGCGGAAACTTTCTTCTGCTTTAGCGTAAGAGCGAAAACACTCCCCTTTTTCATCATCGTCAGCATAGATTTTATCCCCTTCCCACTCCAAGTGGCACTTAATCCCAAAGTGATTATTTCCTTCGGTAGCCAGTTTACTCTTACCACTTCCCGACTCTAAAATACCCTGCGCCAAGGTAATACTTGCCGGAATTCCGTAAGCTTTCATTTCTGCTTGAGCTACCGCATGCCACTTTTCGATATAATCAACACTCGGCGATTGCGCAAACAAAAGGCTCGCTGAAAAAAAACAGACTATGGTTAATAATTTAAGCTTCATAATTAATTGTTTCAAGGTTTTTGGCGCGCAGCCTCTTATTCATTCCAGCGATACCCTGCAAACCTCCGCTATGGAGAGCTACTATTTTAGAGCCTTTCGGAAACATCCCTTGATGGATATCCTCCAAAATTCCGTAAAACATTTTTCCGGTATAAACAGGGTCTAACTTTAAAGCATAATTGGCCTGAAAGGTATTTAGAAAACTTACTAAGTCTGGATTAATTTTAGCGTAACCCCCAAAATGGTAGGAGTCGCGTAAAATAATTTTCTCTTGTAAACTCCGAAGTGAAGGAGACTGAGATTTATGATTCTCGAAATAAGCCAAAAGCTGATTAAAAATCGCTGGCTTTAAAAATTGACCTCCTTTTAGGGCGGGATATAGCAAGAGTTTTGACACACTTTCGGAAGCCAAGACACCTGCGGCCGTGGTTCCCGTTCCTCCAGCAATTGCCCAATAATCAAAATGCTCATCTACCTCCGAGGGAATTTCCATGCATCCCTGTAAACCCAAAGGCCCTTTGCCACCTTCGGGAATAATAAACACCTGTGGCATTAAAAGGGCCAAAGTGCGTAAAAATTTAGGGTCGTCTTTGGTATCGTATTGCTTACGCGAGATGCCTTCAAGGCGCATTCCCTTTTCCAAACAAAAGTTAAGAGTAGGATTATTCTTCATTTCCTCCTCTCCCCTTATTAGGGCATGGGTGGGAATATTGCAAAGGTC
>CBFHVV010000014.1:19968-49349 GCA_965658965.1 Croceimicrobium sp.
AAACAAAAGTTAAGAGTAGGATTATTCTTCATTTCCTCCTCTCCCCTTATTAGGGCATGGGTGGGAATATTGCAAAGGTCTCCCAAAGCTGCTGTGGCAGCGATATGATTTGAAAAGGCGCCGCCAAAAGTTAAGATTTCAGACTTCCCACTTTCCTCGAAAGCAGCTAAGTGATGTTTTAGCTTACGCCACTTATTACCACTTATTTCGGGGTGAATTAGGTCATCGCGCTTTACCCAAAGCTCTACTCCATTCTGCTCCAACACAAAGTCTAGGCTCGAGGCCTTGGTATGAATTTCCCACATTAAGGCAAAAATCTCACTTTAGAATGAAGCCTAGCATTAATTTAAAAATAGTTATCCATTGCGGACTGTTAAATGGAAAATTTGAAGCGCATCAGCCTTGAGCTTAATAGCGGTCTATAATTTGGCTAGGAGTTATACCGTATTGCTTCTTAAAATTTGCGGAAAAAGTTTGACTACTATTATAGCCCACCTCCAAACAAACCTCCCGAATAGTTAAATCGCTAGCGGGGTTCGTTAACAAATCGTAGGCCTTAGCCAAACGGATATTGCGCAAATAATCGGAAAATCGCATTTGCAATTCGTCGTTAAAATGCCGTTGTAGCCAACGTGGACTAACGGCAAAGCGTTCCGAAAGCTTAGTGATACTAATGGCCTTGTGAAGGTTCTCTTGCACATAGGTCATTACTTCCTGAAAAAGACTTGACTCAGACTTTTCAATTAGCTCAGAATCTACTTCTGCGAAAGCAGAGGCACCCGCCAATAGAAGCATAGACTTATTTAGGATTTTTAGGACTAGGCTTTCCGCTAAAAAAAGATTATGCACATCCTTGTCCAGCGGCAAGTAATTTAATTGATTGAAGAGCGCTCCTAAAAACTGATCTTCTGGCCTATGGACAATCATCTGCTCATTGTTTAGACGTTCACCAATTATGGCACTGCTGGCATATTTCTGTAAAATTCTTTGCAGCACTTTGTCGTTAAAAGAAATATTTAAGGTTTCATAAGGCTTAGCACTTTCAATAAACTGGTAGCTTAAATCGCTATTCTGACGATATATAACAATGGCAGGCGCTTCTACTCGTAAGCCTTCTTCTCCGTCTCCATTATGAAAATTAAAGGCTCCCGTAAATAGACAGCCCACGGTAAAAAGGGGCTCATCCAACTTCAGCTCTACATTGACATCATCCTTTAAGGAAGCTTTAGTCCATTTAATGGTGTAATTACCAATTCCTTGCACCGAACTCACATCGATCCTGCCGAGACCCTCGTCTTCGAAAAAGGCACGATACTCTGATAAAAACAGATCGTTAGCACTTTTAAAAGCCTCCTGGTGTAAAGTGTTTTTTCTGAGCACTCCAGAATATTCTTCCCAACTCAAACTCTTCATTCTCGTAGCCAATTTTGCAAAGTGTTTCAAAGGTAGAAGAAAAAGTACGTCTAAAATGAACTAAAAGCCATTAATAAGGTCCTATATCAATATTGTATTTTTGCCAAAAAAATAAATGCCTCAGTTAAATCCTGAAGATTTTTACTACTCGGAGGAAGGTTTTATTGTTTTCACGAAACAGTATCATCTAAAACGAGGTTATTGTTGCCAGAGTGGTTGTAAGCACTGCCCCTACGGTTTTGACAAGAAAACAGGAACATTTAAAAGATAATTTATGCCTACCAGCACAGTACTAAGTTTTAGAGATGCCATTTTACAAGGAATTCCTTCCGAATTACCCGCTAAAAAAAATCCAGACCCTAAACTAAGTCATGCCCCTAAACGCAAAGACATACTTTCTCTCGAGGAAAAGGAATTGGCTTTAAAGAATGCTCTGCGTTACTTTCCCGCCTCTTGGCACAGCGAATTGGCGGCCGAGTTTGCTCAAGAGCTAAAAGATTATGGTCGTATTTATATGTATCGTTTTCAGCCCGATTACGAAATCAAGGCACGTCCCATTTCCGAGTATCCCGCCCAATGTCAGCAAGCGGCAGCTATCATGTTAATGATTCAAAACAATCTTGATCCTGCGGTTGCGCAGCATCCACAAGAACTTATTACTTACGGGGGCAATGGTGCCGTATTTCAAAATTGGGCACAATACCTTTTAACCATGCAGTACTTGGCAGAAATGCAAGACGATCAAAGTCTGCACATGTATAGCGGCCACCCAATGGGATTATTCCCTAGCAGTGTGGATGCGCCACGGGTAATTGTAAGCAATGGTATGGTAATTCCTAACTACTCTAAACCCGACGACTGGGAAAAATTTAATGCCTTAGGGGTGAGTCAATATGGACAGATGACCGCGGGCAGCTATATGTATATCGGGCCACAAGGAATAGTGCATGGCACTACCATTACCGTAATGAATGCCCTGCGTAAGGTAGGCGCAAAAGCCGATAATGGCGCCATTTTTATTACCGCTGGATTAGGGGGTATGAGCGGAGCGCAGCCTAAAGCTGCAAATATTGCCGGTTGTATTTCCATCACGGCTGAAGTTAATACTGCAGCCAGTCGCAAGCGCTATGAGCAAGGCTGGGTAGATGAGCTTATTGCTGATATTGATGAATTAACTTCTCGCGTTAAAGCAGCAAAAAGCAAGAAAGAAACCGTTTCCATTGCCTATGAAGGAAATGTAGTAGACGTGTGGGAAGCCTTTGATAAAGAAGGTATTTATGTAGAACTTGGTTCCGACCAAACCTCTCTTCACAATCCCTGGGCAGGAGGCTACTACCCGGTACAGCTTAGCTTTGAGGAAGCCAATGAAATGATGGCCAATGATCCCGATCAATTTCATCACTTAGTGCAGGAGTCTTTAAAACGACATGCTGCGGCAGTCAATCGCCACTGCGAACGCGGTACTTATTTCTTCGATTATGGTAATGCCTTTTTATTAGAAGCAAGCCGCGCTGGTGCAGATGTGATGAACCCAAATCCTACCATTGGCCACGAATTTAAATACCCCAGTTATGTGCAAGACATCATGGGACCGATGTGTTTTGATTATGGCTTTGGCCCCTTTCGCTGGGTTTGCGCCAGCGGCAGCAATGAGGATTTAGCCAAAACTGACGCAATAGCTGCGGAAGTACTTCGAGAAATCGCTAAAGATGCGCCTTCCGAAATAAAACAACAACTAGAAGACAATATTCGCTGGATAGAGGCCGCTGGAGAAAACCAATTAGTGGTAGGCTCTAAAGCGCGCATCCTGTATGCCGATAGTGAAGGTCGTATTAAAATTGCCGCTGCCTTTAATCGCGCTATCCGAGAGGGGAAAATTGGACCAGTAGTATTAGGCCGTGACCATCACGACGTTAGTGGCACCGATTCTCCCTATCGCGAAACTTCTAATATTTACGATGGCTCGGCCTTTACGGCAGATATGGCTATTCATAATGTAATTGGAGATAGTTTCCGCGGAGCTACCTGGGTGAGCATTCACAATGGCGGTGGCGTAGGCTGGGGCGAAGTTATTAACGGCGGCTTCGGGATGTTGCTAGATGGTAGTGCAGAAGCCGACAAACGCTTAGAAACCATGCTACTTTTCGATGTGAACAACGGTATTTCTCGCCGTAGTTGGGCTCGTAACGAAGGTGCTGTTTTCGCCATTAAGCGCGAAATGGAACGCAATCCTAAGCTTAAAATCACTTTAGCTAATGAATCTTCAACCTCCTTTAAGGGACTGTTTGATTAAGCGCTAAGAGTATAAAATAGGGACAAGCACTAAGAGTCCCACTCACAAAGGAAACCGCCCGAAACAGGGCGGTTTTTTTATGCCTACACCGAAGGCCCATGAAATTACAAGCTACTCATTTACATGTATTTAAGTCCAAAACCGCCGCCAATACCGAGCAAAACCCAAACATTACCCCACTTTCTCCCACCTCTAATTTTTTAATATTAATCTATTGATTTACAATATTATAAAACACATCATCTAAAGTAAATTATAGATTAAAATTTACAATTTATCAACATAGTGGTACTTTGTGGGCTAAAGTGGGACAATATTTCTATTTTTGAAAACACAAGCACAAGAAGGCTAAAATGCTGAATTTGATAGGAGTACATGATTGTAAGTTAGATGCAAAGGGGCGCGCGGCCATACCAAGCGCGCTCAAGAAGCAACTACTTGCCTCTATGGAGCAGGGCTTCATCCTAAAACGCAGCGTTTTTCAAAACTGCCTCGAGCTTTACCCTATGAGCGAATGGCAAAAAACCATGGCAAAAGTCAATCGCCTTAATCGCTTCGTGAAAAAGCACAACGACTTTATTCGCATGTTTACGGCAGGCGTAAAAATTATTGAAGTAGACGGCAGTGGCCGCATAAATATCCCCAAAGACCTAATGGGTTTCGCCCAGTTAAAAGGCGAAATTACCCTCGCCTCTACTGGTGGTTTTATTGAAATTTGGGATAAGCAGAGCTATGAAGCCATGATCAACGACCCCGCAATCGACTTTGGCGCTTTAGCTGAAGACGTAATGGGTAGCCTAAATGATCTGGACGATGAGCTATCATAATCCGGTACTTTTAAAGGAGAGCGTAGACCTAATGGCGATTAAAGCTGATGGCGTTTATGTGGACGTAACCTTTGGCGGCGGCGGGCATTCGCGAGAAATCCTCAGTCGCTTAGGTGAAAATGGAAAATTGTTTGCCTTTGATCAAGATCCAGACGCAAAGGATAATGCCCCGAACGACCCACGCTTTACGCTGATAAGTTCAAATTTTCGCTATCTCAAAAAAATGTTACGTATGCATGGCATCACTGCCGTAGATGCGATTTTAGGGGATTTCGGTATTTCATCGCATCAAATAGATGAAGGTGAACGTGGCTTTTCTCTGCGCTACGATGCTGCACTTGACATGCGAATGAATCGTAACAAAGGTCGCAGTGCAGCAGAAGTACTAAACCACTCCGACGAGGATGAACTTATTCGTATTTTAAAACAGTACGGAGAAATACCTCGTCCTCACTTAGCCGCGCGCGCCATAATTAGTCAAACCCCTTTAAAAAGCACTTTTCAGCTTAAAGCTGCGGTTGAGAAATTAGCCCCCCGAAATAAACCTGGGCAATATATCGCGCAAGTTTTTCAAGCCATCCGCATAGAGGTGAACGAAGAACTAAAAGTGATAGAAGAATTACTGGAGCAATCCAGCACGGTGCTAAACAACCATGGGCGTGTGGTTTGCATCTCTTACCACTCTTTAGAAGATCGCATCGTTAAAAACTATTTCCGCGGAGGGCATTTTGATGGCACCATGGAGAAAGACTTTTATGGCAACCTCATCAGACCCTTGGAACCCATTACGCGCAAACCCATAATACCTCAAGCAGAAGAAATAAATCTCAACCCACGTGCACGCTCCGCTAAAATGCGAGCCGCCGAAAAAATCGTGCAAGAGAATGACTGAGCTAAAAAAAAATAACCGCTTTGGCACCATTCTAACCGGAGGCTTCTTAGTTAACCCCAAAGTGTTAAAGCACTGGCCCTATATCCTTTTCCTCTGCGGCCTTGCATTAATTATGACCACCAGCAGTCATAATGCCGAACGAAAAGTACACCGCATCGCCGAGCTGCGCCGCGAAATGAAGGAGCTAAACTCAGAGTTTATCGATACTCGATCACGCTTAATGAATGAGTCGATGGAAAGTAAAGTAATAGAAAAAGTAAAAGCCGCAGATTTAAATCTGCAACAAGGGAGCCAACCCCCTAAAGTAATTAAGGTAAAAGAGTAAGAGCGGAGATGTCTGAAAACAAATCCATATTAAGTAGAGCCTTTCTAGTGTTTGTACCACTGGCACTTTTGGCTGTGCTTGTATTTGCCAAATTACTCAGCATCCAATTTATTGAAGGTGAGGATTTGCGCAAGCGCGCTCAGAAAGAAGTAGTGCGCGAGATGAATATCCCCGCCGAAAGAGGTAATATTTACTCTAGCGATGGTAAGTTACTGGCCACTTCTGTTCCAGTTTACAACTTGCACTTCGACCCTGTTACTGTAGAGGAGGATTTGTTTTTTGAAGAGGTATCTACCCTGAGTAAAAGCCTTTCTAGCAAATTTAAAGACCAATCGGCTGCGGGCTGGAAGAATGATTTAATAAAAGCACGAAACCAAGGTCAACGCTACTTCCCTATTGGCAAGGACCTAAGCTACCTCGACCTGCAAGAAATTAAAAACTTCGCCATCTTTAATGCGGGCCGTTTTAAGGGAGGCTTAATAATTGAACAAGAAAATTTCCGCAAAATGCCGCTTGGCAAAATTGCTGAACGCACTATTGGTCGCGAGAGGAAAAATTACGCCACTGGATTAGAAGGCGCTTACTCTGCCTATTTAAAAGGAAAAGATGGCAAGCGCTTAAAGCAAAAAATTGGAAACCAAAACTGGAAACCTCTTAATGACACGAATGAAGAGGAGCCAGAAAATGGCTTAGACTTGATCTGTACTATCGACAGCCGTATGCAAGATATTGTGCATAACGCTTTACTAGCAAGCCTTGAAAAATACCAAGCTGATCATGGTTGTGCCGTTTTAATGGACGTGAAAACTGGTGCCATTAAAGCCATCTCAAATTTGGGCATCACCAAAAATGGCACCTATTTCGAAAAACGGAATTATGCGGTATGGGAAAGTACCGAGCCCGGCTCCACCTTTAAATTAGCAGCTGTTTTGGCTCTTTTCGAAGATGGATATGCCGATTTAAATACTCCCGTAGATACAGAAAATGGCATATACGAGTATAAGTCATCCTTAATTAAGGATAGTAACGGCAAAGGCTACGGAAAAACGAATTTAGGCGTAGCCTTCGAGAAATCTAGCAATGTTGGAATCGCCAAAACCATTATCGACCACTACGCTGCACAGCCTCAAAAATTCATTGATCGCCTTTACAGCATTGGTCTTCATAAGCCTTTAGACCTAGCCATTAAAGGAGAAGGCAAACCTCGGATTCCTAAAACTAGCGATGCAGATTGGAGCGCCATTTCGCTGCCTTGGATAAGCTTTGGTTATCAAGTAAGCTTTACCCCCATGCAGCTTCTTACCTTTTATAATGCCGTAGCGAATGATGGCATAATGGTAAAACCTCGCTTTCTAGAGGAAATCCAAAGTCATGGCAGGGAGCTTGAAAAAGTTGAAACTGAGGTTTTGAACCCCGCAATTTGTTCACCCCAAACTTTAGACAAGCTTCAAAGCCTACTAGAAGGGGTAGTGCAAAATGGTACTGCACAAAGCGGAAAGCATAGCATTTGCGGCCTAGCAGGCAAAACTGGCACCTGCCAATTAAATTATTGGAAAAAGGAAACCAAGGACTACCAAGCTTCCTTTGCCGGTTATTTCCCAACCGATAAGCCACAATATTCCTGCATTGTGGTTATAAACAAGCCTCAAGGTTCGTATTACGGAAGCACCGTTGCCCTGCCAGTGTTTATAGATATCGCCGAAAAAATTTACCGCAACAGCCCCCAAGAGCTCAGCAATCCTGCTCCGCAAAATTTCGCCAGCCTTTATCCTACAGAAAGGAAAAGCCTTAATAGCCAAGAAATTAAAGCCATGCCCAATTTAAAAGGGCGCAATGGCTACCAAGTACTAAGTGAACTTGAAAACGCAGGCTTCAAAGTGCGCATCTCCGGTAACGGCAAAGTGCAGTGGCAATACCCCACCGCGGGAACCAAAATAAGTACCGAACAACTAATTGAACTGAAATTAGGATGAAGTTATTAAAGGATCTTTTATACGGCGTTTCGCTGCTCGACACCATCGGAAGCACTCACCTTGCGGTGCACAAAATAACTTTCAACTCTAAAGAAGCGAGCAAAGAATCCTTGTTTGTAGCTATTGTCGGCACTCAGGTAGATGGACATAAATACATTGGAGCCGCTATTGAAACGGGAGCCCGTGCAATTATTTGCGAAAGCCTACCTGTTGAAATCAAAGAAGGAATAACCTACATCTTAGTAAAAGATAGTCATGCCGCTTTGGCCAAAATAGCCAGCAACTTTTACGATGAACCGTCAAAAAAACTTAAGCTAGTAGGCGTAACCGGCACCAATGGCAAAACCACTACTAGCACTCTCTTATACCAACTTTTTACAGACCTGGGAGAGAAAAGCGGCTTACTTTCTACCGTAGACATTAAAGTAGGTAAGGAAAGTTTTCCTGCCAGCCATACCACTCCAGATCCGATTCAAATAAATTACTATTTGAATGAGATGGTGAAGAATGGCTGTAAATATTGCTTCATGGAGGCTAGCAGTCACGGAATTGCCCAAAAACGGACTTATGCCCTACACTTTAGGGGCGCGGTTTTCACCAATATCACCCACGAACACCTGGACTACCACGGTAGCTTTGAAAATTATATTAAAGCGAAAAAGGCCCTGTTTGACGCTTTACCAAAAACCGCCTTCATGCTTACGAACGGCGACGAGCGTCATGGTATGACCATGGCTGAAGGCACTAAAGCTAAGGTGAAAACTTACAGCATTCGCAACGATAGCGATTACAAAGGACGCATCTTGGAACACCAATTAAATGGCATGCTTATTAAACTGGGGCAACATGAAGTATGGTCTAAATTGATTGGCACTTTTAACGTCTATAATCTTTTGGCTATTTACGGTGTCGCCCTAGAATTAGAAAAAGACCCCCTTCAGGTGGCAACTGCCATTAGCAGCCTAAACTCAGTGGCGGGCCGCTTCCAATACATCCAGAAAAATGAATTAACAGCGATTGTAGACTACGCACACACCCCCGACGCGCTGGAAAATGTACTGGAAACCATTACGAAAATTCGCACCAAAAACGAAAAAGTAATCACCGTAATTGGTTGCGGCGGTAACCGTGACAAAACAAAACGTCCGATAATGGCTAAGGTCGCCTGTGAACATAGCGATCAAGTAATTCTCACCTCCGACAACCCCCGTTTTGAAAACCCTCAGTCTATCATAGACGAAATGATGACGGGTGTAGAAATGCATCACAATCATAAAGTCTTAAGCATTGTAGATCGTGAACAGGCTATCAAAACTGCTATTCAACTAGGTGGTCCCAAGGACATTATTCTGATTGCCGGTAAGGGCCATGAAACCTATCAGGAAATTGAGGGACAGCGCCGAGACTTTAATGATCTCGCCCTAGCGCAAGAAATGTTGAACCAAAAATATCCTAGCTAATGCTATATTATCTCTTTAGCTATTTAAATAGCGCGTACAATTTACCTGGTGCCGGCGTCTTTGAGTTCATCACCTTCCGTGCTGCCATGGCACTAATTAGCTCTCTACTAATCTGTCTGGTTTTTGGCAAGCAACTGATTAATCTATTACGGGCTAAGCAGGTTGGAGAAAGCATCCGCGACTTAGGCTTAGAGGGGCAAAGCGAGAAAGCAGGCACGCCTACCATGGGAGGATTAATCATACTATTAGGCATCTTGGCTCCGACCATACTTTTCGCCAAATTAGAAAACATTTACATTATTATTTTACTCATCACCACTGTGTGGATGGGCGCTGTTGGTTTTACCGATGACTACATTAAGGTTTTTCGCAAGAATAAAAAAGGCCTGCCCGGCAAGTTTAAGGTAATTGGGCAAATTGGTTTGGGTTTAATTGTAGGCTCTATCCTCTATTTCAATGAAGATGTGACGGTAAAAGACCGTCTTGCTCCCGCCCAGTTAGTAGAAGTAGAATCTGGTGTACGTCAGCAAACGCTGCCACTTTACGCCGAAGCAGAGAAGTCATTAAAAACCACCATTCCCTTTGTAAAGGATAATGAGTTCGACTACAACTCTTTACTTAACTGGATTGGCCCTGAGGCAGCCAACTACGCTTGGTTAATTTTTATTCCGATTGTAATATTCATCATCACCGCCGTTTCCAATGGCGCCAATCTTACCGATGGTATAGACGGGCTAGCCACTGGAACCTCAGCTATAATCGCCATTGCCTTAGGGGTTTTCGCTTACGTTTCCGGCTCCATCATCTTTGCCGATTACCTAAACATCATGTACATCCCAAATACGGGTGAAATGGTAGTTTTTATCGCCGCCTTTGTAGGAGCCTGTATTGGTTTTTTATGGTACAACACCTTTCCTGCCCAAGTTTTTATGGGCGATACGGGCAGCCTAACCTTAGGCGGCATTATCGCTGTTTTCGCTATTGCCATTCGCAAGGAGCTGCTAATCCCCGTGGTTTGTGGAATCTTTTTAGTGGAGAATCTTTCAGTAGTATTACAGGTAAGCTATTTTAAATACACCAAAAACAAATACGGCGAAGGACGTAGAATTTTCCTCATGTCTCCGCTGCACCATCACTATCAAAAAAGAGGTTTTCACGAAAGTAAAATTGTGACTCGCTTTTGGATTATAGGTATTTTCTTAGCAGTACTAACCTTTGTAACCCTTAAGCTACGTTAATGGCCCAAGTACAAAACATAGCGGTTTTAGGGGGCGGAGAAAGTGGCCTTGGGGCAGCACTTCTGGCTAAAAAACTCGGGCAAAATGTTTTCCTAAGTGATGCTGGTATTATTAAAGAAAAGTACCACCGCAAGCTTAACCAAGCAAATATTGAGTTTGAAGAAAGCCAGCACAGTAGCGAACGAATTCTCGCCTCTGATTTAATTATCAAATCTCCCGGTATTCCCGAAAAAGCGCCCCTTATTCAAGCTATTCGCACTGCGGGAATCCCCATGATTTCGGAAGTAGAGTACGCCTCGCGCTTTTGCCAAGGTAAAATTATTGCCATTACGGGAACTAATGGTAAAACCACTACCACCAAACTTTGCTACCATTTATTAAAAAATGCAGGCTTAAAAGTGTCTATGGTAGGAAATGTGGGCGAAAGCTTTGCTGCTGCGGTAGCCGAAAACGGTTATGACTACTATGTAGTTGAGGTGAGCAGCTTTCAACTGGATGACATTAAAGATTTCAAGCCTTTTATTGCAGTTCTCACCAACATAACCGAAGATCACCTCGATCGCTATGATTACAATATCGATCTCTATGCTGCAGCGAAGATGAGAATTTTCGAGAATCAAGATGAGAACGATCACTTTATCTACAGCGCGGACGACCCTTTGTGCCAGAAGTACTTAAACGACCAAGAAATTAAAGCCCAGCAATATCAGCTTTCATTAACCAAAAGCGTAGAGCAAGGGGCCTATTTAGCGGACAATAATATTTTCAAAATAATTTTAAATAAGAAAGAGGACATGGATATCAATGAATTAGCCCTTCAAGGCAAACACAACAGCTACAACAGTTTAGCCTCTGGCGTTGCCGGAAGATTACTCAATATTCGCAAAGAAACCATCCGCGAAAGCATGGCTAATTTCGATAGCATTGAGCATCGCTTAGAGCCCGTATTACAAATTTACGGTATCAACTTCATTAACGACAGTAAAGCCACTAATGTAAACTCTACCTGGTATGCTTTAGAAAGTATGAAAGAACCTACCATTTGGATTGCCGGTGGCGTGGACAAGGGTAATGACTACTCTCAACTATTGCCCTTAGTTAAACAACACGTTAAAGCTATCATTTGCCTAGGAACTGATAATTCGAAATTACATGCCGAATTTGATGGTGAAGTAGAAATGGTATTGGATGCAGCCGACATGGATGAGGCTGTGCGCATGGCTTATAAGATTGGCGAAAAAGGTAATAATGTGTTGCTTAGCCCTGCTTGTGCCAGCTTTGATCTTTTTGAAAATTATGAAGATCGTGGCCGTCAATTTAAAGATGCGGTAAGAAAATTATAAGGATTGAACTTTAAACTCGAAATAAAAGGAGACACCACTCTATGGATACTCACGGCTATTTTGGCCCTAGTGGGAACCATAACTGTGTATAGTGCCAGCAGCAACTTGGCCTTTAGTGGCGGAGGAAGCACCCTTGCGGACCTTGCCAAGCATCTCTTTTTTATTCTTGCTGGCTTTGCGATTATGTATGCCGTGCATCGGGTAGATTACAATCTCTTTGGCTCCTTTTCACGACTCTTGCTTTTACCAGTAGCCATACTCTTGCTATACACCCTCTTAAACGGGGTAAATATTTCTAATGCTTCACGCTGGATACGCTTACCCTTAGGGCAAACTTTTCAAACTAGCGCCCTAGCCAGTGTGGTGTTAATCACCTATTTATCGCGCTATCTAGCCCTGCGCACTAAAGAAGAACTACGGAGCTTTAAAGCCACCTTTCTACCGCTCATCTTTCCTATCCTCTTGGTAGTAGGTTTAATCCTCCCTGCTAACTTTAGTACCGCTGCGCTTATTTTTGGTGTAAGCTTCCTCCTACTTTTTATTGGAGGATACGCCCTTAAAAACCTTTTAATTTTGGGCGGTAGTGGTCTAGTCGCCCTCGCCTTATTTGTAGCGGTAGTTTACGCTTTTCCTAATATGAGTAATCGGGTGGCTACTTGGAAAACCCGAATAGAAAGCTTCCAAAGTGGTGGATCGGCCGAAAACTATCAAGTAACCAAGGCTAAAATGGCTATTGCCGAAGGCCAGTACTTAGGAAAAGGGCCAGGGAAAAGTGCCCTAAAAAACTTCTTACCGCAGTCTAATTCCGATTTTATTTTTGCCGTAATCGTAGAGGAATGGGGCACCTTTGGCGGTGGTTTAATCATCGTTGTATTTATCTGGATTCTCTTTCGCTTTTTACGCATCGCCAATCAAGCTAAAACCAGCTTTGGCTCCCTGCTTAGCTTAGGATTAGGACTAGTCATTTTAGCGCAAGCCTTAGTAAACCTCAGCGTTGCCGTAAACCTCATCCCAGTTACAGGCCAAACTCTACCTCTGGTTAGCAAAGGTGGAACCTCAATTTGGATGACCGCGATAGCCCTAGGCATGATCCAAAGCGTAAGCCGAGGGAAAAGCCAATCCGCCAGCAGCTTAGACGATGAAGCCTTGAATACAGAAGTGACTGAAGAAGAAAACCAGACTCTTAACCCCGAAACCCTGAGCCATGCCTAATTTGAGATTTATTATTAGCGGCGGTGGTACAGGTGGACATATTTTCCCCGCAATAGCCATTGCCGACGAATTAAAAAAACGTTATCCTAGTGCTGAGTTTCTTTTTGTTGGCGCCCAGGGCCGCATGGAAATGGAAAAGGTACCGCAAGCGGGTTACCCCATACAAGGCTTATGGATAAGCGGCCTTCAGCGTAAGCTAACACTAGATAATTTGAGCTTCCCTTTTAAAGTGATAAGTTCTCTTTGGAAAAGTCGACGCATCCTTAAAAAATTCCCTGCCGATTTTGCCATTGGCACGGGCGGTTACGCTAGCGGCCCCTTGCTATATGCGGCCGCACAAAAAGGAATCCCCTGCCTTATACAAGAGCAAAACTCTTATGCAGGCGTCACCAATAAAATTCTAGCGTCTAAAGCAGCCTCAATTTGTGTTGCCTATGAAAATATGGAACGCTTTTTTCCCGCTGAAAAAATAACCTTAAGTGGCAATCCTTTACGGGCTAATCTTACTGCTAGCTTACCCAGTAAAAAAAGGGCTCTCCAAAAGATGGGTTTAGATCCAGAGCGAAAAACCCTATTAATTTTAGGTGGTAGCTTAGGTGCTCGCCGTATCAATGAATTAATTAGTGAGGCCATTGGCGACTTAACGGATCAAAACCTGAACCTTATTTGGCAATGCGGTAAGCTTTATTACGATTCCTTAAGCGAGCAGTTTAAGCATCTGCCACCCGAGCACCAATTGCATGCTTTTTTAAATAATATGAATGAAGCTTTTGCTGCTGCAGATGTAGTTATAAGCCGGGCAGGTGCCAATACCCTCAGCGAGCTAGCTGCTTTAGGAAAAGCAAGTATTTTAATTCCTTCGCCCAATGTGGCAGAAGATCATCAAACAAAAAATGCTGCTTACCTAGAAGAAAGAAAAGCAGCCCTAATGTTTAAGGAGAAAGATAGTAGCCAAGCATTACTTAAAACACTTAACAAACTGCTAAACTCTGATTCTGAAATCCAGACGCTTGAGCAAAATATATTAAAGCTTGCTTTACCGAATGCTTCTGCCACCATTGTAGATCAAATCGAAAAAATCTTGAAGCATGCTGAATAGTAAAAGTATCTTTTTCCTTGGCATCGGTGGCATCGGCATGAGTGCCATAGCGCGTTTTTTTAAAAGCTCTGGCCAGGCAGTTTTTGGCTACGATCGTTTTCAGTCTGAACTGTGTAAACAATTGGAAAGTGAAGGCATGAAAATTCACTACGAAGATGATACCGAACTACTTTCTAAAAAGATTGAACCGCAAAATACCCTAGTGGTATATACCCCAGCTATCCCCAGTGATAATAAGCATCTCGCGTATTTCCAAGAAAATGGTTATACCCTAATTAAAAGGGCGCGGCTACTTGGTGAAATTGCCGCTGAGCAACAATGTTTAGCCATAGCTGGCACCCACGGAAAAACTACTACCTCTAGCCTACTTGCGCATCTTTTTAGAGCCAATGGCCAAAATATCAGTGCCTTTTTGGGTGGCATCAGCACTAATTACCAAACCAACTTTTGGGGGAGTCGGAAAACAGAAATCCTGGTGGCTGAGGCCGATGAATATGACCGTAGTTTTCTAAACCTAAAACCAGATGCAGCCGCCATCACTTCTACTGATGCGGATCACTTAGATATTTACGGCGAAGAAAACTCGCTAAAGGAAACCTTTCAAACTTTTGCGAGCTCCGTAAAAGACCTTCTTTTGGTACATGAAAATGCGGGGCTTGCTAATGGCTTGCGGTATGGCCTTTCGGCAGATGCGCAATACCGAGCCACTAATATTCGCATTGAAGACCACCACTACACCTACGACCTAATTTACCCACAAGGGCAAATAAAGGACATTAAACTAGGACTACCTGGACGCTATAACGTTGAAAATAGTATTGCCGCCGCAGGCATTGGTCTGCATTACGGACTGAGTGAAGAAGAAGTAAAGCTTGGACTAGAAAGCTTTAAGGGAGTTAAGCGGCGCTTTGAGTACCACATTAAGCAGGACGACCTTGTATATATCGACGATTATGCGCATCATCCCCGTGAAATTGAAGCTTTAGCTTTATCTATCAAAGAGTTGTATCCTGAGAAGAAAATAACCGCGATTTTCCAGCCACATTTATACAGTAGGACTCGCGACTTTATGCCCCAGTTTGCCGATAGTTTAGCACTATTTGATGAACTAATTTTATTGGATATATACCCAGCTAGAGAACGCCCCATTGCGGGAGTTACCGCCAATGCCCTCCTAGAGCTTATCCCTAGTGATACTAAAAGTTTAGCGGCAAGGCAGGAGATTATTAATCGCTTTAGTAAAGAAAAACCTCAGGTAATTTTAACTATTGGCGCTGGCGACATCGATCAACTTGTGCCCGCTTTAAAAATGAGTTTACTTAAATGAAGCGCTCCAAACCCATATTACTTTGGTTAACAGGCCTTTGCCTCTGGGTAGCTTTACTAAGTGTAGGCCAAAGAGAAAAGACTTTAGTTAAAGGAGAAAAGTATCATATCGAGTTCATTGACAGACCTTTAAATTCCTTTATTAGTAAAGAAGAATTAGGAAAAGAAGTGGAAATTTTGCGACTTTCTTCAGAAACTTCTGGCCTTGAGGAAATTAACATACAACTGTTAGAAGAAAGCCTTGATAATCACCCATCTATAAAAAAAGCAGAGGTATATTCGAACTTAGACGGAACCTTGCACATCGAAGTTTGGCAACATCAACCACTCGCACGAATACTTAATGCAAAACGTTCCGACTATTTAATTCGCGAGGGAGAACTTATGCCCTTAAGCGACCAGTTTAGCGAAAAAGTACCCTTGGTGACGGGGCCCTTAGCATTTGCTCAAAAAAAGGCAGTAGCTGCTTTTTGGCTAAAACTTACTGAAAAGGAAGAGTTGAGAAATATTTTTAGCGGTTTGCATTGCCAGGCCGATAGCAATTGGATATTATATCCCGTTAAGGGCGACTACCGCGTGGAACTGGGACAAGCAATTGACATTGAAAGGAAACTAGATAACTTGAAAAACTTTTTTAAGTATTCAGGTAAAATGAAAGAAATACAGAAACTAGAATCTATAAATCTAGAGTTTAATAATCAGGTGATCTGCAGAAAAAAATAAATATGAATCCGGACGAAATTGCGGTAGGTTTAGACATTGGTACTACTAAAATTGTAGCTATGATTGGTCGTAAAAACCAGTTTAATAAGCTCGAGATAATTGGTACCGGTAAAGCGCGCTCCCAAGGAGTACAGCGTGGCGTAGTTACCAATATTGTTAAAACCATAGAATCGATTAAAGAGGCCGTGGAAGAAGCTGAAATGCAGAGTGGCATTAATGTTTCTGAAGTTGTAGTTGGCATCGCTGGCCAGCACATTCGCAGTACGCAACACAGCGATTACATCAACCGTCAAAATGCCGATGCGGTAATCGACGACCAAGACCTAAAAGAACTGATAGACAATGTGCATAACCTGGTTATGCTACCTGGAGAGGAGATTATCCATGTTTTACCACAAGAGTATAAAATTGATGGGCAACCGGATATTCGCGAGCCCAAAGGCATGTACGGCAGCCGCTTAGAAGCCAACTTTCATATCGTGGTAGGACAAATTAGTTCTATAAAAAATATCGGACGTTGTGTTCGTTCCAGCGAACTTAAAATTGCCAGTATTACCCTCGAACCTTTGGCATCTGCGCAAGCGGTATTGTCGCAAGAAGAAAAAGAAGCAGGTGTTGTTCTGGTTGATATAGGTGGTGGCACAACCGATGTTGCCATTTTTAAAGATGGTATTATTCGCCATACTGCGGTTATCCCTTTCGGGGGAAATGTAATTACCGAAGATATTAAGGAAGGCTGCACCATTATCGAAAAGCAAGCTGAACTTCTTAAAATTAAATTCGGCTCGGCTTGGCCAGGCGAGAATAAAGAGAATGAAATTGTAAGTATTCCAGGTCTGCGAGGACGCGAACCCAAGGAGATTTCTATGAAAATGCTCTCTAAAATTATCAATGCCCGAGTGGTAGAAATAATTGAGCAGGTTTATGTTGAAATCAAAAACTACGGTTACAATGAGAATAAGAAGAAACTAATTGCAGGTATCGTATTAACTGGAGGAGGGAGTCAGTTGAAGCATATTAAACAGTTAGTAGAGTTTGTTACCGGCATGGATACAAGAATAGGCTATCCTAACGAGCACTTAGCCAGTCCTAGTAGCGACGAATTAACTTCTCCCGCCTATGCCACGGCAGTGGGCTTAATCTTAGAAGGACTTGAAACTCAATTGAGCCGACGTCCCAAAGTTGAGGAAGAGGAAGAGCAAGCTAGCCCAGCCGAAGCTGCTCCAGTAGCTCCAAGTGAAGAGCTGCATCCTGAAACTAATTTGCAAGAAGACGATTTAGCCAAGGAAGAAGATCTGGGCGAAAGCGAGCCCCTCCCAGAAAAAAAGACTGATAAAAAAAGAGGTTTCTTATCCAATAATGTATTTGAAACCTGGGCCAATAAAATTAGAAATATCTTAAACGAAGACTTGTAAGCAACATGAACGAATTAAATAAAGAAGATATGATGCCCTTTGATTTACCAAAAAATCGCTCTTCCGTTATAAAAGTTGTCGGCGTGGGAGGCGGTGGTAGCAATGCGGTAAACCATATGTACGCTGCCGGAATTAACGGGGTAGACTTTGTAGTTTGCAACACCGATTCACAAGCTTTAGAAAACAGTCGCGTCCCTAATAAAATTCAGCTCGGCTTAAGTTTAACCGAAGGCCTAGGTGCCGGTGCCAACCCAGAAGTGGGTGAGCAAGCCGCTGAAGAAAGCATTATAGAAATCACCAAAATTTTAGAAAGCAGCACTAAAATGGTATTTATCACCGCGGGGATGGGCGGTGGTACCGGTACCGGAGCGGCGCCTGTGATTGCAAAAAAAGCCAAAGAACTAGGAATTCTAACCGTGGGCATCGTTACCAGTCCTTTTACTTTTGAGGGAAAGGTAAGGCAGGAGCAAGCGGAAAAAGGCATTGAAATTCTACGCGAAGGTTGCGACTCTTTAGTGGTAATTAATAATAATAAACTACGCGATGTTTATGGAAACCTAGGCTTTAAAGCAGGGTTCGCTAAGGCAGATGAGGTTTTAGCCACAGCTGCTAGAGGTATCGCTGAAGTAATTACGCATCACTATACTCAAAACATTGACCTGCGAGATGCTAAAACCGTTTTGGCAAATTCGGGAACGGCGATTATGGGAGCCGCCAAAGCTTCGGGCAGTAACCGTGCGAAAGATGCCATTAGTGGCGCCTTAGATTCGCCCCTATTAAACGATAATCACATTCGTGGCGCCAAGAACGTTCTACTGCTTATTGTTTCTGGTGCCGAAGAAATTACCATTGATGAAATAGGCGAAGTAAACGACCATATCCAGAATGAAGCGGGCGGCAGAGCCAACATTATTATGGGTATTGGTGAAGACGAATCTTTAGGAGATGAAATTGCCATTACCATCATCGCTACAGGCTTTAATGCCGAACAGCAGTCGCAGGTTATTGGTAAAAACCCTGCTAAAATTGTTCACCCTTTAGAAGACGATCAGGCTATTAGTACTTCCTTGTACGATAAGCCTGTTACAATGGACGAGGAAGATGATAATTTATTGGACTCTGAGCTTGAACGCGCATCTGCCCAAGAGCAAAGCCAATCGCAACAAATTTATCTATTTGATGAATTCGAAGATGATAAAACTGATGATCCCTCTCCCTCAAAGGAAGACCAGCCTCAGGAAAGAGAGGAGGAAGTAATTCGCTTTAATTTAAGCGATTTAGGAGATGAGTATCACCTTCCTGAAAATCCATCCCCAAGCGAGAATAATATCGAATCTGTGGACGAAAACTTGTCTCCAGAGCACGCTTCGTACCCAGAGAGACCAGAAATCTCCACTTGGACAGAAGACGATGAAAGCTTGGGTGTTTTTGAAATCGATAATCACAATAAGGAGGAATCTCGTATAGAGGAGCCTAGCCCTCAAGCCCCAAGTGAAGAAAAGTTTAAAGCCGACCAGGAAGCGAATAAAACCCGCCAAGAAGCGCCTAGGGATGAACACGCTAAAAAGCAGCCCCAAGAAACTAGTAAGGTCATTTACAATTTAGATGACTATAGCGACTTAGAAAAGCGTCTTAGTCAGGCTGAGGCGCCCAAGGAAGAAGAGAATAAAAAGCAAGAGATCCCGGCAGAAGAACCAGACCGCGACCTGCAATTTGAAGTACGTCAATCCGCACCAAGCCCAGCGCGCAAGCGCCTTGCTAGCAACCCTATGGAAAGCAGCATAGAAGATGGCATGCGCTTAAGAGCTGAGGAACGTCGTGCCAAGTTGAAAGCCTTTAACTACCGCTTTAAAAACAATCCGCATAATATTAATGAAACGGATAATGAACCTGCCTATAAACGTCATGGAATAAACATTGAAAACAATGCGAATAGCAGCGATCAAGTGCAAGGTAGAATGACGCTAAACCAAAACGAGAACGGCACGGATTTAAAATCGGATAACAGCTTTTTACACGATAATGTAGATTAGCAGACTCTTAATATATACCTACTTAAACCGCCCTTAGTGGCGGTTTTTTCTTGCCTAAACTATTATACCTTTGTCAAAAATTTTACAATGAGCTTAAAAGACCAAATTGCCACGCAGCTAAAAGATGCGATGCGCGCCAAGGATAAAATTAAATTAGAAACTTTACGCAGCATTAAATCAGCTATCCTTCTTGCCCAAAGCGATAAAGGGGTGGGTTCTGAATTAGATGAAGAGGAGGAAATGAAAATCCTAATTAAGTTGCAAAAGCAGCGTAAGGATTCTTTAGACATTTACCTCGAGCAGAAACGTGAAGACCTAGCGGCCGACGAAAGAGCACAGCTGGAAGTTATAGAAACCTTTTTACCAAAGGCCATGACTGAGGAAGAGCTAGAGGCTGCCTTAAAAGCAATAATTGCAGAAGTGGGCGCAAGTGGTCCTCAAGACTTTGGAAAAGTAATGGGCAAGGCCAGCAAGGATCTTACCGGGAAAGCAGATGGCAAAACCATATCAGCCAAATTAAAAGGACTTTTAAAATAAAGTACTTGCTATTTGATAAAGTAAAACCGCTCCAACAGCGGTTTTTTTTATGCTTTAAATCAAGCGGTTTTTAATTGCCAATTGCACCGCTTCCACCTTACTGTGAACCTGCAACTTTTGGTATATATTTTCGATGTGTTTACGCACGGTAGATGGACTAATGCTTAAATTATTGGCAATATCCTGATAGCCTAAACCAGTACTAATCTGTTCTAAGATCTGTAATTCTCTTTTAGTAAGCTTAAAGTCTACCTTCTCTTCAGGCTGGCTATAAGATAATCCCCCACGGATTAGTCTCAAGGTTTTATGGGCAATAGCCGAAGACATAGGAGCACCGCCATCTAGCACTTCATCAATCGCATCATGTATCCTTCTTGGCTTTTCATCTTTAAGGAGATAACCACTAGCGCCTGCTAAAATAGCTCTTAACAAATAGTCTTCTTCATCGAAAATAGTGCTCATTACCACCTTTATCTGCGGATACAGCCTCTTTAATTCCCATGTGGCTTCGATTCCATCCATTAGGGGCATATTGATATCCATCAAAACAACATCCACTAAGTGATCTCTCTGGAGGCACTTCAGTAATTCTTGCCCATTTAAACAGTGATACTTTACCTTAAAACGCTCATCTAGCTCTACCTTCTCTTGCAAAGCCTTTGATACCTTGGGATTATCTTCTGCTATTACGATACTAATGGCCATAATTTGATCTTTAATTTAAGCCTCCACCGCAAGTATCTGCGGATTAAATTCAATTTTCATCTCAATAGAAAAACCTGCACCAGTAGTGGATTCCAAGGTGAAATCAGCGCCAATCTCAGAAGCCCTCTGCTGCATATTTGACAAGCCATAACCTTTACCCGCTACCTTTAAGTCTGTTCCTTTACCATCGTCCGATATTTTTAAATATAGGCTATCTGACTTGCTCCAAAAACGGATTTTAAAGGTATTAAAATCGGCATATTTAATGGCATTATTAGCGGCCTCCTGGCAGATGCGAAACAAGGCAATAGTTTGGTTCGGACTGAGCATCAGATCTTCTACACAGCTATTCTCAATCAACATACTTTTCCCACCCTGATTAGCACGCCGAAAAAACTCTTGCAATTTAGCCACCAGCATTTTTATGCTAATACCATCCACATTCATGGCCCAAATTGTTTCTCGAAGTTGATGCATGGTATCCCGAGAATGGTCACTAATGTTCTCTAAATTACGTCGCTTTTGCTCTTCCTCTTCTTTAAAAGCCAGCTTGTCAATATTCGTTCCGATGATGGTAAGTTGTGTGCCAATATGATCATGCAAATCGCGTGAAATACGGAGCCTTTCTGCTTCCATCTTTTCCCTAAGCTCTGCTTTGGAGCGTTCCTGCTTTAATTGCGCTTCGCTCCTTAATTGCGCTTGTTTTAGCTTTTGTTGACGATAAATAAAAATGGCAATAAGAATTAAGAGGCTAATTGAGGCAATGAGAATTATGATCCATTGATTTTTTTGCTTTAGCCTTAACTGCTCTTTTACTAATTGAGCCTCTTGCTCAGCAATGGCCTGATCCTTTTTTGCCGATTCGTAGCGAGCTTCCGCGTCGGCTATCGCTTTACTTTTGGCTTCATTAAAAATGCTATCGTCTAGGGCTCGTAAATTTTTACTGTAATAGAGGCTGCGCTTAAAATCACCCTGTTCTTCATAAAAGCCCACAAGCTGCTTATAAATATCTACCCGGCTATCCTTAAAACCATAATCCTTGCTAATATTTAGTGCCTCCAGAAAGAAGCTTAAAGCCATTTTATAATCACCCTGTTCTTGATATAAAGAGGCTATACTTTTTTTATTAAGAGTAAGCCCACGGTAATCATTTATACTTTCACTTATTCCAATAGCCCTTTGCAGAAGTTCTTCTGCCTTAGCGTATTTACCTTGGCTTTTATAGAGGCCAGCCATATTGCTGAGTGCCATTGAAATTTCATCCTCATCATTAGAGGCTTCTGCGCGGAGCAAGCTCTTTTGGTAATAGAATAAAGCCGAATCTACTTGCCCCATTACGACATTTATCCCGCCAATATTATTGTAAGCCTGTATAATTCCTACTTCATCATTTTCTTTCAGGTAAACATCTAAGGCTAACTTTAAGTAGTTCAGGCTTTTTTCATAATCAGATTGATAATAAAAGATAACTCCGATATTTCCATAGACCTCAGCCTTACCCAATTCATTCCCAAGCTGATCTTCGTAGCCTAAGCTTTGGTAAAGACTTTCCAAGGCCTGCACGTAATCGCCCTTATCATTATGGATTAAGGATATATTATTGGTGATTTTAGCAAGTCCTTTTAGATAATTTAACTTTTTAGAGAGGCTTAGCGCCTGATGATAAACCCGCATTGCCGAATCTAACAAAGCCTGCCTTTGCAAAAAGTTAGCCCAATGATTTAGGGCTTCTACCTCGTAAGTCTTATCAATTATTTTCCTGCTAAAGGCAAGAGATTTTTGGATGTAAAATTTGGCAGAATCCTGATTTTGAATTGACCAGGCCCCGCAGAGTTGCAAGTACTGTTGCATCTGCATCTCTGGTTTCGTTTCGGCATTAAGCACTTGCCTAAGGCTATCTGTATTCCCTTGGCCTTTTAAAAGGAGTGAAGCAAAGCAAAGCAATAGCAGGAATGTTCTGACCCTTAACATAATAGAATTTTACAGACCTAGCCAGCCTATTTAAAAGGCTTTAGTATTCTTTCTCTATCTCATCTAGGATCAACTCTTTTCGCTCCTCAAAAAAGTCTTGGCTAATCCCATCGTGCCATTCGCGGTAATCTTCCATATCTGCCTTAGCCTCCGCTAAACTTTTTTGATCTTGGTAGCGAGCCTCTAAAACCTCTGCTGTTGGCCGAAGTTCTTCATCAATAGAAGCGTCAATATCTTCAATAAAGCCGAGTACAAAATCCTTTAAACCATCGTCGCCTTTATAATCGCCGATGTCTTCTATCTCCGCTTGGGCTACGCGAATATCTTTGCGTAAGTCGGTAATGATTATACTTAGAGTATCCGTCTCATTCTCTTCCACCGCTTTAAAAATTGCCAATAAATGAGCATCTACGCGATAAAAAACCAAGGCCAAATCTCGAGTATAAACCGTAATATCGTCTAAGCGTAATGCTTTGCCAATTGCTGCGGTATCACGACGTAAGTCTACTTGGTAAGTTTTGCCAAAATAGTCTTCCGCCTTTTCAATTTTATAATTAGCGTCCAATAGCTTTATTTCGGCAACACTAGCAGCCTCGTAATAAGCTTCTAAATTTTCGTAAGAGGTATACATTTCTGCGCTAAGCTCTTGCGCCTTACCGAAGTCCTTAGAATAGGCTTCAATATACATATCAATAGCGGCCATATATTCCTTCCACAGCACATCATCGTCCTTATACGGCCCTACTCTTTCTAAGTCGCGTTTGGTCTCTTTTAACTGGTCTAAAACCATTTCGCGAAACTTTGCAACTCTTCTCTCATCTAAACCTTGAGCCACCGCTTCAAGGTAGCGCATATTCTTAACGTTTAAGCGTCGATTCTGACTCTGAAACTCACGGTAATAAGAGCGAGGATCGCGGTAACGCTGTGCTTCTAAACTAGGCAGAGCAATAAATGTTAAAAGGAAAAGTATTAAAAGGCGCTTCATGTAATAATTTCTTAGAAACACAAAGATATAAGAAGAGCCCATCTACCCGACATGATGCAAAAAAAATCCCGCTAACTACTTAAAGTCAGCGGGATTAATTCCATTATTATGTATTTTACATCATTCCTGGCATACCACCACCCATTCCAGCGGCAGCAGCTGCATTGGCAGCATCATTATCACCTGGAATTTCTGTGATTGTAGCTTCGGTAATTAATAGCATCCCTGCTACTGATGAAGCATTTTCTAAAGCTACGCGAGTCACTTTAGTCGGATCAATAATACCTTGTTCAAACATATTACCGAAAGCTTCGGTCTTGGCATTGTAACCGTAGTCTGCCTTACCTTCCTTTACTTTATTTACTATAACACTCGCTTCTTGACCAGCGTTATAAGCAATCTGACGTAAAGGCTCTTCGATAGCACGGTGAATAATACGGATACCAGTACTTTCGTCCTCGTTATCGCCTTTCATATTTTCTAATACGAGAGCGGCACGCACTAGCGCAACACCACCACCAGGTACAATACCTTCCTCAATAGCAGCGCGGGTAGCAGCCAAAGCATCGTCTACACGATCTTTCTTCTCTTTCATCTCTACCTCACTGGCAGCGCCTACGTATAATACTGCAACTCCACCTGCTAATTTAGCTAAGCGTTCTTGTAGTTTTTCTTTGTCGTAGTCAGAAGTAGTAGATTCAATTTGTGCTTTAATCTGATTCACACGAGCAGTGATATCTTCCTTGGCACCGGCACCATTTACGATAGTGGTATTATCTTTATCGATAGCCACTTTTTCGCAGGTACCCAGCATATCCATAGTGGCGTTTTCTAGTTTAAAACCACGCTCCTCAGAAATTACGGTTCCTCCAGTTAGGATGGCGATATCTTCCAACATTGCCTTACGACGATCACCAAAACCTGGAGCTTTTACGGCGGCAATCTTTAAGCTACCGCGAATTTTGTTCACTACCAAAGTAGCTAGTGCTTCGCTTTCTACGTCTTCAGCGATAATTAGCAAAGGTCTACCACTTTGTGCTGCTGGCTCCAAAATAGGAAGAAGCTCCTTCATATTACTAATCTTCTTATCGTAAATAAGAATATGTGGAGACTCTAAATCCGCGATCATTTTTTCGCTATCGGTAACGAAGTAAGGCGATAAATACCCACGATCGAACTGCATACCTTCAACTACATCTACGTAAGTTTCAGTACCCTTAGCTTCTTCAACCGTAATAACACCTTCTTTCTTTACTTTCTTCATTGCCTCAGCAATAAGCGCCCCAACTGTAGCGTCGTTGTTTGCCGAGATAGAAGCAACTTGCTCAATTTTATCAGAGCTATCACCCACTACTTGACTTTGAGAATGAAGGTTTTCGATAATCGAAGCTACCGCTTTATCCATTCCACGCTTTAAATCCATAGGCGCTGCACCAGCGGCAACGTTTTTTAAACCTTGGTTAAATATTGCTTGCGCTAGAACGGTAGCAGTAGTAGTACCATCACCTGCAATATCTGCGGTTTTACTAGCCACTTCTTTTACCATCTGAGCACCGATATTTTCTACTCTATCTTCTAGCTCTATTTCTTTTGCTACCGAAACACCATCTTTGGTTACTGTTGGTGCGCCAAAAGACTTTTCAATAATCACGTTACGACCTTTGGGTCCTAGGGTTACTTTAACCGCATTGGCAAGTTGATCTACCCCGCGCTTTAAACCGTCACGTGCTTCTAAGTTAAATTTAATATCCTTAGCCATTTTTCTCTAATTTTTTAATGTTGTTGATTTTTGATTAATTAACCCATTACGGCGTAGATGTCCGATTCGCGCATGATTAGGTAATCCTTACCTTCATGTCTGATTTCGGTACCACCGTATTTCCCATATAATACTACATCACCCACCTTAACGGTCATAGGCTCATCGGGCTTTCCAGCACCAACCGCTACTACAACACCTTGTTGAGGTTTCTCTTGAGCCGTATCAGGAATAATAATACCTGAGGCAGTAGTTGTTTCTGCCGCGCTAGCCTCCACTAAAACGCGATCTGCTAAAGGTTTCAAATTAATTTCAGCCATATCGACTTATCTTTTTATGTTAAAATAATGTGTTTAAAGACATCAGCGATTAGTCATAAAATATGCCAGCAGAACTTTAAAGTAAATTTGTCAGTAAGGAGCGTAAACATTAGTACTTTGGCTGACAAGCTGGTAAGATTACTCCACTGCAAACTGCCAAAATCTGCCAATTTTTAGCTTTGATATTCATCCTTAACAACAATCAGGAACTAAAGTGGTTAACTAAAAAAATTCAAATATGACACATCTTAAAGAAGGCGATAAAGCCCCAGATATTAATGCTATTGACCAAAATGGGAATAGCCTAAAACTTAATGACTTTAAAGGCAAGAAAGTAGTCCTCTATTTTTACCCTAAAGATGATACCCCAGGCTGTACCGCCGAAGCCTGCAACTTTCGAGACAACTACTCCCTCTTGCAAGAAAAAGGCTTTGCGATAATCGGTGTAAGCGCGGATGATGAAAAGAAACACCTAAAGTTTAGCACTAAATATGAATTACCTTTCCCTCTAATTCCTGACACTGAAAAGCAGGTAATTAACGACTACGGAGTTTGGGGATTAAAAAAATTTATGGGTAGAGAATACGACGGGATTCATCGCGAAACCTTTGTGATAAACGAGGAAGGAATTATTGAGAAAATTTACCTTAAAGTAAAAACCAAAGCAGCAACGGAGCAAATCTTAAATGACTTCAGCTAAAACATAAAAGAAGGCCACCTAAAAATTTTTAGGTGGCCTTTATTCTTTCAATACTTTGTTGCTCCTTCTTAAACTCTTATTTAGCATCTATCACCTGCAGCTTTCCTTGGAAGTAAACCGTTACTTTCCTTCCATTCGTATCTCTAAAGCTCCCAACCAGAGTTGAAATCTCATTATTTTTTGACAGCTCTAAGGAGCCACTTAGAAATTGATATTGCAAGGCAGTGGCTAAGCCGTACGATAATGCGCCTCCATCAGAAATAGTAAACAAATTAGCTCCGTTTGTCGGTTCTAAGCAATAAGTACCCGCATTAATAAAGCTATCGCTTGGAGCATAGAAATCTATAAAGCAAGTATAGCCCTTGCCAAGAGCATCCGCTGGTAAACCATTAGAGTCGTAAATAAACTCTATCCCTTCCGTTGCCGCATAGAAGCGGTATTTTGTGCCCTGGTAAAAACTGGACTCCCCCAAGTTTAAAATAAAACTCTCGTCTAGATCGTAAGTAATACCTTCTAACCTTATTAGTCTCGCAGAAGAAGCAATAGGCGACAAGGCTTCGTCCTTCTTGCAGGAATTAAGCATAATCACTAGTGCTACAGCGAAAAAGCTCAGTATTCTTTTAATTTCCATTTTTTAGCTCTCTACTTAAACATATCTCTAAAGCTACATTTCTTTAAAACACAGAATGCTATAGCTTATCAAAACCTTCGAAGCGCCTTTAGCTCACTCTGAAAACTGAATACCACTTCTCTGCCGTCAAGGCTTTTAAAGTCACCCAGTATCGTATAAATCTCACCGAGCCGAATCACTTCCAGCGAGCCTACTCGAAGTACTTGACTTAGCGTATCTGACGATTTATAACTAAGTAGATAAGCTTGCGCAAGAGAGTAATTAGTTTGGCTAGAGTCCAAAACATAATTACCCTCACTAAGATTGAGACTATCGGGTGAATAAACATCTAGGCGCAACACAAAGCCATTTCCACTAAGGCTATCGCGCACTTGAGCAGAATCGGCATGAACTTTTATTCCTTCGCTAAGAAAGCTTAAATTGAAATTAGTTCCCTGATAAAGGTTAGGGTTTGGGCCGTAATTATAGGCTAAGAGCGCTGCTAATTCGTAACGTTCATTATCAATTAATAATTCTTGAGGAAACTCACCGCTTGTTGAGCTTTCCTTCTTTGCACAGGAAGCTAAAGTAGCCATGCCTAAAACTGCAAGCAAAACAATTTTTTTAATCATATTATCGGGTATAAAAAAAGCCCTTCTTACCGAAGTAAGAAGGGCCTAAAATTATTGTTTTATCTGCTTATTGTGCAGGAGCGTCATTTTCTTCGTCAACATTAGCTGGCAGCTCAAAGTTACCGCCATCTGCTGGCAAGCTCATGTTTTGTTCCGTTGCTGGTAATTCCACTCTACCTGCGGCAGATTCCACTGCAGTTTCGTTAGCACTACGTGGGCTTAAAAATACATTTGCGCCTAAAACCAAAGCCACTAACACAATCGCTAAAGCCCAAGTTCCACGGTCTAAGAAATCTGTAGTTTTCTTAACACCGCCGAAAAGTTGAGTGCCGCCACCACCGAAAGATGAACTTAAGCCGCCTCCTTTTGGGTTTTGAACAAGAATGATAAGTACCAAAAAGATACAAACTAAAATAATGAGGGTGGTGATTAATAATACCATGTTCTATTTTTTACTGTTAGACAGTTTTTTTATCTCTAAAATTCGGCTGGCAAAGAAAGAACTTTTTTCGGGATATTTCAACCTAAGAATTTCATAAGCTTGAATTGCCTTCTTAAAATGTCCTTGCTTGATGTAAACCTTGGCCAAAGTCTCCGTTACCAGCGTTGCCTCCTCCGCTGCTGGCTCCTCGGTTTTTTTCACCTCAGGTGCCTTTACTAGCTCAGCTTTATTGGGTTTACGCTTCTTTAAATCCGGCAACTTTTCTACGAAAGCATCAATCAGGTCTATCTTTTCTGAAATTTCCGACTTCTTTAGTGATGCTTTATTCTCCTCTGGCTCTGGATTTTGCAGACTATTAGAGCTATCTTCTTTCTTCTGACTATTTAAGCGTTTCAGTAACTCTCCAAAACTTGGTACATCATCCTCTTCCTCCTCTTCCGGCAATTCTTCGGGCAGCTCCTCGGGCAGAGCAGGTTTCGAATCAAACTCTTCTGCCTGCGCGGGGTCTTCTTCAGCATCCATACGAGAATCTACACCCTCTACTTCTCCCGCATACTTATCTTCACCTGCTTCCGCCTCTGGTCTAAAGTTGGGAGTCTCTAAGTGGATATCTGTTAATTCCTCTTCCCGATTCCTCTCTGCTTCCACAGCAAGATCATCTGCTAACTCTTCCTCCTCAGGCGAACTTGCATCCGAGTCAACCACCTTCAGCATTGCAATATCTTCCTCTAAAGCTTGCACCAAATCTCCCGCCTCATCCTCAATAGAAGAACCTTTTGGCTGCTCTTCCACCGCTTTTTGCTCTGGCACAATCGTACTTTCTTCCGCAATATTGCGCGAATCTTCAGACTCTTCCTCCTCTGTAAGCTCAGCTGAGTCCTCTACATTTTGCTGCGATTGATTCAGCTTTATTTCTGCCTTTTCAGCGCTAGTTTCCTGCGGTAAATCCGCTTGAGTAGAATATTTTTGCTCAGCATTAGATTTCCCCTGCCGCTCAAATCGCAGCCTTTCTGCCAGGGCTTCAATTCTACTTATTTCATCTTCTAAATCGGGCTCCTTCTCACTATCACTAGCTTCAGCATCTTGTGGCTCCTGCTTGGTGGAATCTTCTGCTTCCTCATCAACTAACCTTTCGGTAGATGCGCTCG